>DCJA01000026.1 GCA_002317175.1 Lachnospiraceae bacterium UBA1712 | reverse complement strand
AGCATAAATGCGGTTTTATATTGTAATTCTTCCTGACGGCTTACGGATTCTCCATTAATAGCCTTTGCAAATATTTTCTCTATGTCTTCATCTGAAGCAGGATTGTACATCACGTATTCGAGGCCGTGATCTGAAATCAGACATCCTAGACTAACGAAATAGTCCATTCTGACTCTCAGGGCTTTTATAAGATCAGCAAATGAACTGATACTAACACCACTAATATCAGCTAGTTTTGTGATATAATTCACGAAATCAGCTTTTTCGATATTCATGGCTCTGTCAGGTCTCCAGGCTGGAAGGACCTGAACATCAAATGAGTTATCATCACGGATGGCTGCATGATATTCAAGAGAATCAACAGGATCGTCTGTGGTACAGAGCAGGCTGACATTGGAACGAATGATAATATTTCTTGCACTCATATCAGGCTGGTTAAGTATTGCATTGCAGTGTTCCCATGCTTCCTTAGCCGTGTTTTTATTAAGCGGTTTATCAAATCCAAAGTATCTCTGTAACTCAAGGTGACTCCAGTGGTAAAGCGGATTGCCTATAGCCTTGCCAAGACATTCTGCCCACTTCATAAACTTTTCTTCATCACTTGCATTACCAGTTATATACGCTTCCTCAACTCCGCAGGATCTCATAAAACGCCATTTGTAATGATCACCACCCAGCCATACTTCAGTGATGTTTTTGAAGTGCCTGTCATCTGCGATTTCTTTGGGATTGATGTGACAGTGATAATCAATTACTGGCATATCTTCTGCGTAATCATGAAAGAGCCTTGATGCTACTTCATTACCCAGCAGAAAATCTGCATCCATGAATTTTTTCATATGATGTATTCCTCCAATATAAGGGGTTGATTGTGTATGAAACGAAATGGTTCGTACTTAGGATATTATACACTTTTTTAAAGATTTTTGAGTGAAAATAATATAATCACACACAAATAAAATGATGCATATTTACATAATATTTGATATAATTTGTATGGATTGTGGATTAATATGTATATTTGTGCAATATATTAGTCAGTTTTACTAATCGGAGGAACAGAAAATGGGTATATTAATAGCGCTGGTGATTATTGAGCTTTTGGCAATAATTGCCTGCTCGATTGTTGCAGTTCGTCTTACACAGAAGCAGAAGGCTCTTGTTAAATGTGCTGAGCAGTTAGTGGGCGGCAAGCTTGATATTGAAGATATTCCAATTAACAGCCTTGGAAAGAAGATGACAAATACAGATATTATTTCTGCTGGTTTTAATTCCATCAAGACTAATCTGCTTACATTTGTTGAGTCAACAAAGCAGAATGTAGTTGTACTGTCAGATGCGGTGGATACCCTTAACAATAGTATGAAGGCTAACCAGAGTGGTAATGAGCAGATAGCACAGAATACCATGGAAGTTGATGAGAAGACTATTCGTCAGCTGGATCTGGTTAAGGACAACCTTGCTGTTGTTGAAGAAAACTCCGTACAGATGGAAGAAGCGGCTAACGAGATGGAAGTAATCACACAGATGCTTGAAGAGACTTCTCGTGTCAGTGGAAATGGTATGGGCAATCTTGAAGGTTATGCCAGGGATATGGAGGTCGTATCTGAAGACCTTAATGCAATCAATGATACGCTTAACAGATTCAATGATGATATTAAGCGTGTATCAGAGGTTGGTGATTTTATTATTGGTATTAGTTCACAGCTTAAGCTCTTATCCTTTAATGCTTCCATTGAGGCAGCAAGAGCAGGTCAGGCTGGACGAGGCTTTGCAGTAGTAGCTGATGAGATGACTGATATGTCTGAAAAGACTAAGGAAGGTATGGACAGAATCAGTTCTATCCTTTCTGAAATTATGGAAAGTAGTGAGAGCGTTACAGCCAGCATTAAGAAATGCTCTGATACATATAATGATAGTAAGGTTACTTTTGAAGAAGTAAATAAGTCCTTTAGGGCTATCAATGATCATTCTATCCAGATTCAGAATAAGATTAGTGATATCAACAGGGTGTTTGAAGTAATTTCCAAGAATGCAGAGAAGTCTAAAGATGTTGCAGAGATGCTTCACGATACAGCAAGGGATATTAGTGATAAGACCAGTGAAATTGCAGGAGTATCGCAGGAGGTTACGGCTGAGTCAATGCAGATTGGCGCCAATTCAGAAGCACTCAGCGGTATGGTTGACAGCATCAGAAAGATGCTTAAGAGATTTAATACAGGAATTGTTCCAACAGCTAATGTTCCAGACAGAACCATTAGAATAGCATTGTTTAGTATGTATGATAATGAGTTTTGGTATGGTGTAGGAAGAGGTGCTGGTTATGCAGCCAGGGAGTTGGCTGAATACGGAGCTGAGATTGAGTATATTCCTCTTGTAGCTACAGCTGATACTGATCTTGATACTGTGAGCTGCAATCATATGAAGAGACTCATTGAGGAGCATTATGATGGTATTATCTACCCAGGCTTCCTTGGTGGAGTTGAATACCTTCTTAAGCGTGCCAAGGATGA
>DCJA01000040.1:48148-50069 GCA_002317175.1 Lachnospiraceae bacterium UBA1712 | reverse complement strand
AAAAGACGCATTTTTGGATAGAAGCAACTGGCAAGAGCAATGATAGCAGAACCAGGATTCATCTTTCTGAGGGTTCAACTCTTTGCAGGATAGACAACAAGCTTGCTGATTCTGAATGCTTCGATGTTGATACCCCAAATGCAACTATGTCTGTTAGAGGAACAGTGTTCAGAGTGTCGACACATGAGGACAGTGAATTCTTCTATACAGAAATTGATGTTCTTGAGGGAGAAGTATATGTTCAGGTCAAGATGGAAACAGGAGAGAACACAGAAGAAAACAGATTACTTAAGGCAGGAGAACATGCGGTTGTAAGGTCGAATAAAGATATCTCAGAGTTTATAAAGTCAGATGATGATTTTGATTATGATCCTGACAACGATAATGGAACAGCACTGAGAAGAATTGATAATGTAATCACAACCATTGAATACAGCTCATTTACACAACAAGAGGCATACTTCCTGGGGAAATCAATCGATGAAGGAAGAAGCCTGAGTATAAGCAAGGATTTGCTATATGATGTTGTAGAGATTATCGAGCATGATTTCAGCGGTAAGAGAGAAGAACTGGCTGCCAGTTGTGATTCAGAAGGTTATTACTATGATGTATGTGTAATCTGTGGGGCAGATGGTGATAAACACATCATAGAAAAACTAGAGCATGAATATGTCTCTAAATCAGATGATGACAGTATGCTTGTATGCAAAAACTGTGGATATGAAGCAGAAGCAGATGAAGCAGTGGTTGAAGAGGAGACAGAAGAAGTAACAAAAGAAGATAATAGTAAAAAGGATGATAATACTGCATCAAATGAAAAGAATACAAAGGATGCAGGGGATAATAGCGTGAGCACATGTGCAAATGGTCATGCATATGAGGTTATTAGTAAGGTTGAGGCTAGCTGTAACAAGAAGGGCGAAACTAAATATAAATGTAGTAGATGTGGGGACAGTTACAAGGAAGAGATAAAGGCTCTTGGACATGACTGGGTTACATCATCTCAGGAAGCAACCTGTACATCAGAAGGAAATGTGACAAAGACCTGCAAACGTTGTGGAGAAAAAAATGTAACAACTACATCAGCATTAGGACATAACTACTCAACAAGCCATGCAGATGCAACATGTACCAGTGATGGTTATGATAGTGAGGAATGTAGTAGGTGTGGAGCAAGTTCTAAAACTACCATAGCAGCTTTAGGACACAGTTATTCGCTTACTTCATCAACTACTGGAACATGTAGTGTGGCGGGAAGTGAAAACTATACATGTAGCAGATGTGGAGACAGTTATTCAGTATCAACTGGAACAACTCCGCATGATTTTTCTGACTTCCATGAGGTGGTTGGCCCGGCTGGTATTACTGACCAGTATTATACATGTAGCAAATGTGGTGTACGACAATAGTTTATTGAGGTTTTCATGACATTTTCAATAATACCAGAATACTCTGACATGCAGACAACACTGAAGATTGCAGACAAGTTCCAGGCTAATCTGGAATATAACGACTTTTGCATTCCATTTGTTTATGAAAATGATTCAGAGATAGAACGAAGAATTGAATATTATGTAAACTTGGACAGAGACAGATCCAATGATACCATGCATGGTGCATTTCTGGCATTAGATGTAGCTGCACAGGATTCTGTGATAAGAAACAGAAGCATAGAACTCTATGAGCAGTCACTTGCTATTGCAGACCGTCTTGCTATTAAAGGAGTAGTATTCCATACGGGACTTTTAGGTACACTTAGGATCAAATATTATCTTGAGGCCTGGCTTGAGGCTACAGTTGAGTTCTGGTCAGAAAAATGCAGGCAGTATCCGCATCTTACTGTGTATATGGAGAATACCTTTGAACAGGAGCCAGATATATTTGAGAGACTGATGGAGCGAATGATGGATGTGCCGAATTT
>DCJA01000040.1:38430-47975 GCA_002317175.1 Lachnospiraceae bacterium UBA1712 | reverse complement strand
ACGATTAATGGATGAGAATGCTATAAGCACATCTGTTTTACTGGAAATAAATGGTTGTGAAAATGCTCAGGCTGCACTTGAGTATATGAGGGGAAAATATGAATAACAATGACAGACTTCAGCAGATTCTGGATATAGGAATTGCTCTGACTGCTCAAAAGGATTCCAACAAATTATTAGGATTTATTATTGAGACAGCAATGGATCTCACCAGTAGTGATGCAGGAACACTGTATATTTTAAAAGATGATACACTTGTATTCCGTATCATGAAGACAATTTCCAAGGGATTTAACAGAGGACTGGATGGTGAAGTGATTGATATTCCTCCAGTCCCTTTAAAAAAAGAAAATATATGTTCATATGCAGCAATTACCAAACAGGCGCTCAACATAGAAGATGTATATGAGAGCGATTTGTTTGATTTTTCCGGACCAAAACGCTATGACCAGATGAATGAGTATCGTACCCAGTCCATAGTAGCTATTCCTATGATAGGCAAGGATGATGAAGTGATTGGTGTAATGCAGTTGATAAATGCCAGTGATAAAGAAGGCAATATTCGCGCATTTACTGAAGAAGAAGTGCATATTATTATGTCGCTGGCTTCTCAGACAGCAATAGCTCTTTCCAATATGGCTTATCTGGAGGAAATCACAGAACAGATGTGGTCATTTACGGAGGCAATGACGGAGGCAATTGATGCCAGAACACCTTATAATGCCAGTCATACAAGAAATGTGGCAAAGTATTCTGGACTTCTGGTGGACCATATTAATAAGCTTCAAAAAGAGGGTAAATCCGATATCTGCTTTAGCAAGGAGCATAAAGAACAGATAGTGCTTGCAGCTTTCTTACATGATATTGGCAAGATGATTGTGCCACTTGAGGTTATGAATAAGCAGACCAGACTGGAAAGCAGACTTGAGATTATAGATAGCAGACTGGAAAAGATAGAATTACGATGCACTATAGATAAGCTTGAGGGAACAATTTCTGAAGAAGAATATCAGCTTATGATGCAGCGACTTGCTGATACAAAAGAACTGATTCATACAGCCAATGGAGCAGGATTCTTACAGGATGAACTGTTTGAGAGTCTTCAAAAAACCTTTGATTATTGCTATATCAGTCCTGACAAGTCAGAGACAATTCCCTTCCTTGAGGAGGAAGAAAAGAACTGTCTAATGATTCGCAAGGGAACGCTTACATCTAAAGAGCGTGAAATAATGGAAAGTCATGTAGAAATGACTGAAAGAATACTGAGCAAGGTTCATTTCAACAGAGCCTTTGCGCAGGCACCAGTATGGGCAGCCCAGCATCATGAGTGCATCAATGGAAAGGGTTATCCTAAGAAGATATCTGGCGACGAGCTGGGAATAGAAGCGCGTATACTGGCTGTGGCAGATATATGTGATGCGCTGCTGGCTACTGATCGTCCATATAAAAAACCACTTCCAAAGGAAAAAGCATTTGCAATCATGGAGGATATGGCTGCAAATGGCAACATAGATGGAACAATAGTAGCATATATGAAGGAGTGCATATAAGCCTTGAATAATAAAAGAAAATCTACTTATGTGAGTTTTGATGCGCCTGCAAAGGCATGGAATGAAGCATTTCCAATAGGTAATGGCAGACTGGGCGCTATGGTATTTGGCAATGTCTGCACAGAATATCTTCAGCTTAATGAGGATAGTGTATGGTATGGCGGCAAAAGAGACCGTATCAATCCCTCTGCCTATGAGAAGTTAGACGAAATTAGAGAATTAATTAATAAAGGTGAGATAGAAAAGGCACAGGATCTGTGCTCTCTTGCGTTAGCAGGAATCCCAGACTGCCAGAGACATTACGAAGCTCTGGGCAATCTGTATATTCATTTCTATGGAGACAATGACTACGAAGAATATCGCAGGTATCTTGATCTTAATGATGGCGTAGTCAGACTTAGTTATAAAAAGGATTATGTAAACCACACAAGAGAGTTTATTTCATCTTACCCAGATGGAATAATTGCTATTCATCTTAAAGCTGATAAGGAAGCAATCTCTTTCCACACTCAGCTCGCCAGAGGCAATACTACATGGGATTTGTCTCCATATGACCTGCAGTCACTGAGACATCCTGGTTACAATGATTACATAGATGACTGTATCAATATCGATAATGATATAACATTGATGACTGCCCAGTGTGGAGGAAGAGATGCAGTGAGCCTCGCCTGTGCTATTCGCGTGATACAGGAAGGTGGCAGACTGGAACAGATTGGCAATAGTATTGTGGTGGAGGATGCAAGAGAAGTTCTTATTCTTTTGGCAGCGGATACAACATTTTATTCAGAGAATCCTAAGGATACAGTTATAGCTAAACTGAGTGATTATTCTGGTTCTATTGAAGCAGGCTGGGAGGATATATATCAGAGACATCTTGAGGATTATCATAAGCTGTATGAGCAGGTGAGTGTAGAACTGGACGAAGAACAGTGGGAGTATGAGAGATTCTTTAACTTTGGAAGATATTTGCTGATTTCCAGCTCAAGACCAGGCTCATTGCCTGCTAACCTTCAGGGAATCTGGAATGATAGCTATAATCCAGCCTGGGGAAGCAAATACACAATCAATATCAATACTGAGATGAACTATTGGCCTTCACAGGTCTGTGGACTGGAACAGTGCGAAGAACCACTCTACGAGTTGATAGAACGTATGAGAATCAATGGTCGAGAAGTAGCCAAGCGCATGTATGGTGCCAGAGGATTTGTGGCTCATCATAATACAGATATATGGGCGGATTGTGCGCCACAGGATACCTGTCTGAGTGCCAGCTTCTGGGTAATGGGAGCAGCGTGGTTGTGCCTTCATATCTGGGAACATTATCGTTTCTCACAGGATCAGGATTTTTTAAGTGAATACCTGGATACCATGCTGGAGGCTGCTTTATTCTTAACAGACTATCTGATAGAGGATGGTGAATATCTGGTGACATCACCAACACTTTCTCCAGAAAATGAGTATATCCTGCCAAATGGCAGCAAGGGAGTAATCTGCAAGGGTGCCTCTATGGATAATCAGATTATGAGAGAACTATTTGAGGCCTGCATTGAAGGATATAGACTGCTTTATTCAAATGGAATGGAAGATAGAAGAACTGACTGCTTTGCATACCTGTATGATATAAGCAGGGCAGATGTGGTTAAACGTATAGAAGATACACTTTCAAAGCTTGCACCGATTAAGCTCAATTCCTATGGTGGAATATGTGAATGGAATGAGGATTATAAGGAGATAGATCCTGGACACAGGCATATTTCTCAGCTTTTTGCACTTTTTCCTGGTAATCAGATTAGCGACAAGACCCCTGAATACATGGAAGGCGCTAAGAAGACACTGGATAGGAGACTAAGTAACGGTGGAGGACATACTGGCTGGAGCAGGGCCTGGATAATTAATCTGTATGCCAGACTTGGTATGGGAGATAAGGCTTTTGAGCATATTCAGCTGCTGCTTGAAAAATCAACACTGCCTAATTTGTTCGATAATCATCCACCATTCCAGATAGATGGTAATTTTGGTTACGTATCCGCTGTAGCTGAGATGCTCGTGCAGAGTCATACGGGAGAGATTAAGATACTTCCTGCACTTCCTAAGGACTGGAAAAATGGAAAGGTAGCTGGTATACGAGTAAGAGGTGGAAAGAGGGTATCCTTTGCATGGAAAGATGGTGTATTGGATGAGACCTCAGTAAGGATAGAAAACTTATAAATTTGATGCAAAATTATGCATCCGAATATATAGATTGTGATATAATAAACTGTGAGGGTAAAAACTATAAATTGTAAAAAGGGATGGTATTGATTTCATGACTCGTGATGAAATAATTAGACATGTTAGGGAATACGTCAGAGACGATAAGGCACAGTATGCGATACTCATTGACAGCCCATGGGGATCAGGTAAGACATACCTTTATGATCACCATCTTGTAGACGCAGTTTCTACAGCTGTGATGGAGGGAGAACCAAAGGAAAATATCTATATTTCCTTATATGGTATTGCGACTATAGATGCGCTTGCAAAGCAGCTGATGACCAATTTTATGCTTCATCTGAAGTGGAAGAGAGGTAATTCTTCCAAGGAAGTACTCAATGCAGCCAATGGTATGCTTGCCATAGCTTCCAAGGCCGTATCTGTATCAATCAATGATATGGTATCCATGGACCTGAGTAAGTTCAGTACTATGAAGGATCTTAGTAAGGTTAAGAACTTTGTTATCTGCTTTGACGATTTGGAACGTTGTACAATACCTGTAGATGAGGTACTTGGATTCATCGATAATCTTATTGAGCATTGTGGTTGTAAGGTACTGATTCTTGCAGATGAAGAGAATATTGGAAAGGTATATACTAACTCTAATCTTGAGTTAAAGTATCTCTCATTACTTATAGGTGGTAAGTCACTTATTAATAGTAATGGTGAGGAGAATGCGCCAAAGGACATCACTGCGATCTCTGTGGATGATCTTAAAAAGCTTAATGAGAATGTATACTCAGTAAACTATATCTACAAAGATATTCGTGAGAAGGTTATTGGTAAGGCACTTCCATATTACCCAAGCTTAAAGGAGACAATCCTTGAGGTAATCAATGGTAATCCAGATGTTGGAACAACAGCCTATGTTCGTGATGTTAACTATAGAGAGTTCCTTCTTAAGCACATAGAGCGTATTGAGAAGTCATTTATGCAGACTGACAACAGAAACTTACGTATCTTCTTAAGATGGATTGATAAGTACACAGAGATCTACAAGAGAACTCTTGAGTACTATGGCAATGCCAAGTTATATGAGAATGTAGTAGATTCATTCCTTCAGTACAGTATCTGGTTATCTGGTGCTATCGGTAAGAACAAGAAGCTTGCTCCTTGGAATTCAGGCCTCAATGTAGACTATATTGTTTTTGAAGGTAATGAAAATGACCATATTATGAGACACAGATTCATTGATGAGTGGATTACCAAGACTTACTGGGATGATCTTGCATTTAACCAGTCAGCAAAGCAGGTAATCAACCTTGAAGAACAGGAAAGTCTCAGAAATAAGAAGATTCAGTCTACTGGTAAAGCTCTTGGAGAACTTCAGGATTGGAGAATTAAGCCAGATGATGAAGTAGAGAGACTTGTTGGAAAGCTTACACTTGAACTTAAGTCAGGCAAGTACTCATATATGGATTACCAGAATATCATCGATTTACTTATCTATCTTGATAAGATGAAGCTTTTCAATGGAGACATTAAAGAGATTCAGAAGATAATGTTAGAGCTTATCGATCAGGCAACAGAATGTCAGGAGATTGGCAAGATGCCAAGAACCTTTGTATCTGAAGCAGAGAGAAAGCTTTACATGGAAATCTACGGACCTATCGAATCAAGAATTGATGAGAAGAACAGAGAGATTAATATCGCTGCTGCTGTAGATAACAACAAGTACGAAAGTGCTGATAAGTTCATGGAGAACTGTCAGGATAAGAAGGATTACTATATTGAGCATAAGTCATTTACAGAATTTATCTCAATCGACAGAATCGTAGAGCTTCTTAGAAAGAGTAGTCTTGAGGATATCTACAAGATTAAGAAAGCCTTCTTGCTTGTATATGACAGAAGCGTTATTAATGAGTTCTATATGAAGGATATATCAGAACTCAGACGTCTGAAGGAAATGATTACAAACCGTGAATTCTTCCAGATTCAGGGACGTACCAGAGAGATAGCAATTGAGAGCTTTGTTGAGATGCTTGTACAGGTAATGACATATCTGGGTGCGTAAAAACCACAATCTCTACATAACGATGTTAATTGAATAATATTACAAAAATAAGAAGAACTGCTTCGTAATGAGGCAGTTCTTTTGATTTATATACACTATATCCTTTGTTTTCCGGATATGTTCTATACTCTACATATTATTATATACCATATGACTCTGGAGCATTCGAAGGCGTCGTTATCTGATGAGGTATTACTCAGACTCTACCACTTTCTTGCCATACCATTTCTTACGCCACCAGTAATACATAACTATAAGACCACGGATACATTCGTCTGTGGCAGTTCCACAGTATACACCAGCAACACCGAAGCCAGCAGCAATTCCAAGACCGTAACCAACGGTAGCACCAAGGCCCCACATTGTGATGATACCAACAATGAGAGGGAAAATATATGCACCAGCAGCTTTTAGACTGTTAACAAAGGTCATATTCAAACAGCGTCCGCCTTCAATAAAGATATCAACAAGCATAATTGTTCTTGCTATGTTTAATATAGCTTCATTGGAAGTGAATAATCTTAGTGTATAAGGACATAACAGCCAGTTGATAGTGGCTAGCCCGACAGTAATCGGAAGAGAGAGACGAATTGTCTGGAATACACGTTTGTATGCAGCATCTTCTTTGCCGGCGCCAACCAGATGACCAGTGATTATCTGTGTCGACATAGCAGCTGCATTGGAGAATACCATTGCAAATGCGATAATAGACTGGCAGTATACCCTGGCGTTAACTGAATCATTTCCCATTGAGTTAATAAATGAGAGAAGTACTAACTGGTACATATTATAAGAAAGATTTTCACCAGCAGAAGGAAGACCAATCTTTATCATCTTGCCAAGTAAGCTAAATGGGAATGGCTTAAGTTCTTTAAATGAGAATTTACCAATTCTGGCCTTGTAGAAGAAAGCAATAGCAACTGTAACTGCTACAACTCTGGCGCTAACGGTAGAGATGGCAACACCGGCCACACCCAGGTTAAGATATTTTAATGGTCCATATAAGAATAAGTAGTTGCCGATGATGTTGATAATATTGATTGCAAATGAGATATACATACCAACTTTGGTATGACCATTACAGCGAAGAATCTGAAGCATTACATTATATACTGCCTGGAGGAACATAAAGCTGCCTACGATTGATATATAGGTCTTGGCGTACGGAGTCATTTCAGCAGAGACATTAAGCAGCGTCATAAGTCCGCCTCTCGCAACTACAAGAATGGCACTAAGAAGGACGCCAATCAACAGATTAAATACTGCGGCAAGAGTGTAGATCATGTTCATTTTTGAATACTGCTTTGCACCCAGATACTGTGCAACAACAACACTTGTAGCAGTAGCAATAATATTGAACATCAGGATTACAAAGAACATAACCTGATTAGAATTACCAACTGCTCCAACTGCATATTCTGAATAATGACTAAGCATCATTGTATCGATGTTATTGAGCAGGATATTTAAAAATAACTCTACAAACATCGGGCCTGCAATCAAAAGCAGAGGAGTTTTTTCATTTATTTCTAATGTTTTCTTGGTTGACATAATCTTTACCTTTAGTGTCTTTTGTTTACGATTCTAAATGATACGATTATTTGCATATGCTTTCAATCCTAAAAGTAGACCTCTTTATGTGAAAAATATAAGCAGCATACCACTGCCTTTGCTTTTGACAGTGATTTGATACATATTTTATAAAAATAGCTAAAATAAGCTTTTCTATATATGTAATATGGTCCATTTATTTTTATTCTGAATAATCTATAATAGTTTTTGTAAATATTTATAACTAGGATTTATACGTATAATGAGTAATTTAATATTTAGTCTCAACGCAACCCTTCCATTGTTTATCATGATGGTAGTTGGTTATGTGTTGAAGCATATGAAATTTATTGATGATCATGGCTCGAATCAGATGAACAGACTGGTGTTTCGAGTATTTTTACCAGCCTTATTATTCATGGATCTGGCCAAAGAAGATTTCAAGGCAATTTGGGATGGTGAACTGATTCTGTTTTGCTTTGTTGTCACCATATTAAGCATAGGAATTGCCATACTGGTATCTTTGCTGGATAAGGATAAGAGAGAAAGAGGAGAGATAATACAGGGAGCTTACAGAAGTGCAGCAGCAACTCTTGGGATCGCATTTATGCTCAATATATATGATTCTGCTACAGCAGTTGCACTTATGATTATTGGCTCAGTTCCTTTGTACAATATAACAGCAGTTATAGTCCTTTCCATAACAGCGCAGGGAGAAAATGGAAGCAGTAACAAGCTGATTAAGAAGACACTGTACAATGTGATAACCAATCCAATTATTCTTTCTATTGTAGCAGGACTTTTGTGGTCATTGCTTGGGTTGCCGATTCCTACTATTATGAACAGGTCAGTAACTTATCTGGCTAATCTGGCCTCACCACTGGCGTTGATTGTTTTGGGTAGCGAGTTTGAATTCAAGGCAGCGGGTAAGAAGATAAAAGAGATTGTGGCTGTATCATTTACTAAGCTGATACTGCTTTGTATGATATTTCTGCCAGTGGCAATATCACTTGGATTTAGGGATGAGAAACTGGTAGCTATTCTTATTATGCTGGGTAGCGGTACGACGAGTAGTAGTTTTATCATGGCAAAGAATATGGGTCATGAGGGTGTTATTTCATCCTCGGTGGTAATGATAACAACACTGCTTATGTCATTTACCATGACACTCTGGCTGTTTATATTAAAGTCAATGGGATATATATAAATGGATTGAAATATTTATTATTTAGGAAGCTAATTATAAATAATACAGGAGAAGCGGATTTCTTATAGGGAGGGAATATGGACAAAAAGAAGATTATTTCGATTATTGTGGCAATAGTAGTGCTGGCACTTGCAGCAGGAGGCTTTGCAGGTTATTGGATTAACAGACCAGCATACAAAGTCGATAAGGCAATTGAGGCAAATGATATTGAGACTGTAGCAGCTTATTATGGCCAGCTGAAGGAAGCAGATAAAGCTACTACAACAGAGAAGATGCGTATACACTGTCAGGATCTGAGTGCAGCATATACTGATGGCACAGTTGAGTACGAGACTGTAAAAGCAGAGTATGATTTATTGCAGAGCGAAGTACTAAAAGCGGATGAAACATTTGCTAATATAGCTGAGTCAGTGGAAATGCTTCATAGTTCAAGAGAAAGCTATAAAGCTGCACAGGAAGCCTTTGCAGCAAAGGATTATGAGAAGGCTCTTGATCAGTTTGAGAAGGTTATTCCAAGTGATGAGAATTATAAAGATGCGATTGCAAATATTGATTTGTGTAAGCAGGCGCTCTTACCAGATGTTGTTGGAACATGGATGAATTCAACTGATATAGGTCCTATGCTGGCTACGATGCTTGGAAGAGCAGGAGATGAGAGACTTAAACTGGAAGTTATTACATATTATGAATTCAAAGAAGATGGAAGCGGAATAAAATATGCTGATACAGAGCAGATGAAGAAAAGCTTTGAAGATTACATGACGGTAATGATCGAGATAATTGTTGAGCAGTATCAGACGCAGTATGGTATCTCAAGAGAGCAGCTTGATAAAGAGTTTAAGGCTCAATATGGAATGAATATGGCTGATTATCTCAGAAAGTATTCAGGTGTTGACACTATTATGGAATCTATGGAGTATGCCGAACTGGAATTTACATATACAGTTGATGACAAGGATGTAGTTGC
>DCJA01000040.1:15245-38290 GCA_002317175.1 Lachnospiraceae bacterium UBA1712 | reverse complement strand
ATAAAAAAGCCCGTTTGCATAAACAAACGGGCTTTGGTTTACATAAATACTAATTCTTTCTTGCTGCTTCAAGAAGCTTTTCGTCAATCTTTCCTTCTGCAATGGTATTTTTAATCCAAAGCTGAAGGGAATCTGCTGTTAAGCTGATTTTATTGAGCTTGTCCTGAATACTAACAAAATCCTTGAATTCATCCTCTGTAATCTGACTGTCAGCCGATATTTCAATAAGTCTGTTTTTATCATCATTTATTGAATTGAGAGTGGCAAGCATTTCAAGTACAATCTGTGATAAATCCTTAAGATGTATTTCTGGCACATTTTCTATACCAATTGGACAGTCATGTGAACAATAGTAATTGCAAAGCTGAGCTTTTTTATAGCATTTTGACATAGCAAGAACTTCATCAGGATGAGGAAGAGATTTCTCGCTTTCAATCTTTTCGATTCTCTCTGGAGAAACAAAGCCCATGCATTCGCTGGCTTTTTCTCTGGACATACCAGTTTCTTCACGACTGATATGATATATATTCTTATTCTCTTTTGACGATTTCTTTCCCATTTTGTCCTCCTCATTGACCCAGTCTTTTTAAAGTATAACATGAGTTTTAAATAATTGTATAGTTCATTTGATGTGATATAATAAATATAGTGTGCGATTTGCCTGATAGATTCCATATATTGTGGAAAATCGTATTAATAACAGGGGAGAAACATGAACATTTTACCATTTCTGATTATTATTCTTGCATTTATAGTATGCATCGGAATAGTTAATGAGAAGATATTTCATATGCAGAGTGATATAGCACTGATTTTCTTTTCGTTAATTATATCTCTGGGTCTGCTGATCTTGAGAAATCTGTTTCCTGGAGGATCACTTAGTCAGTTTATTGATAATCTGGGGGAATTTGGTTTTGAAGAATATCTTATGGATGGTGTTCTTTGCTTTATGCTCTTTGCGGGAGCCAGCAAAGTTAACATGAGAAAATTCAGACAAAACCTCAGACCAATATGCCTTCTGGCCCTACTCACGACAGTTCTTTCTTCATTTATATACGGAGCTGTATTCTTTGGAATAGCAACTATATTTAATATTCCAATGGATATATGGACCTGCATTCTGCTGGGATGTGTAGTATCGCCTACTGATCCAATCGCTGCAACAGGAATCCTGAATAAGATAGGTCTATCTAAGAATGTATGCTCAGTTATTGAAAATGAGTCGCTTTTTAATGATGGAACCGGAGTAACACTGTTCATTTTCGTAAGAAGCATTATTGTTCATAGTGGTGACAGCAATTTTGCAAAGCTGATGTTTCAGGAAATAGTCGGAGCAATTGCAGTAGCCCTCATTGTTTCCTGGATTTTGTTTAAGCTGATGGAAATAACAAGAGACCCAATCAAGTACATACTTATATCTCTGCTGGATGTATCGGCAGTATATATGATATGTGAGCACCTTGGCTTTTCAGGCGTAATTGCCTCAGTAGTATGTGGTATGTATTTCTCATATGCTATGGGCAGGATAGAAAGAAGAGTTAAGGTTATTGACAGCAAGGAATGGTACGAGGATTTCTGGGAGATTCTTGAGAGCATACTTAACGCGGTTTTGTTTGTAATGATTGGACTGCTTGTACTGGATATTGAAGTGAGTCAGTATGTGGCGATCATAGTTCCTGCAGCAATTATTATTCTTATCTGTTCGAGAGCAGTTGGTGTATTTATAAGCAGTATTCTTACGGGAAAGAATATACCTGGTAATTATAATCTTATGGAATTTGTAACACTTATGACATGGTCAGCCTTAAAGGGCGGTCTTTCGCTGGCACTTGCATTTGGAACAGCAGAGTATCTGCCAGCAGATATATATAATATATTTATCAATGTTACCTACGTAACAATATTCTTTACAGTTCTTGTTCAGGGACTGACGGTTAAGAAGGTTTATTTTTCACTTGAAAAGCATAAAGCAAAGAGGATGAAGGCATGAAGATAATTATAGTTGGACTTGGAAGTGCAGGAACTGCACTGGTTAAATCATTATCTGGAGAGAACTATGACGTAACAGTAATTGATAAGAATAAGTCTTTAGTGGATCAGATAACAGACAATTACAATGTAAATGGTATTACAGGAAGTGGGGCTTCCAAGGAGACACTTCTTAAGGCTGGGGCAGACACAGCGGATGCGCTTATTGCACTCACACATATTGATGAAATTAATCTTTTAAGCTGTATGCAGGCCAAAAATCTGGGAACCAGAAGAGCTGCAGCAAGAATTCTTCTGCCTGATTTTGTAGACGAAGCGGACAGATTGAAAGAAGCCTATAAGATAGATTATTTTGTAAAACCAAAGCTGGATATTGCAGAGGAGATACACCGCAATATTGGCCTTCCAGGCTTTATTAAGCTTGAAGGTTTCTTTGGCAATGCAGTTCAGATGATCAACCTTTCATTGAGAGATGATTCACCACTGGCTGGAAAGAGTCTGATTCAGGCAAGGCAGCTTGTGGATGAAGATATTATAGTGGCTACAGTTATCAGAGATGGTAAGCTATATGTTCCAGATGGAACCTTTGAACTAAGGGTAGATGATCAGCTTGGAATAGTTACTGCTAAAGAAAAGATTCATGAGACTCTGGTTAAGCTGGGAGTGGAGCAGAAGGCTGCTAAGAAGATTGCCATAGTTGGTGGAGGCATTACCAGTGAATATCTTATCAAGATGCTCGTTGAGGATAAGAAGGATGTAACTGTATATGATAACAACATAGTTAGATGCAGAGAACTGATGGAAGCATATCCTGATATTAAGGTAAGTTATGCTGAAGGTGATGTTACAGAAGCGTTGGAAGAGGAAAATGTTGAGAAGTCAGACTCGCTCATTTCCATTACAGATTCTGATGAAGCTAATCTGGTAGCAAGTATGTTTGCATGGTCTCAGAATGTTCCTTCTATTATTACAAGAGTGGACAAGCCTGGACATGTTAAGCTACTTCATAAAGTAAATATGGATATTACGGTATCACCTACAGAATTATCTGTATTAAAGATGCTTAGATTTATTCGTAATTACGAGATTGGTGATGCCAAAAATGATGTTGGTAAGTTCTATATGATAGCAGACGGAATGGCAGAGGTTATGGAATTTACTGCCACAAAAGAATTCAAAAAGCTTGGTATGGAGTTTAAGGAGAAGGCCTTCAAACTCAAAAAAGATGTTATTATTGCAGCCATTATCAGGGATGAAAAACTGATTATTCCTTCAGGACTAACAAAGATTGTGGACGGGGATCAGGTAATAGTTGCAACCAGCAAAAAGAACCATATAAGAAATCTTAATGAAATAATAGCATAAGTATCTGTATTGCTATTTTTGATAAATGAATTGTATATTTTTCATTTTCACCATAAATCCTGATATGCTTTTGCGTATCTATGATGAGGGGATGGGAAGGAGTATCTGTTGACTGAAGAAGCATTTAGCTTAAGCGTCAGTAAGATACTTGCAGGAGATAAGACCGGACTTAGAGAGATTTATGATGCCTACCTGGCGTATATATATCAGATAGTATATGGCGTGGTGGGGCGTAAGGAAGACGCTGAGGATATAACCAGTGAATTCTTTATTAAGTTCTGGCAACAGGCTGACAAGTATAAGGCTGGCTCGGGTCATAAAGGCTATCTGGCAACCATGGCCAGAAATATGGCTATAGACCATTTGAGAAAACACAAAAGAGAAATACTGGATGACTTCACTGCTAATGATGAGGATGACGTTAGTTCCATTAAGGAACCGGTAAGTGAAGATAATACAGAGGCACAGGTTGTTGAAGACATTAGTCTGCAGGAGGCTTTGGATAAACTGAAGCCTGAGGAAAAGCAAATAGTGGACATGAAGGTCTTGTCGGAGATGACATTTGCAGAGATTGCCCGGCTGCTAAACATACCCATGGGCACAGTCACCTGGCGTTATCGGGAGGCTATCAAAAAATTAAGGAGGTACGGCTATGAAGGCACTTGAAACTGAATATAAGAAACAAATAAGCCTGGATATACCGGATCTCTGGGATAGAATCGAGGCAGGTGTTGATGAGTATGAAGCGACCAAAACAACTGAAGCAGAGGTCAAGGTCGTTGATATAGATAGAAAAAAGAAGAACAATAAGAAAATTATAGTAATGATAGGGAAGATAGCTGGGGCAGCAGCATGTATGCTTTTGGCTGCAACAGTAATATTTAACTTTGGAACAAGAAAGAATGCTTCTATCAAGGCTGATAGTGGCATGGCCTTTATGGCGAACAGTACAACTTGTGAAGAAGCTCCTGCAGCAGAATATGCAGCTGAAGCAGCAGAGGAGGCTTACTGGACTGATGAGGAAGCTGTGGAGTGTGAGGAATCTGTAGCAGCAGATACAGCGGGAACTGCAATGACAGAGACAGCAGAAGAAACTGCACCTGCCATGGATAATGCAGCAGCTAAGGAGGCTTCTGAAGTAAAGACAGCTGATGTTCTTAATGAAGCTGCAAAGGATAGTGCAGTCTCAATAAATGCTGATACGGCTGAAATGGCATCTATAATTGCAGACGATACTGCTTGTGGAGAACAGGAGGCTGCTAAAATAGCTGCAATCTTGGCAGATTGTGATGTGGTAACCATTACAGAGATTAGCAGACTTCCAGTAGAGATTATGGATTCTGACTGGTATATGAGCAATGGCTATTGGAATATAAACACTGATGTATATGGAGTCAATGCCATTGATGTCAATGGTGACAGCGTAGATTATGGTTTATACATTGAGAGGAATGGCGACAGCAGTACTCTTAAGGCAATAGGAAAAGATAAGCCATACAAAGATCTTGTTTACGAGAATCAGTAGTATGAGTATCATTGACAAATATCTGAGATAATATTAAATGCACCACGGATGCAAAGGCATCTGCTGGTGCATTTAATATTTTTATTTTTTAAAATTTTTTTATTTTTCCCATAAATATATTCCAGTCATTTCGTATCTACAACATAAGGAACTCAGGGAGGGTTCAAAAATAGAGCCACAGGACCTATTTATTGGGAGGATAGAGATATGAAAAAGAGATTGGTAGTTATTTTATTGGCAACATTGATGGCAGTAACAACAGTAACCGGATGTGGATCATCCAAGACATCAGAAACAACAACTATGAATTTTGCAGCACCGGCTACAGCTTCAGAAACAGCTGATTATGCAATGTCAGACTATGTAATGTCAGACGAAGAAGCTGCAGCAGAAAGCTACTATGGTTATGAAGCAGAGGAAAGTGCAGTAGAAGCATTTTCAGCACCAGCTGCTGTTGCAAAAGAAAGCAAAGCTGATTATTCAGCTAACAGTAATTTAGCAATGGATGAAGCTTTCTTTTATAATCCTGCAAGTGGAGAAACATATGAATCACTTGCAGAAACAGGTTTTACAAGTGTAAAAGAGAATCCACTTTCTACATTTGCAGCAGATGTGGACACAGCAAGTTACGCAAATATGAGAAGACTTATTGAGCAGGGATATGGGCTTTACAATTTTCCACAGGATGCAATAAGAGCAGAGGAACTCATTAATTACTTTAGTTATGATTATGCCAAGCCAAAACGTGGTGATGTATTTGGAGTGGACGCAACTATTTCAGAGTGTCCATGGAACAGAGACAGCAAACTGATGGTACTTGGTGTATCGACAGAAGAAATGACTCAGAGAGAAAAGCCGGCATCCAATATAGTATTTTTACTGGATATTTCAGGATCGATGAAAAATGATAACAAGCTTCCTCTTCTAAAAAACGCCATGGAACTTCTGGTAGATCATCTTGATGAAAATGATCGAGTATCAATAGTGACTTATGCAAGTGGAACCAACGTAGTACTCGAAGGAGAAAAGGGATCTTCACACAGAACAATTAACAGAGCATTTAATAAGCTTCAGGCCGGTGGCGGTACCAACGGTGAGGGTGGAATTCAGCTGGCTTATGAAATAGCTGAAGAGAACTTTATTAAAGGCGGTAACAATAGAATAATACTTGCAACTGATGGTGATTTTAACATTGGAGCTTCCAGCCAGTCTGATCTCTATGACCTTATTAGTGAGAAGAAGGAAGGCGGAGTATTCTTGTCAGTACTTGGCTTTGGAATGGGTAACTACAACGACGTAACTGCAGAAACTCTGGCTGATTATGGTAATGGAAACTATTCATATATTGATAGTCTGTCAGAAGCAAAGAAGGTACTTGTTGATGAGATGAGTTCAACTCTTTATACAGTTGCAAAAGATACAAAACTTCAGGTGGAATTCAATCCTGCACTTGTATCAGAATACAGACTTATTGGCTATGAAAACAGAAGACTTGATGCAAAGGACTTCAAGGATGATTCAAAGGATGGAGGAGAGTTAGGCGCAGGTCACCAGGTAACAGCAGTATATGAGATAAAACTTGCTGGTTTTGATTCAGACGACTCAGAACTTAAGTACCAGGAAAGCACACTTAGCAAGAAGGGTGCATCAAAGGATGAATGGTGTACACTTTCCATTGCGTATAAGAATCCTGAATCAGAAAAGTCGCAGTATAAAGAGTATCCAATTGGAATCAGAAATTATACTAAGAATCCTTCAAAAGATTTTAGATTTGTAACTGCTGTAGCAGAATTTGCAATGGCTCTTACAGATAGCGATAATCTTAAGGATATGAGCAGGGAAGAGGCTCTTGAACAGGCTTACAAAACAGTAAGCAAGATTAACAGTGATGACGAATACAAAGAGGAATTCCTCTACCTGATTGATACAGTAGCTAATGGATATTCTATAGAAGAGAATTACTGGTACGACTAAAAAACATATTACTATAATGAGGCTGCCATTACGGGCAGCCTTTTTAGGTGAATAATCTCAAAAAAGACAGTAAAAAAAATAACAAATTGTTAAGAAAAGACAGTAATAATATGTATTTCTGTTACACTTTTTAATATATAATATTATACGTAGGTATTAGTGGTTACTATAGACTTGTTATGTGGGGGGAATGCATATGAAGCCTAGTATTATTTTTAAGAAAAAAACACCATCCGTATCTGGAACAAATATTAAGCAGAGAAAGTTTAGAATGAAGTTTCTTTCCATGCTTATTCTTATGGCTTTGCTGCCTCTTCTGTTGGGCACAGTCATTCTTGGAGCCTATTCACTTATTTCATTGAGAAGCAGTCTGCAGACTAACGCTGAGGACACACTATATGTTGTTGCCAGCAATCTGGCCAGCCATTGTGAAAATGAAAATATCAGCTATTCAACTGCCGATAAATTTAATGATTATATTGACAGCCTTAAGGAACGTGATATTGAAATGACAATTCTTATTAAGGGTGCGCCAAGTGTATCTTCAATTAAGAATGAAAATGGATATCGTATCAGAGATATTGTTGTAAGGGATGAAGTATATGTTAATCCAGATCTGAATACCAAGGGTGTTTACATTTCTAATTTTGTAGTGGATGGTAACGCATATTTTACTTATTTCAAACCATTGGAAGTTAACGGTGAGATGTTGGGTGTAGTAATGTCAGCTATGCCTCAGGCATTAATAGATGAACAAATATCGTCTTCAGCAAGAACCGTTGTCATTTTTTCAGTAATACTTGTTGTAGTATTATCAGTTATTCTTCTGATAGCAACAAGAGATATAATGGATACCATGAGCGTTCTAGATAATAATATGAACAATCTTGCGGATGGTAATCTGGGCAATACAAGAGATAAGAACAGTAAAGTTGTTGAATTCCATAATCTGGTTACAGCTTCAAAGAGTATGAACGAAAAACTTGAAGCTATCATCTCAGATGTGCAGGAAGCTACTGACAATCTTGCGAATAATGTTAAGGAAGTTACAGAGCTTAGTGAACACAATTCTGACAGAGCAGATAACATAGCAGAAGCTATGAGAGAATTGTCTGATTCTACAACGGATATGGCTGACTATGTAAGCGGTATCACACATCAGATGATAGATATGGGTGATTCCATTACCAATATCTCTGACAGCGTAGAACAGTTAAGCGACAAGTCTGGAACTCTTATGAGTGCAAATGATGATGCACGCAATAATATTGAGCAGATTCTTGAGAGTAATAAACAGGCTTTCGTGGCAGTATCGGATATTGCTTCTCAGATTAAAGAAACTAATGAATCAATTGCGAATATTAACGCTGCGGTTGACATAATTCTTGGAATTGCCAATAAGACTAAACTTTTAAGCTTAAATGCATCAATTGAAGCGGCAAGAGCAGGAGAGGCAGGAAGAGGCTTTGCAGTAGTAGCAGATGAGATCAGACAGCTTTCAGAACAAAGTTCAACTGGTGCAGAAAGCATCAGAAAGATAGCTCAGACCATTGTTGATGAATCGGCAAGATCTGTTGAACTTGCAGATGAAGTATATGGCCTTATGAACAATGAAAAGGAAAGCGTTGTTATGGCAGGTGAAAGCTATAGAGAGCTTGCCAAGAATATCAGAGAATCTGCGGATGAGATTGAACAGATTGCAAGAAAGACCGAAAGCCTTACAGAGGCAAAAGCAATCGTTCTCTCCAACGTTGAGAAGCTTTCAGCTCTCAGTGAGCAGAATGCAGCTGGTAACCAGAGCGTATCCAGCGATGTAGAGATAATCACAACTGGAGCTAAAGCAATATTTGAGGATTGTGATGCAATGAACCAGCTGGCTCAGAATCTAAAGGATTCCATAGCATATTTCAACATTTAAAATATCTAAGACCTGTCTCAGAGATGAGATTGGTCTTTTTTATTGCCAGATTTTTTGCTACAATAATTTGGCAATTGCCAATCTATTTTTTAATTTGCAATTACTGATATTCAATTTGTTAATAAAACAGGTTATATGTTTTACCGAGGACCATTTTGGACGTCAGCACTTAATGAGCCATGTGACATAGCTATGGCACTATGGCGAATTTAGTACTGCTACGTTCAACATCAAGCGCGAGCGGGTCCGAGGAAAATATATAAGCTGTTTTGGTATAAGAAATGGAGTAATTATGGATAACAAGAAACCAATTCAAAGAGAGAAAAATGTTAGCTCTGGTTCTAGTAGTGTGAAGAAAACAGGAGCCGGACTTGGAACGGGACCAGTTGGAACAGGGCATTCTGCAAATGGCCATAGCCAGAGTTCACAGTCTAATAAGCCACAGCAGCTGAGCGGTGGTGGAAGAAAAAGCACAGGAACCCGTGCAGGTATGGGCGTTGGCGGTGTTGCACTTATTATCATTGTAATGCTCGTTAAGTCATTCCTGGGTGGAAGCGTTGATATGTCAGGAGTAAGTGATCTGGCGACAGGAGGTTCACAGACTACACTTAATGGCAATCAGAGCAGTTATACATCCTCTGATAATAGTCAGCAGGCTGATATGTCAGTTGCAGCTTCAGCCAGAGAGAAGAGAACTGTTATAAATGGAAACAATGATGTTAACACTATTATGGTATATATGTGTGGTACTGATCTTGAGTCCAAGAGCGGTATGGCTACAAATGACCTCAATGAAATGTTAAGTGCATCATTTTCAGATAACATCAATCTGATTGTATATACAGGCGGATGTAAGGCTTGGAAGAACAGTGTAGTAAGTGCTGACAGAAATCAGATATATCAGATTAAAGACGGTAAGTTTGTTCTTCTTGAAGATAACATGGGCAACAATACCATGGTGGATCCTGCAACACTTACAGAGTTTATTAATTACTGCAAGAGCAATTTCCCTGCTAACAGAAATGATCTCATTTTCTGGGATCACGGCGGCGGATCTATCACGGGCTATGGTTATGATGAGAAGAATAAAAATGCTGGTTCCATGAATCTTGCAGGAATCAATCAGGCCCTTAGCAATGCTGGTGTATATTTTGATTTTATCGGTTTTGATGCTTGTCTTATGGCTACTGTTGAGAATGGACTTATGCTTGAACAGTATGCTGATTATATGATTGCTTCGGAGGAAACTGAGCCTGGTGTTGGCTGGTATTATACAAACTGGCTTACAAAGCTGTCAGCTAATCCTTCAATGCCAACTGTTGAGATTGGTAAAAATATCGTTGATGATTTTATAGATGTATGTGCACAGAAGTGTCGTGGTCAGAAGACAACTCTTTCTATTGTGGATCTTGCTGAACTTAAGGCAACAGTACCAGATGAATTAACTGATTTTGCCAAATCTACAAACAACCTTATTAAGGGCGACGATTATAAAAAGGTTTCAAAGGCCAGAAACAATACAAGAGAGTTTGCACAGTCTTCAAAGATTGATCAGATCGATCTGGTTCATTTCTGTGAGAATCTTGATACAGAGGAAGCAAAGAGCCTTTCAACAGCAATTAAGGGAGCAGTTAAGTACAATCGTGCAGGCTCGACTATGAGTGACGCCAATGGACTTGCCATATATTTCCCATTACAGAATAAGAATAAGGTTAATTCGGCCCTTGCACTGTTTAATAAGATTGGCATGAATTCAGAATACAGTAAGTGTGTTCAGAACTTTGCTGCTACAGAGACTGTTGGACAGATTTCAGCCGGTGGCCAGTCCAATGCATATTCTTCACTTATGGGTTCTCTGGTAGGCGGAGGAAGTAGTGCTTCATCTTCGGGTGGAGATGCTGATGTATTATCAAGCTTATTGGGCGGAATGCTTACATCTGGTAGCAGCTCAAGTGCAAGTGCGGAAAGCTATGGTATAGATGCGAACTCATTACTTAGCCTTTTCTCTGGAAGAGATATCAGCGATGATGAGACTGTGTCATATGTAGCAAGCAACTATTTTGATGCTACTAACCTTGTATGGAATGGCAATAAGATTACACTTTCAGAAGAACAGTGGGATCTTATTCAGGATATTGATCTCAATGTATTTGTGGATGATGGAGCAGGATATATTGATCTTGGTTTTGATAATGTATATGACTATGATGGCAATAATCTTATTTCATCAAATGATGGAACCTGGCTTGCAATAGATGGACAGGTTGTTCCATATTATCATACCGATTCAGTAGAGTATTCTAATGGATATTCAATTAGTGGTTATGTTCCTTGTCTGTTAAATGGGGAAAGAGTAGAACTTCTTCTTGAATTCAGCTCGGAAGATCCAAACGGTCACATTACCGGTGCAAGATATATATATGCTGATGGTGAGACAGAAGCAGTAGCAAAGAATATGACAGAAGTTGTTGCAGGTGATGTAATTGTACCTATCTGCGATTATTATTCATATGATGGAGAGTATCTGGACAGTTACGAGCTGGATGCTAAAATAGTTATTTCTGAAAATACTCAGATTAGTAATGTAAAGATTGAGGAAGCTACAAAGGCAACATACAGACTTACTGACATTTATAATCAGTATTACTGGACTCCTGTTGCACCATAAGAATTGAAGGTGTGATTACAAAGTTGAACCATAAGTAGCGAAAGAGTAAATAAAAAATGGCATTAGATGGAATTGCAATCTCAGCAATTGTAAAAGAACTAAGAGAGTTTTGCTTAGAGGGAAGAATCAATAAAATAGCTCAGCCTGAAAAGGATGAAATAATGCTTACTATTAAGCAACTTGATCCAGATGGAAAGTATCGTCAGTCAAGACTGGTACTTTCCGCAAATGCGTCCCTCCCATTAGTTTACATAACTAATGATAATAAGGTTAGTCCTGAGGTTGCACCTACCTTCTGTATGTTTTTGAGAAAACATATTCTTAATGGCAGAATAGTGGATATATATCAGCCGGATTTTGAAAGAATCATAGTCTTTGACATTGAACATTTTGATGAAATGGGAGATTTGAAGCGAAAGAAACTGATTATCGAGCTTATGGGTAAATATAGCAATATTATATTTACTGATTCTGAGGATAAGATTCTTGAAAGTATCAAGCATATATCTGGTCTTGTCAGCTCTGTTAGAGAGGTATTGCCGGGTTATCAGTACTTTGTACCCAAGCAGGAAGACAGAATCAATCCATTGGAATCCACTCGTGAAGATTTCATTAATAATACATTATGTAAACCAAGCGAAACATACAAAGCGATATATACTTCATACACAGGTATTTCGCCTATGGCTGCCAATGAGATCTGTAGTGCGGTTGAAGGTCTGGAAGCTAATACTACAGAGCTTTCTATGGAGAGCAAAGAGAAGCTTTGGAAGGTTTGGGAAGATAGTATAAACAGAATTAAAGCTGGAGATTTTAAGCCAGTAGTATTATATGAAAATGCCTGTCCCAAGGATTTCGCTGTATTACCTGTATATAGTTATTCTGCGGACAGCATTAAAGAATATAGTTCAATATCAGAACTTTTGATAGCCTTCTATGCTGAAAAAGAAAAGGTTACCAGAATCAGACAGAGAAGTGTTGACCTTAGAAAAATTGTAGCTACTATTCTTGAGAGAGATATTAAGAAATACGATCTTCAGATGAAACAGCTTAAGGATACTGACAAGATGGAGAAGTATAAGGTATATGGAGAGCTTCTTCATACCTATGGTTATACTATTGAGGCTGGAGCCAAGCAGGCAGAAGTGGATAATTATTATACTGGAGAGAAACTGATTATTCCTCTTGATGGAGATTTGTCTGCCATTGATAATGCAAAGAAATATTTTGACAGATATGGCAAACTGAAGAGAACTAAAGAAGCCTTAAGTGAATTGACAGTACAGGTTAAGGAAGAAATAGACCATCTTGATTCTATTATGAATTCACTGGACATTGCTGAAAAAGAGGAGGATCTTGCTGAAATCAAGGAAGAGCTTATTGAAGCAGGCTTCATTAAAAGAAAAAGTGCTAATAAGAAGCAGAGATTTAAGAGCAAACCATTTCATTATATTAGTTCAGATGGCTTTCATATATATGTTGGAAAGAATAATCTTCAGAATGAGGAGCTTACATTTAAGCTGGCAACTGGTAATGACTGGTGGTTTCATGCCAAGGGCAGACCGGGAAGTCATGTTATTGTCAAATGTGACAACAAGGAACTGCCTGATAAAAGCTTTGAGGAGGCAGCAAGACTGGCAGCCCATTACAGCAAGGCTGGAGGAAAACTGGATGAAGGCAGTATGGACGGTCAGATAGAGATTGACTACATACAGAAAAAACATGTGAAGAAATCTCCAGGACAACCGGCTGGCTTTGTTATATACCATACCAACTACTCAATGCTGATTGATGGAAATATAGATGGAATAGAAAGAATCGAATAGTCTGTATAGGTTGACTTTGTAGTATTTATTATCATATAATACCCTATGTATGCGACAAAGTATGGAAAGAGACTGATAGGGACGCATACATAAGCAATTAACAACTATATATGTGAGGGTTATGTATGATTAAAAGTATGACAGGCTTTGGCAGATGTGAAATCGCCGAAGAAAAACGTAAGGTTACTGTCGAGATGAAGTCTGTTAATCACAGGTATCTTGATGTGACTATTAAGATGCCAAAGAAACTTAATTTCTTTGATGCATCTATTAGAAATCTTCTTAAGGAGTATATGCAGAGAGGTAAAGTAGATCTCTTTATTACTTATGAAGATACTTCTGATAACAATGTTAATGTGACTTATCATCCAGAGGTTGCCAAGGAGTATATGACTTATCTTGCTCAGATGGCAGAGGAATTTGGAATTGATAATGATATTCGTGTATCTACACTTTCACGTTACCCAGAGATTTTTACTCTTGATGATGTAGAAATTGATGAAGAGGGCATCTGGAAGATGCTTGAAAAGGCAATCCGTGGTGCTGCAGAAGGATTTGTAGAAACAAGAATTAAAGAGGGTGAAAACCTTAAGGAAGATCTTATTGGCAAGCTTGATTATATGCTTGAGACAGTAGACTTTATTGAAGAGAAGAGTCCAAAGATTATTGAGGATTACAGAAATAAGCTTACTGCAAAAGTTAAGGAAATGCTTGAGGATGCGAAAATTGACGAGAACAGAATAGTTCAGGAAGTTACTATTTTCGCAGATAAGATTTGTGTAGATGAAGAGATGGTTCGTCTCAGAAGCCACATCGAGACTATGAAGTCTGTACTTATTGAAGGTGGCTCAATTGGTAGAAAGCTTGATTTCCTTGCTCAGGAGATGAACAGAGAGGCTAATACTACTCTCAGCAAATCAAGTGATCTTGAGATAAGCAACAGAGGTATTGAGCTTAAGACTGTGATCGAAAAGGTACGTGAGCAGATTCAGAACATTGAGTAAAAATGTGAAATGGAACATTTCTCATTTAAAAAAGCGGATGTTGAGGTTTATATGCAGACCAAAGGAATTCTAACTGTTGTTTCAGGTTTTTCGGGTGCCGGCAAGGGTACACTAATGAAGAGCCTGTTATCAAAGTATGATAATTATGCTTTATCAGTTTCCATGACGACCAGATCTCCAAGGCCGGGTGAGGTTGATGGAAAGGATTACTTCTTTATATCAAAGGAGCAGTTTGAAAAGAATATTGCTGAGGGCAAGCTTATTGAATATGCTCAGTATGTAGAGAACTACTATGGTACACCAAAGGATTATGTATTTGAACAGCTTGAAGCTGGCAAGGATGTCCTTTTGGAAATAG
This sequence comes from Lachnospiraceae bacterium UBA1712, assembly GCA_002317175.1. Classification (GTDB taxonomy): domain Bacteria; phylum Bacillota; class Clostridia; order Lachnospirales; family Lachnospiraceae; genus Colinaster. The sequence goes on along the minus strand of DCJA01000040.1, from coordinate 23,663 downwards.
AGATTCAGGGAGCTCTTCAGATAAAGAAGAAATTTCCTGATGCACTGCTTCTCTTTGTAACAACAAAGGATGCACAGACACTTGTATCCAGACTTAAGGGCAGAGGCACTGAGACCGAGGAGGTTATCCTAAAGAGGCTCAGAAGAGCAGCACAGGAGTCAGAAGGTATTGAAGAATACGAGTATCTTGTTATCAATGATGTGCTTGATGAATGTGTCGAAGAGATGCATGATATCATTCAGAAAGCGAAATTGAAAGCTGGAAGAAATAAAGATTTTATAGAAGAAATTAGAAAAGAATTGCAGTCTGTATAGTTCAGACGGAAGGAGATAATATGTTACATCCATCATACTCAGATTTAATGAAGGTAGTTAATAGTGAGGTTGAGCCAGGCGAGGCTAAGGTTGTTAATTCACGTTATTCAATCGTAATGGCTACATCTAAGAGAGCAAGACAGATTATTGCTGGAGATGAACCAATGGTTCCATCTGAAGGAAGAAAGGCTCTTTCAGTTGCAGTAGACGAGCTCAATCAGTCAAAGATTCAGATTCTTGGTGATGACGAAGAATAATCAGCTTATCCGATAATTGATTAGCTTTAAAAATTGCTGTATGCGTATGCTTACAGCGATTTTTTTGTAAAGAAGACATTGATATACAAATGTTGGTTTTGAGAGATTGATATGAAGGTTTTATTTATTTCACTTGGATGTGATAAGAACACAGTAGACAGCGAGATGATGTTGGGAATACTCGCAGGTCATGGTTATGAAATAACAGATAGTGAAGAGGATGCAGAAGCGGCCATAGTTAACTCATGCTGCTTTATTGGTGACGCCAAGCAGGAATCTATTGAAAATATTCTGCAGATGGCAGAACTAAAAAAGCAGGGCAGATTAAAAGCCCTTATAGTTACGGGCTGTTTGGGACAGAGATATACTCAGGATATACACAAAGAGATTCCTGAAGTTGATGCGATTCTTGGTATTAGCAGCTGGGATAAGATTGCAGAAGCTCTGGATGAGATAGTTAAGCAGAACAAAACTTTGGACAGATTAGCAGATATACAGTCACCGGCCTTGTGTGGTTATGACAGACTTCTTACAACAGGTGGATATTATGCATATTTAAAGATAGCTGAAGGCTGTAACAAAAGATGCACATACTGCGTGATTCCATATGTCAGAGGTAATTACAGATCGGTTGACATGGATACACTGGTTGATGAAGCAAAGAAACTGGTGGAAAGAGGTGTTAAGGAGCTTATTCTTGTTGCCCAGGAAACTACTCTTTATGGGGTGGATATATACGGTAAAAAATCACTTCCTGAGTTGTTAAAGAAGCTGGCTGAGATTGAGGAACTCAGATGGATCAGAATACTTTACTGCTATCCAGAGGAAATCACAGATGAGTTGATTGATACCATTAAAAATGAGCCAAAGGTGTGCCATTATCTGGATATTCCTATTCAGCATGCATCTGATAATGTGCTTAGACAGATGGCCAGAAAGACTACAAGAGCAGAGATTACACAGAGTATTAGTAAACTCAGGGAAGCTATTCCAGATATAGCACTCAGGACTACATTTATAACTGGTTTTCCAGGTGAGACCAGAGCTGATCACAAAGAAATGCTGGATTTTGTCAAAGAAATCAGATTTGACAGACTTGGGGCATTCTGTTATTCCAGAGAAGAGGGTACAAAGGCCGCTGCTTTAGCAAAACAGGTCCCTGATTTTGTAAAAAAAGTTAGAAGAAATCGTGTTATGAGACTTCAGCAGGAAATTGCATGGACTAAAGCTCAGGAGATGACAGACCAGATAATTGATGTTATGATAGAGGGGAAAATCGTCAGTGATGGTGTGTATGTAGGAAGAACCTATAAGGATGCGCCTGGCGTTGACGGTGAAGTTTTTGTTGAATGCAGCAGAGATCTGATGAGTGGGGATTTTGTAAAAGTGCGGGTTACCGGTTCAAAAGAATACGACCTTTTAGCTGAGGTTGTAGAGGAGTAGGAGCATATTATGAATTTACCTAACAAATTAACAGTACTTAGAACTATACTTATTATTCCATTTGTTATTATTATGCTTACTGGTTGCTTTGGAGCCCTAAGTAACTGGGTTGCACTGACCATATTTGTTGTTGCGAGTCTTACAGACCTGCTGGATGGAAAAATTGCCAGAAAATACAATCTTGTAACAAACTTTGGAAAGTTTATGGATCCTCTTGCAGATAAGCTGCTTGTATGTGCGGCACTCATTTGCCTTATTGAGATAGATATGATTCCTGCCTGGGCTGTTATTATTATTATGAGCAGAGAGTTTATCATATCCGGCTTCAGACTTATTGCCTCAGATAATGGAGTAGTGATTGCAGCGAGCATGTGGGGAAAGTCAAAGACAGTAAGTCAGATGGTTATGACAATTATGATGATTGCTGATTTGCCGATTGTAATTGGCGGCGTGGATGTATATCATATTCTGACAGTTATTAGCATGTATGTTGCAGTCATACTAACTATAATATCATTGCTTGATTATATAATTAAGAATAAGGATATTATGAAGGATACTAAATAAACAGATAGTGTATATGTTTGTTAAGAGTCACTGACAAGTGGCTCTTTTTTTATTTTTTGTAATTTTAAAACAAAGATTTGTTACAGTTTATAGTATAAAATATGATATAATTATTATAAATTTGGGGAAGTATTAATTGCGAGAAAGGATTATTACATCATGGGGTTAATCAATAAGAAAAACAATCCAGATTCTACAACAGAAAAAACAACTAATAATAGTCGGAAGAAATTTAGTATTCCCAAGGTCAAAATTGACCTGTCCAAATTAAAATCCAAGGGTGAAGCAAAAAGAGAAAAAAAGAAAGAAGAGATAAAGGAAGCAAGGCTTATTATTGACAGGGACCGAGCTTTTATGAAGAAATACAGTAATATAGGCATTAAGTTACTTGTTGCATACTGTATTCCTGTGGTACTTATTGTGCTTCTGGGCTTCTTCTCATTTAAAACTGCTACTAAGGTGGTAGTTAAGCAGTATTCTACCAGTGTTAAGAGTATGGTTAGTGCTACTGAGAACTATTTGGCCATGGTATTTAATACCGTTGAGAATAAAGCACAGACACTCAATGTTGATGATGATCTGGTAAGATATTATAAGGTTCTGTACAAAAAAGAATCAAATGAAAAACAGACTGTAGCTGCAACGATTTTAAATGAGATGGGTACATATGTTAAGTCAATGGACTTTGTATCTGATTACTATGTTGCAAGTGACCATGGCAGGGCATTTCTTAATATTGACAGAAGCGAAACACAGTTGAGAGAAACAGATGAAGGAAGCTATGGCAAGTTTGTGGAATTCTGGAATCAGCCAGAAGGTCTCAAATTTTCATCTGCTGGTGAAGGTAAGAATAATGGCTGGATAGGAAAGCATCCATATATGGATGAGATTTACTATGGTAACCCAGACAGCTATTCATTTGCATACGTCCAGACTTTTATGATGAAGGACGGTGTTGTAATCATCGACGTTGACAAGGCAAATCTTCAGAATACTCTTTCTGCACTTGAACTTGGTGATGGAAGCTATGCAGCTATTGTACTTGGTGAAGATGAACTTGTTATGACTCAGACAGAGACTGATGGTGTGGTTTCAGCAAGCTTTCTTGATGAGGGAACAGCATTCTTTAATAATCTTGAATTTTTCCAGCAGGCTGTAGCAGCTGCTGAGCAGATAAGTGGACAGGAAGTTGAACTGGAAGGAAGAGATTATCTGTTCTACTATACACCAATTGAGGATACAGGATTTTCGCTCAATATTCTTATTCCTGAGGACAATGCTACCGAGCAGATGGGAAGCATCAAGACAGTAACAGTAGTAATGGTATTGATCGGTATTATTGTTGCTCTTGGTATCGGTACGATTCTTGCAAAGGGAATAAGTGGTACGCTTAGTGCAGTATGTAAGAACCTTGATAAGGTTGCAAAGGGTGATTTCACAAGAACCTTCTCTACCAAGAGAAAGGATGAACTTAGATTCCTTACAGATACACTCAATGTTACAGTTGGTGGTATTAACGGAATCATGAAGGATGTTCATGGATTTAGCGATGATGTAACTGATTCTGCCAATAAAGTTGCCAATGCCTCAGGCGAGATGAAGGATATTATGGAAAATATTTCCAGTGAACTTGATCAGATGGCATTAGGAGCTGAGAGTCAGGCTAAGGATGCAGATCTTTGCGCAGAAGAGATGACCCATTTCTCAGATAAACTTGATGAAGTTGCTACAAGAACAAAGCTTATTGGTGAGACAGCTGATAAGACAATTGATTCAACAAAGCTTGGAAAAACAACGATTAGTGAACTTAATGAAAAGTCATCAATGACTACAGAGATAGTTAATCAGCTGGTAGTTGAGATTCAGGAAGTAATCCGTCAGACAGATGTTATCAGTAACTTCGTTGGAGTAATCAATGAGATTGCAGAGCAGACCAATCTTCTGTCACTTAATGCTTCAATTGAAGCAGCAAGAGCTGGTGAAGCTGGACGTGGTTTCTCAGTTGTAGCTGAAGAAATAAGAAAACTGGCTGACCAGTCAATGCAGGCAGCTTCACAGATTGATAATCTGCTTGGAGATATCAGAAATGCCAGCCAGAAGGCTACTAACTCTGCTAACAGAACAACTTTGTTTATTAATGAGCAGGGTGAGGCTCTTGACAATACTACAGAGGTATTTGCTAGTATTACGGAATGTGTTGATGATATGGTTGATGGACTTAACCGAATTTCAGAAAACATGATGGCTATGATTCAGGAGAAGGAAATAATAGCTGGTTCTATTACCAATATTGCAGCAGTATCAGAGGAGACAGCTGCTGTTACCAGATCGGTAACCGATTCTATTGGAGGCCAGTTAAATACCGCTATGACTCTTGCTGGAGAAGCTAATACACTTAATGATAAAGTGGCATCACTTAGTGATAGTATGAAGCATATTATGGTATAATCACAAAGGATAAGGCTCATATATCGTAAGGTATATGAGCTTTACTTTTGGGTTAGATTTATCTATCAGACATAAAAAGGAGTAAAAAGACAATGGTAGTTGAATTGATTTCGGTAGGAACAGAGCTTTTGCTTGGTAACATTATCAATACCAACGCAGCATATCTGTCAGAAGAATGTGCGAATCTTGGCCTTTCCTGCTATTATCAGACAGTTGTAGGCGACAACGAGGAGAGAATTACACAGACATTACAGCTTGCTCTTTCAAGAGCAGACATTGTTATTATGGGCGGAGGCCTTGGACCTACTCCGGATGATTTAACAAAAGAAGTTGCTGCTAAGGTTTGTAACAAGAAGCTTTTTCTTGATGAAAAGGCTAAGAAGGACATAGAGGACTACTTTGCAAAGAAAAATGTAACTATTCCTGATAATAACTGGAAGCAGGCTCTTATTCCTGAGGATTCTGTTGTATTGTACAATGCCAATGGAACAGCACCAGGTGTGATTATTGAATATGGAACCCAGAAAGTAATATTACTTCCTGGTCCACCAAATGAACTTAAGCCTATGTTTGAAAATCAGGTTAAGCCTTATATTAATGAGCTAATGCCGAGTATTATTCTGTCAAAAACTGTAAAGATTTGCGGTATCGGTGAAAGTGCTGTGGCAAAAGAAATAGATGATCTTATTAAAGATCAGACAAATCCTACTATAGCTACTTATGCAAAGACAGGCGAGGTTCATCTAAGGGTTACTGCTAAGGCGGATAGTGAGGTAGAAGCCAAGAAGCTTATCAAACCTATGATTAAGGACATAAAAGAAAGATTTGGTAATGCAATATATACTACTGATGTAGATACCAGTCTTGAAATGATAATAGCGGAATTACTTATTGCCAACGAACTGACACTGGCAACAGTAGAATCCTGTACAGGAGGACTTCTTGCGGGAAGAATTATTAATGTTCCAGGTGTTTCAGAAACCTATAAGAGCGGATATGTTACATACTCCAACAAAGCAAAGCGTAAATGTGTAGGAGTAAAGAAATCTTCTTTGGAAAAATATGGCGCGGTTAGTGAACAGGTTGCAAAAGAAATGGCAATCGGAGCGCATGATGTATGCAAAGCAGATGTTGTAATTTCAACAACTGGTATTGCAGGACCAGATGGTGGTACAGCAGAAAAACCTGTAGGTCTAGTATATATTGGTTGTTATGTATGTGGTAAGACAACTGTTAAAGAATATCATTTCAATGGTAACAGAGCCAAGGTAAGAGAGAGTACAGTTGCTGCTGCTTTGACTCTTTTGAGAGAGTGTCTGCTGGAATATTTTAGTGAAAATACTTTTGGAAAGAACAAAGAATAAAACATAATTATTACTGATTGGCATATTGAAGGATTACGAAATGAAATTAATAGTTTTCGTGATAGCAATATATTCAATGAATTTCAAAGATATTGCAAAATGGTTTTGAGTATTGTAAAATCATTTTGCAAATCTTTTTATTAGCAGGTCTTTAATATCAGTATGCTGTTTAGAATGCATTACTGTTTCAGCAATATTCCCAATAGCTTCACAATACTCTTCCTAATAACTGCTAGAAGAGTGATAAAACGGACACATAAAACTTTATATTATTATTTGTAAATGAAATGTTGACAAAAGCGAACATATGTTTTAATATCATATCAGAACATTTGTTCTTATTACGAAGGAGATTATGTAATGGAAAGAGAAGAAAAGTTAAGAGCACTTGATGCGGCTATAGCACATATTGAGAAGCAGTACGGTAAGGGTGCTGTTATGAAACTTGGAGATCCTGCTTCACAGATGAATGTTGAGACAATTCCAACTGGTTCACTTAGTCTTGATATTGCTTTAGGTCTTGGTGGTATTCCAAAGGGACGTATTATCGAAATATATGGACCTGAATCATCAGGTAAGACTACTGTTACTCTTCATATGATTGCTGAAGTTCAGAAGAGAGGCGGTATTGCAGGCTTTATTGATGCTGAACATGCTCTTGACCCTGTATATGCTAAGAATATAGGTGTTGATATTGATAATCTTTACATTTCACAGCCAGATAATGGTGAGCAGGCTCTTGAGATTACTGAGACCATGGTTAGATCAGGAGCTATTGATATTGTTGTAGTTGACTCTGTTGCAGCACTTGTTCCTAAGGCTGAAATTGATGGAGATATGGGCGATTCTCATGTTGGTCTTCAGGCTAGACTTATGTCGCAGGCATTAAGAAAGCTTACAGCTGTAATCAGCAAATCAAACTGTACTGTTATTTTCATCAATCAGTTGCGTGAAAAAGTTGGAGTTATGTTCGGTAATCCAGAGACTACAACAGGTGGACGTGCTCTTAAGTTCTATTCATCAGTAAGACTTGATGTAAGAAGAATTGAATCACTTAAAGCTGGTGGCGAAGTTATTGGTAATAGAACAAGAGTTAAGGTTGTAAAGAATAAGATTGCACCTCCTTTCAAAGAGGCTGAATTTGATATCATGTTTGGTAAAGGTATTTCAAAGGTAGGAGATATTGTAGATCTTGCTTCAGATATTGACATTATCAACAAGAGTGGTGCGTGGTATTCATATCAGGGCAATAAGATCGGTCAGGGACGTGAGAATACAAAGATATATCTTGAGGAGCATACTGATCTTTGTGCTGAAATTGAGAAGCTTGTTCGTGATCATTTCCAGTTCGAAGGCAAAGAAGAAACTGAAGAAATGTAATTTGGAGTATTAGATGTTTGTAACAGATATTATCGAATACACTAAAGCTAAATATAAGATTTTTATTGATGGAGAGTTCGCTTTTGTATTATACAAAGGCGAACTTCGTCAGTTTAATGTAGAAAAAGATGGTGAAATAACTGCTGAAGCTTATGCAAAGATTATGGAGGAGATACTTCCCAAAAGAGCTAAACTTAGAGCTATGCATCTTTTGGAAAAGAGACCTTATACTGAAAAAGTACTCAGGGATAAACTGAGAGAAGGCTTTTATCCAGATGAGATTATTGATATTGCATTAGATTACTTAAAGGGGTATAGGTATATAGATGATTACAGTTATGCATGTCAGTATCTTGATACCTATGGCTTTAGTAAATCTGTTAAAAAGATGGAACAGGATTTGATGGCAAAGGGAATCAAAAAGGATATTATAACTGAGGCTGTTCAAAGTAGAAGAGAACTTGGAGAACTAGCCGATGAGAGACAGATGATAAGAGAACTTCTGCAGAAAAAGCATTTTGATTTTTCATCAGCAACGGTAAAGGACAGAAATAGGATAATGGCATATCTTTATAATAAAGGATATTCAATAGAGAATATTCGTAGAGAATTAAACTGTTCAGAAGATTATTAAGCATAAATAGT
>DCJA01000040.1:3524-15042 GCA_002317175.1 Lachnospiraceae bacterium UBA1712 | reverse complement strand
TTTTGGTTGCGTGGGCGCCGAAGGTGTAAGGCAGTTTTGCCAATCTCTCAGGCAAAAGGACAGGAGAATAGGATATGGAAAATTTTTTATCACAAGTCGCAGCAGTCAATGACGTGATTAATAGTTTCGCGTGGGGCTGGTTTGCAATCGTTTTATTGCTGGGTACTGGTGTAGTATGTTCAGTAGTAACAAAGTTTTTTCAGTTTTCACACATCAAGCACTGGTGGTCTAAGACTATAGCAACAGTATTCCAGAAGGATACTCATGATAAGTCTCAGGTCGGTGCAGTATCACAGTTCCAGGCTCTTTGTACAGCTCTTGCTGCTACAATTGGTACAGGTAACATAGCTGGTGTTGCTGCAGCTATCTGCGTAGGTGGACCTGGTGCAGTTTTCTGGATGTGGATTGCAGCTTTACTTGGTATGATGACAAACTACTCTGAGAATATTCTTGGTATTTATTTCCGTCGTAGAAATTCAGAGGGTGAGTGGTCTGGTGGACCAATGTACTATCTTAAGGATGGACTTGGTTCTTATAAGGGAATGAAGACAGTTGGAAATGTTCTTGCAGTTATATTTGCTTGCTTTGCTATTCTTGCTTCATTTGGTATCGGTAACTTAGGTCAGATTAATAAGATTACTCTTAACATGGAATCAGCGTTCTTTAGTGGATTAGTAGTTCCAACAGTTGCTGGTGTTTCAATCGTTAGATGGTTTATTGGTGTATTACTCATGGTAATCGGTGGATTCATCATTCTTGGTGGTCTTCAGAGAATTGCCTCAGTTGCTGAAAGAGTAGTACCTTTCATGGCGATAGTATACGTTATAGGTGCACTTATAATCATGTGCTGCCATATCTCAAGAATTGGAGCTATGTTTGCTGCAATCTTCAAGTTTGCTCTTGGAGCAAAGGCAGTTGCAGGTGGTGCAGCTGGTACAGCATTAAGTCTTGCTATTAAGAATGGTTGTAAGAGAGGTATATTCTCTAACGAAGCTGGTCTTGGATCATCAGTTATGGTTCATTCAAACTCTAATGTTAAGGAGCCAGTAAAGCAGGGACTTTGGGGTATCTTCGAAGTTTTTGCTGATACAATTGTTGTATGTACAATGACAGCTATTGTATGTCTTTCATCTGGATATATAGATCTTTCAACAGGAGCCCCTGTTGGCGAGGTTGATAGTGCAACTCTGGTTGCAAAGGCATTTGGTGGTATTTTTGGTAAGCCAGGTGAATGGTTTATTGCTATTGCAGTTTTACTTTTTGCATTTACAACTGTTATGGGTTGGTCACATTATGGTTCAAAAGCTGTAGAATATCTTGCTGGAGTTAAGGGTGCAAAGATCTACAGAGTTATCTTTGTTATTATGATTATCTCTGGTGCTTTACTTGACAACTCTCTTGCATGGGATATTTCAGATACCTTTAATGGACTTATGATGATTCCTAACCTTATTGGTGTTCTTTCACTTACTCCACTTGTATATAAGATTACAAAGAACTATGTGGATCGTAAGATTAAGCCACAGAGTGATGATGTTGTTACTATTGAGCCAATGCTTTCATTTGACCCTGAGATTCAGGCGCAGATGGCAGAAGCAGTTAAGAATGGTGAAGAATAAATAGTATATATCTATTGATTAATTTAAGGCAGCCCACTATATATGGGCTGCCTTTATTGTGGATAAGTATTAGGCTAATTTACATAAAACCTTGACATTAAATACATATTCATATAAAATCATATTTGTTGTAGATTGCTATGGATGGGCATATTATGTCCGTTGATAATAAATTACAATTAAAATTTAATAGGAGGTGCTCCTGACATGCTAGGAATTATATTAGCTGTCATAGTCACTGCCGTGGTTGTAGCACCTGTTGCTTATGCAATTACTTCAAATGTTATGAAGAAGAATGCTAATTCTAAGATTGGTAATGCAGAAGAACAGGCAAGAGCTATCATTGATGAAGCTCTCCAGACTGCTGAGACAAAGAAACGTGAAGGACTTCTTGAGATCAAAGAGGAATCTATCAAGGCTAAGAATGAGCTTGATAGAGAAATCAAAGAACGTCGTAATGAAATCCAGCGTAACGAACGTCGTATTCAGCAGAAGGAAGAGAATATCGACCGTAAGACAGAGGCTATCGAGAAGAAAGAGGCTTCTCTGAATGCTAAGGAAGAAAACCTTAACAAGCAGAAGGAAGTTATTTCAAAGCTTAACCAGGAACGTGTTCAGGAACTAGAAAGAATTTCAGGTTTAACCTCCGACCAGGCAAAAGATTACCTACTGAAAATTGTTGAAGAAGATGTCAAGCACGAGACAGCCGTCATGATTAAAGAGATGGAAAGTCGTGCTAAGGAAGAAGCTGATAAGAAAGCTAAAGAATATGTTGTTAATGCAATTCAGAGATGCGCAGCAGATCATGTATCAGAGACAACAATATCTGTTGTTCAGCTTCCAAATGATGAGATGAAAGGTAGAATTATTGGTAGAGAAGGACGTAATATCCGTACTATCGAAACTCTTACAGGCGTTGATCTTATTATCGACGATACACCTGAAGCAGTTATTCTTTCTGGATTCGATCCAATTCGTAGAGAGGTAGCCCGTATAGCTCTCGAAAAACTGATTGTAGATGGACGTATTCATCCAGCTAGAATCGAAGAAATGGTTGAAAAGGCTCAGCGTGAAGTTGAGGTTATGATCAAAGAAGAAGGTGAAGCCGCAGTACTTGAAGTTGGAGTACATGGTATTCATCCTGAACTTGTTAAGCTTCTTGGTAAGATGAAGTTTAGAACAAGTTACGGACAGAATGCATTAAAGCATTCTATCGAAGTATCACAGTTGTCAGGACTTCTTGCAAGTGAGTTAGGACTTGATGTACGTGTTGCTAAGAGAGCAGGTCTTCTTCATGATATCGGTAAAGCCGTTGATCATGAGATGGAAGGTTCTCATATTCAGCTCGGTACAGAACTTTGTAAGAAATACAAGGAGTCAGCTATTGTTATTAATGCAGTTGAGGCTCATCATGGTGATGTAGAACCACAGAGCTTAATTGCTTGTATAGTACAGGCTGCAGATGCTATCAGCGCTGCAAGACCAGGTGCTAGAAGAGAGACATTAGAGACTTATACAACAAGACTTCGTCAGTTAGAAGAAATATCAAACAATTTCAAAGGTGTAGACAAATCGTTTGCTATCCAGGCCGGACGTGAGATTCGTGTAATGGTAGTTCCAGAGCAGATTACAGATTCTGATATGGTATTGCTTGCTAGAGATATCTCAAAGCAGATTGAAGCAGAGCTTGAGTATCCAGGTCAGATCAAGGTAAATGTTATCCGCGAAAGTCGTGTAATTGACTACGCAAAATAGGAATAGCAGAAGCTTACAAACAGTGTTTGTTAAAAAAGTAGAGAGTTGATTAAATAATCAACTCTCTTTTTTATATGTTTACATCAATTCCATAATTGCTTCGGGGATAAAGCTTGCTGTATCTGAGGCAATCATACTTATATCACCATATTTAGAAGAGGCCTTTTCGCCTGCCAGACCAGTCATATATGCTGTAGCAGCCGTAGCCAAAAGCAGATTATCTTTATTGTATCCGCAGACTGCTGCTAATATTCCAGATAGAACATCACCGCTTCCGGCAGTAGCCATTCCAGGACAGCCACTGTTACTGATGTAGCTTGTATTCCCATCGCTGATAATGGTAGACGAGCCTTTAAGTAGAACTATTAGATTATTTGCTTTTGCATATTCTGCAGCATAATATATAGGTTTACATAATATATTGTTTACAGAAATATCATTTGTAGGCGGTTTTTTGCCCTCGGATTGAACTGTAGCACTATTTATACCAGATAGTATACGGGAAAATTCCTTTGGATGAGGTGTCAGTATAACCTTGCAGGATTTAGTTCTCAGTAAAGAGCTATCCAGGGATGCAAGGGCATTAAGACCGTCTGCATCTATGATTAGTGTTCCGGTGTAGTTTTTAAGCAAATATGTAAGTGCTTTTTGGGTCTCCTCGCTGTTGCCGATTCCCATACCAAAGGCGATGGAAGAGAGTGTCAGAAGCTTTTTAAATTCGCTTTCAACAAATATAAGATCGCCATTCTTATCAGACAGTGGATAAAAGGTGCTTTCAAGTATTGCAGGCATTATTATCTGTCCCAGTGAAGCAGGAGCAGCAATCTTTACAACTCCTGAACCGCTGCGCATTGCACAGGCAGCCATATTGGCCAGGCGAATTGCACCACTGTAGCATTGGCTCCCACCGATAAGTCCAATATAACCATAACTTCCTTTATTGCTGTTATTAGCTCTGGACTTGAATATTTCTTTGAAGTCAGTGGACTCAGTTAGATATATCTTTTGATGATTATCTACTGGTTGGATTCCAATATCATAGTTGATGATTTTTTTGCAGACATCCTTTGCATTTCCAAGAAAATGTCCAGGTTTCATATTACCAATAGAAATGGTAAGGTCTGAGTGAACACAGATGTCGCAAAGACCATTATCACCATTTAAGCCACTATTAATGTCGATGCTAACAACGAAACTGTTGCTGCATGCGTTAATCGCATTAATAACCGAGCGTTCCGGCTCCTTCACTTCACCATGGAATCCAGTTCCAAATATACAATCGACAATAGTAGGAAATGCATTAATTGCTGAAGAGAAACTATCAATATTTATTATTTCATCGTATATAGCAGAGTCTGAACATTGCTCATAATAGTATTTGCCATCCTCAGAAAACCTTTCAGTTATTCTAAACAACTTGCAATCAATATTGGCTTTCTTAAGCAGACTGGCTAGTACGTAGCCATCACCAGCATTGTTGCCATTTCCACAAATAATAGCAAAGGGGGCAGGCAGATCCTTAATGGCATTGTAGATTGACTCGCCAGCTCTGTACATCAGTATTTTGGAGTCAGTTCCATTGGCAATTGTACATTTATCACTTTCACGCATATCTGAAACTGTAAGTAACTGAATCATAAAAAGTCACCTCACAATATATATCAACAGTAACTAAAAATCATTATAACATGCCAGAAGAAGTTATAGTGATAGAATCAGCGCATTCACAGGCAATAGAATAGGCACATACAGATACAAGAAGTATATGTATGATCATTTGGGATTTACTTCAAAATGTGATACAATTGCAGACGTATGACTGTGTGATACAATTGCAGACGTATGACTGTGTGATACAATCGCGGATATATGATAAATACAGCTGAGGTATTGTGGATGAGATTACTAATACAAAGAGTTACAAAAGCAAGTGTAGAAGTAGAAGGGCAGGTTATTGGAGCCATTGATAAGGGATATATGGTATTGTTGGGGGCCTGTGAGTCCGATACAAAAGAAATCGCAGATAAGATGATCAGGAAAATGGTAAACCTAAGAATTTTTGCTGATGCAGAGGGCAAAACCAATCTTTCACTTCAGGATGTGGGAGGCTCAATACTTATGGTATCTCAGTTTACCTTGTATGCTGACTGTAAGAAGGGCAACAGACCTTCGTTTATTAAGTCGGGGGATCCAAAGCATGCCAATATGATTTATGAATATACAATTGATGCTATTAGAAATCAGTATGGTGTTAAGGTGGAGACGGGAAGCTTTGGCGCTGACATGGCAGTGAGTTTGGTTAATGATGGACCATTTACTGTTATGCTGGATTCAGATGAAATATGCTAAGTAGGTAATAAGTGTTGAAGATTGTAAATAGATTATGCTGCCTGCTTTGCCTTTGGTCAGTGATAGTGCTGGCGGCATGTGGGAAACAACAATCTAATAGTGATAGTACGGAGTCTGGATTTACTACAAGTGTTCATGCTGCAGGCTCATTTGACGAGATGTCAGTGGATGGGCTGGAGGCCTATCTTTCCTCTGAAAAGGAACAGGAATTATACGGCATGGTTGAGGAACTTCTGTCAATTGGGATGACAGAAGAAATGGAATATTCAGGAGAGGCTTTTGAAGACCAGGAGGAGGAAGACGAGTATAGCAACTTTGCCATAGCCAATGTAGATAACTATGTTAATGTCCGTAGCGGTCCTAATACAGACAGTGAAATCGTAGGCCGTATGTATGATGGTGCGGTTGCACAGATTCAGGAAGAGATTGAGTGCGAGGATGGAATCTGGCTCAATGTTATATCTGGATCTCTTTCAGGATATATCAAGGCAGAGTATTTTATATATGGCCAGAATGCAGTGGAAGTAATTGACAATTATATTGACAGATATGCTACAGTCCTGGCAGACAGATTAAATATTAGAGAAAATCCAGATATAGAGTCCAAGCGTATTGGTTATGCTAATACTAATGAGAAACTGAAATTAGTGGATGATCAGACTGATGGAGAATGGATACATGTTTGTTATGGTGAAGATAAATCTGGTTATGTATCTGCAGAATATGTAAGTGTAGCTGAAGAATTCATCTATGCAAAGACTATGGAAGAAATCAGGGCCAAGGAAGCGGAGGAGAAGGAACTCAAGGCCAGAGAGAAACAAAAGGAGTCTGAAACTCCGGAGAATGTTACTATTGTTCAGTCGGAGACAGCTACGCAGACAAGCAGTAGTTTTACGGCTAGTGGTAATCTGAGGTCTGATATTGTTAGCTTTGCACTTCAGTATGTGGGACATCCTTATGTACATGGTGGAAACAGTCTTGAAAATGGTACTGACTGCTCTGGATTTACAAGTCTTGTAATGGCTCAGTTTGGCGTGGGACTTAGCAGAACTCCTGGTGGACAGCTCTCTGTCAATGGCAGAAGCATTGGTCTGGATGAAATACAGCCAGGTGATATAGTATGCTATGGTAAGAGCAAGTGTACACACGTGGCGATATATATTGGAAATGGACAGATAGTTCATGCAGCGAATCCAAGAAAGGGTATTGTAACCCAGAATGTGGGATATGATAACATACTTGGGGTAAAGAATGTACTTGATTAAATAAATGGCAGCTCTTTTTGAGAGCTGCCATTATTGACTTGTTACCATTATTGACCTGTTACCATTATTGACTTGTTGCCATTATTGGCGTGTTAGCATTTTGGGCATATTTACTGATTGAGTATGAAATCCTTTGTGATAGCCCATTCGCCAAAGATTTGCTGACTCCAGCCTTTTAGTTTATCAACAGTAAGTGTTACACCGCCCCAGCCTCTGATACCGTGCTTTGATGCCAGCTCGTCGGTGTAATCTTCAAGTGCATATGTGCCTTCATATCTTAGGGGACCGGATAGATACTGATTAACAAGCGGAAGAACTCCGGATTTGCCCTCGTCTACATATACGTCATTTTCTGTGACGTGTAGTGATACCCATGCAAGTCCTTCAAGCATTGATTCACCCTGCTGACCTGTGGATACATAATTGCCAAGAGAGTAGTAGCAAAGACATTTGTTGCCATTATCTGCTTCAATTAGTTCGACAGGTTCTGGAACATGTGGATGAGCACCAATAATTACATCGGCTCCTGCTTCAGTCATCTGCTTTGCAAAATTTTTCTGATATGAAGAAGGCTCCAATGCATATTCTGTTCCCCAGTGTGGACATACTATCACGATATCCGCCAGCTGATCAGCACGCTTTATATCATCTATTACTGCAGGGTCGAGCTTGGTAAAGTCAAGCTCATTGGTCTTACTGCCTTCCTTTACTGCACACAAAATATTCATATAGCCCTTAACATTGGAAGGAATAGCCCCCAGGTTAGGACCATATGCGTAGTTGAGAATAGCAACCTTGATACCCTCAACTTCCTTAATAGGAATATCGTGTTCTTTGGAAGGATCATCATGAATGCCTACCATAAGCACATTGGAATGCTGCTGCCACACATTGTAGGCATTTAGGAGACCATCCAGCCCCTGGTCAATGGTGTGGTTGCTGGACTGAAGAACCACATTGAAACCTGCTTTTTCTATTCCGTCAGCTACTTCAGTAGGAGAATTGAAATAAGGAAAGCCACTAAAAGCTTTGTCATTACCGGCCATGATAGTTTCCTGATTGATAATGCTGATATCAGATTTATCAAGATATGGAAGGATATCTTCAAATAAAAAATCGTAGTTGTAACTTCCGTCCGCCTGTCGTCCACTGTTGACAATTCCCATATGAAGCAGATTGTCACCTACGGCCATAACTGTGACATCATACTCTTCAAATGGTTCAGGAGTTGGAGTGGGAATTGATTCATATATAGGTTTTATTAGTCCATTGTCATCAGATGCATCAGAACTATTGTTAAGTGCAGAATCATCTGGGAGATTATCCAAACTGCTGGCTATATTATCTTCTGAAGAATTACCAATTACGAAACTATCGCTGCTTACATATGGAAACCAGAATTTGTATGTAAATGCCAGACCCAGTAAAAGCGTTGCAGCCAGCGTAATAATAAATATTTTGAGACTCTTTTTAAACATCTTTTTCCCCTGAATAACTAAGAATTAATGCACAGAAAGTTTGAATAACACTTTAGTAATAGACGTAAGAAAACGGTAAGAACAGCTAACTATGCATACACTTAAAGTTTATCACATTGAGCGGTTTTATGGTAGAATTAAGAGAAGCTATAACACACTATGAATTAAGAATAATGAAGAGTATATAATCCTAATGGATGATACATTACCAAAGGATGAAGCTGCTTAGAAGTATAGAAGAGGAAGCATGGATCTGTTAATAGAGCATTACAATAAATTTAATGAAGATAAGAGACTTAAATCCAGACATGGACAGGTAGAGTTCAGGGTTAGTATGAACTATATACATAAATATCTGGAGGAAATAGGAAGAGATGCCAAAATACTGGATGTAGGAGCAGCAACCGGAGCATACAGTATACCACTTGCTAAGGAGGGCTATGAGGTACATGCGCTGGAGCTTGTAAAGCACAATGTACAAAGGCTCAGAGCTAAGGCGGACAAGATCAAAGAGTCTGCTCAGGACCCCTTTAACCTGAATGCAGTTCAGGGTAACGCACTTAAAATGTCCAGAAAATTTGAAGCTGATTATTTTGATCTGGTGCTTATTTTTGGTCCCATGTATCATCTGTTCAGTTATGAAGATAAATTAAAGGTAATAGAGGAAGCCAAAAAACTAACGAAAAAAGGCGGAATCATTATGATTGCTTATCTTATGAATGATTACGCAGTGGTAAAGCATGGTTTTATGGAAAAAAGTATAGCGGATTCAGTGGAGAAAAATAAGGTTGACATAAATTACAATGTTATGTCAACAGAAGATGACCTCTATGAATATGTTTCGCTTGATAATATTAATAGACTTGCCAGTGACAGCGGATTGGAGCGTATCACAATATTTACTCCGGATGGACCGGCAAATTACATTCGACCTGCTCTTAGGGGAATGGATGAGAACAGCTTTGAGCTTTTTGTAAAATACGTGGAGTCAATAGCGCAACGACAGGATATGATTGGAGCGGCAGGTCATACAGTAGACGTACTAAGAAAATAATTAAACTGATTAATCAGACCACCAAGTTAGGATTCATTAATCAGACCACCATGTTAGGATTCGTACTTGACGAGGTGGTCTTAAATTACTAAAATATAGTTTAGCGGTTTAAAGTGGCAAAATACAAAATAAAGGTTTACTGGAATGCCATTTATTATAGCATTTTACATTTGATTAGGAAGTAATGGGTTAGGAGAGTTACAATGCCAATAACAGAGATTTTGGAAGAAAATTGTAGAAAATACGGCAATGATATCTGTCTCGTGGAGATTAATCCGGAGATTAAAGAGACAAAGCCGGTTAGCTGGAAGGAATATGGACTTATAGAGTCTAATCCTTCAAACTTCTATAGGAGAGAGATTACCTGGAATGTATTCAATGAGAAGGCAAACAGATTTGCCAATCTTCTTCTTAGCAGAGGTGTTAAGAAAGGAGATAAGGTTGGAATTCTTCTCATGAACTGTCTGGAGTGGCTTCCAATTTACTTTGGTGCACTTAAGACAGGAGCGCTTGCGGTACCTCTCAATTTCAGATATGCAGCAGATGAAATCGAATACTGTGTAAATCTTGCTGAGGTCAATATACTTGTATTTGGACCTGAGTTTATTGGTCGTGTTGAAGAGATAGTAGATATTATCAGTAAGAACAGAATTCTTCTTTATGTAGGTGATGGCTGTCCTGCATTTGCTGAGAGTTATGATAAGTTGACAGCAAACTGCTCGAGTGTATCACCTGATATTAAGCTTACAGATGATGATTATGGCGCTATATATTTCTCATCAGGAACAACAGGTTTCCCTAAGGCTATCTTGCATAAGCACAGAAGCCTTGTACACAGCTGTAAGGTAGAGCAGGCTCATCATGGACAGACCAAGGATGACATCTTTTTGTGTATTCCACCTTTGTATCACACAGGTGCCAAGATGCACTGGTTTGGCTCATTTTTGGTAGGTGCCAAATCTGTTCTTCTTAAGGGAACAAAGCCTAAGGCTATTTTAGAAGCAGCAAGCAATGAGAAATGCTCAATAGTATGGCTGCTGGTTCCATGGGCACAGGATATTCTTGATGCGATTGAAAGTGGCGATGTAAAACTTGACGATTATGATCTTGATGCGTGGAGACTGATGCATATCGGTGCACAGCCTGTTCCACCAAGTCTTATTTCACGCTGGAAGGAAGTATTCCCTAAGCATGAATATGATACCAACTATGGTCTTTCAGAGTCTATCGGACCTGGTGCAGTTCATCTTGGTGTTGAGAATATTCATAAGGTTGGCGCAATCGGTAAGGCTGGATACGGCTGGGAGACAAAGATTGTTGATGAGAACGGTGAGTTAGTTAAGCAGGGTGATGTTGGCGAGCTTTGCCTTAAAGGACCTGGTGTTATGGACTGCTATTTCAATGATCCTAAGTCAACAGCAGAAGTTCTTAAGGGCGAATGGCTTTACACAGGTGATATGGCTATGGAAGATGAGGATGGCTTTATCTTCCTTGTAGACCGTAAGAAGGATGTAGTTATATCTGGTGGTGAGAATATCTATCCAGTTCAGATTGAGAACTTCTTACGTGCCAATCCAAAGATTAAGGATGCAGCAGTTATTGGTGTTCCAGACAGCAGACTTGGTGAGGCAACTCTTGCAGTTATTGAACTTAAGGATGGTGAGACATCAACAGAGGATGAGATTAACAGCTTCTGCCACAAATTGCCAAGATACAAGAGACCTGTTCATATTGTATTTGCAGATATTCCTCGTAATCCAACAGGTAAGATTGAGAAGCCAAAGCTTCGTCAGATCTACTGTGGAGAAAGCCTGGTTGCAGCACAGAATCGTGGTTAATGAAGCAATTTTATTAAATTTTTATAAATTTATCAAAGAACTACCTCTTTTAGGGGTAGTTTTTTTGTGCAAATGCATATAGTCATAATTGATTAATAGGTGGATAATAGCAAGCGTGTGAATTTATAGATAAATGACAGATATATATTGAGGAGAGAAA
>DCJA01000040.1:0-3504 GCA_002317175.1 Lachnospiraceae bacterium UBA1712 | reverse complement strand
AATTATGAAAGAGTACACACCAAAACTGTTTGATGTCCTTAAGGGCTACAATGGAAAGCAGTTTACAAAGGATGTGATAAGTGGAATTATCGTAGCCATTATTGCACTCCCATTGTCAATTGCACTTGCGCTTGCCTCAGGTGTTGGTCCTGAGCAGGGTATCTACACAGCTATTTTTGCTGGTTTTGTAATTGCACTTTTAGGTGGTTCCAGAGTTCAGATAGCTGGTCCTACAGCTGCATTTGCTACAATCGTGGCAGGTATCGTAGCTAAGAATGGTATGCAGGGACTTGTGCTTGCTACTATTATGGCTGGTATCATTCTCATTCTTATGGGTATCTTTAAATTTGGTAATCTTATCAAGTTTATCCCATATACAATAACAACAGGATTTACATTTGGTATTGCAGTTACAATTTTTATTGGTCAGATCAAGGATTTCTGTGGAATGAAATACCTTGTGGAAGAATCCCCAATAGAAACACTTGAAAAGGTTGAAGCACTTATAAAGTCAGTTTCAACAATTAATGTACAGGCAGTTATTGTTGGTGTTGTATGTCTGGCAATTCTTATTATATGGCCAAAGATTACGGAAGTAGTACCAGGCTCACTTATAGCAGTTATTGTTGGTATACTGATGGTTAAGGTTCTTAAGATGAATGTATTAACAATCGGAGATCTGTATACTATCTCAAACAAGCTTCCAGGCTTTACTGTACCAACCTTTGATTTTGCAACAGTCAGATCACTTCTTCCTGACGCATTTACAATTGCTGTACTTGCCGGAATTGAATCTCTTTTAAGCTGTGTAGTTGCCGACGGTATGATTGGTAGCAGACATAAGCCTAATGCAGAGCTTATTGCGCAGGGTGCTGGTAACCTTGTGTCAGCACTGTTTGGTGGTATTCCTGCAACAGGAGCTATAGCTCGTACAGCTGCCAACATTAAGAGTGGTGGACGTACTCCAATAGCAGGTATGGTACATTCAGTTACATTACTTATTATTCTTGTAGTACTTATGCCTTATGCAGCCTGGATTCCAATGCCTGCCATCGCAGCAATCCTTTTCATGGTTGCTTACAACATGAGCGGATGGAGAGAGTTTGTACACCTTTGCAAATGCTCACCAAAGAGCGATATCCTTGTTCTTGTAGTAACATTTGTACTTACAGTAGTATTTGATCTCGTTGTAGCTATCGAGGTTGGTATTATTATGTCAGCATTCCTTTTCTTGAAGAGAATGAGCGAGGTTACAGAGGTAAAGAGCTGGGAATACCTTGATGAGAATTATGATGAAGCCAATGACCCAATGGCGCTTTCACTCAGAAAGGTTCCAAAGGGAGTTCTTGTATACGAAATCAATGGACCGATGTTCTTTGCAGCTGCAGATAAGTTAGTACAGATTAGTACTACAAAGGATCTTAAGGCGGTTATTCTTCGTATGCGTGGTGTTCCAGCAATCGATATTTCTGCACTTAGAAGCCTTGCAAAGATTCAGGAGCTTTGCGAGAAGAACGAAGTAAGACTTATTCTTTCTCATGTAAATGAGCAGCCAATGAGCGTTATGAAGAAGGATGGCTTCGATCTGAAGATTGGTGCTGAGAATTTTGCAGCTCATATTGATGATGCTCTTGCTATGGCAGAAAATATCTAGTAATTAATTTAAATTTTAATACAACATATAGTATATTTGTGATATACTTTTTTAAGATAAGCATTGTGATGATTCATGATGCTTTTCTTTTTGGTTTTATTTTGGGGAATGTATTATATGAAGCGATTTAAAGTATTTAGATATATGTGCGCTGTGCTTGCATGCTCATTTGTCCTTACAGGCTGTGGCAAGGAGTATGGTGAGTATACAGAGGCAGCCATGAATGAGATTGGCAATGGCCAGTACAGCCAGGCTATTGAATCACTCAATATAGCTACTGAGAATGGTGAGGATCCACTTATGCTTGCCAGAGCCAGAGGAATAGCAAGTTACTATCTGATGGATTATGAGACTGCAGTAAACAGCTTTTTGGAGAGTCTGTCATATTCAGGAAGCTATGTTAGTTATGTGGATTATGATATCAATTATTATCTGGGACAGACCTATGAGAAGATGGATGCCTATGATAAGGCTATAGGAGCCTTCAGTGCTATTATTGATCTTAAGCCTAAGGAAGTGATGGCCTACTATCATCGTGGCACAGATTATCTGAAGACCGGAGAACATGATCTGGCCATTGCAGACTTTGACAAGGCCCTGGAACTGG
Source organism: Lachnospiraceae bacterium UBA1712 (assembly GCA_002317175.1). GTDB lineage: Bacteria > Bacillota > Clostridia > Lachnospirales > Lachnospiraceae > Colinaster. The sequence continues at coordinate 1,243 of DCJA01000040.1, read as the reverse complement.
ATTCCAACAATTATGATCTTAGAATTGAGATAGCTGGAAGACTTTCGGAGAATTATTACGAGGAAGAGGGTATTAAGTATCTTCAGAATTTCCTTGTTGACAATGAGAAGAAGCTTTCAAGCTTTGACAAGGGAAGAATATATTACTATATGGGTGATCTGGAAAATGCCAAGATTTATCTGGAGGATGCCAGAGATGATGATGACCAGAATACCATTCTCTTTTTAGGCAAGACCTATGAGAAGCTTGGAGATTATAATTATGCTGCCAGTGTATATGATAATTTCCTGAAGAGACATCCGGAAAGTGCTATTATATTTAATCAGCTTGGTTTGTGTAAGATTGCATCAGGAGATTATGAAAATGCGCTTATTGCATTTACTGCAGCCAAGAATATTGAGAACAATGGCATAGAACAGACCTTAAGCTTCAATGAGATTGTGGCTTATGAAAAACTTGGGGATTTTGCAAAGGCCAAAAGCCTTATGAATGTTTATAGCAGTACCTATCCTGATGATGAGGATGCCAAAAAAGAAGCGTTGTTTTTATCTACCAGATAGAAGATATATAGATGATTTGATTATAAACCCTTTATACGGGAAACGATATTTGTCCTGTATAAAGGGTTTTTGTATGTATTTGGTCTACATAATATAAATGTGTGATTAACATTTGGCCTATACAATATATATGCGAGGTTTACATAAATATACACAATATCTTGTGTTTCTTCGTTGACTTTTGCATTTATGGATGATATCATTTATCTCGTGGGGCGTGTTCTCGGAAAATGAGCATTTTGAGATATAAAAGTGGAGCGCCATACACAGGATTGTAATAGGAAAGCGGGTTATAACATGTTTCAGGTAATTAAAAGAGATGGAGAAGAAGCGGAATTCACCTTAGCCAAGATAAGCGACGCCATAATTAAGGCTTTTAATGCTACAGATGCTGCATTTACCAATGATGTAGTAGATCTTCTGGCACTTAGAGTTACTGCTGATTTTCAGGGGAAGATTAAAGACAACACAATCCAGGTAGAGGATATTCAGGACTCAGTTGAAAGAGTTCTTGAGCAGGCAGGCTATCTTGAGGCTGCCAAGGCTTATATTCTTTATCGTAAGCAGAGAGAAAAACTGCGTAATGTTAAGTCAACAATTCTTGACTATAAGGATGTAGTTAACAGCTATGTTAAGGTTGAGGACTGGAGAGTAAAAGAGAATTCTACAGTTACATATTCTGT
>DCJA01000020.1 GCA_002317175.1 Lachnospiraceae bacterium UBA1712 | reverse complement strand
CCAGTCGTACATCTCCTGATACTTAGCTGCACTTGTGTACCAGCTAAAATCTGCTGCCATAGCTCTGTCAATAATCTTGTTCCACTCACGCTTCTTGTCATAATAGATATGCTCTGCGTAGCGAATAGTATTAAGCATCTCATGAGCATTATAATTCTTAAAACTGAAGCCTGTACCTGTACTCTCATACTCATTGTATGGCTCAACTGTATCCTTAAGACCACCAGTCTCACGAACGATAGGCACTGTACCATATCTGAGAGACATCAGCTGGCTAAGTCCACATGGCTCAAAGAGAGATGGCATAAGGAAAGCATCACAGGCTGCATAAATCTTATGTGATAATGGCTCAGAATAATAAATATTACCAGAAACCTTATCGCTGTACTTCCAGTCGAAGTGACGGAACATGTTCTCGTATCTCTCTTCTCCTGTACCAAGAACAACTATCTGTACATTGTCCTGACAAAGTTCGTCCATCACGTAAGCAATAAGATCGAATCCCTTCTGGTCTGTAAGTCTTGATACGATACCAATCATCATAGTATTAGCATCCTTCTTAAGACCCAGTTCCTCCTGAAGTTTAAGCTTATTCTTAACCTTCTCCTTACGGAAATCTCTAGCCCCATAATTCTTCTCAATATGTGGATCAGTCTCAGGATTGAAATCTGCGTAATCAATACCATTAACAATACCACGAAGATCATTGGCTCTGCTGTTCATCAGGCCATCAAGTCCTTCACCGTAAAATGCGGTCTTAATCTCCTCAGCATATGTATCAGATACTGTCGTAATAGCATCTGCATATACAAGTCCACCCTTAAGGAGATTTGCATCCTTGTAAGCCTCAAGCTTATCTGAGGTAAAGTAATAGTCAGAAAGTCCTGTAATCTCCTGAACATCCTTAACGCCCCATTTGCCCTGGAACTTAAGGTTGTGAATAGTCATAACAGTCTTAATATCCTTGAAGAAATCATTGCCAGCAAATCTCTCCTTAAGATATACAGGAATAAGACCTGTCTGCCAGTCATGACAATGGATCAAATCTGGTCTGAAATCTATCAATGGAAGAGCTGAAAGTGTAGCCTTACAGAAAAAAGCATACTTTTCAATCTCCCAAAGTGGATCGTCACAATATGGACGCATTCCACCAAAATAGCCCTCATTATCGATAAAGTAAAACTTTACTCCATCATATTCTGCTTCAAGAATACCTACATAAGCATTTTTCCAATGGAAATCCATATAGAAGTTCTGATTGAACTTAAGCATATCCTTAAATTCCTGCTTCATGCATGTATATTTTGGTAATACCACTCTGATATCGAAATATTTCTTATCGATGCATTTTGGAAGTGAACCAACAACGTCTGCCAAACCACCTGTCTTGATAAATGGTACACCCTCAGATGCTACATATAATATTTTCTTCATGTATTGACCTCCATACATTTATTGGTAGTGTCAAATCTGACACACNNTTCATAAGTCATTTGACACTATCCATTTATTGAACCATCGGTTCATTGTATACCCATACATATAACTATTACTATTATACAACAAGTTCCTATTATTTGCTTTATTTTTATGCAAAATACTGTATTTATCTTTGCTTTGCCAACTTCGACTGTGCTTTAAGTTCTTTAGCACTCTCAAGGATAGTATCACTCACCGAATTGGTCGACATAAGTCTTGCGATTTCATGAATACTTTCATCCTCATTCAGTTTATAGATACTAGTCTCGGTACTGTCATTGCTGCTGGATTTCTCAATCATATAATGAGAATCTGCCATAGCTGCTATCTGTGGCAAATGAGTAATCGCAATAACCTGGTGATCCAGTCCGATTACATTCATCTTCTCTGCCACATTCCATGCAGTCTTTCCGCTGATTCCACTGTCAATCTCATCAAAAATCAGAGTATCTATCTGCTCCTTGTCAGCGGTTATTGCTTTTAGAGCCAGCATGAATCTTGAAAGCTCACCACCACTGGCTACAAGGCTGAGTGATTTGACAGGCTCTCCTATGTTGAAGGATACCAGAAAATCCACACTGTCATATCCGCTTTCCGACAGTTTATCCTCTCCACTTTCCAGTGTAACTTCGCATCTGGCATTGGACAGATTTAATTCCTTAAGATTTCTTTCAAGTTCTCTGGACAATACGTCAGCCTTGGCTGATCTTATCTCAGACAGTTCTCTACAACCATCCAGAAGTTTCTTTCTTGCCTTATGCACTCTTAGCTCAAGATCTGTCAGATAAGTTGAAAAATCTGACATTTTCTCAATGAATGTTTTTCTGTCTTCGGCATACTGAAGAACCTCTTCTATACTGTTGCCATACTTGCTCTTTAAGTGATTTACTATATCAAGTCTGTTCTCGACTTCAATAAACTCCGCTTCTGAGAACTCCATATCAGCCATATAATCACTCATGCTTCTCTTACAATCCGCAACAATATCACATGCCGTAGCAATACTATTTTCCAATTCGGCCAGTTCTTCATCAAAGCGCATTACACTACGAATCTCTCTAAGTGCATAATCAAGACTGGACGCTGCTCCCTGATCGCTGTCCACTGCACTATAAGCCTTACCGATACCATCCACTATTTTCTTACTGTTATTCATAAGGCGATATCTGTTCTCCAGCATATCATCCTCTCCTACAGCAAGCTTTGCATTCTCAATCTCACTATATTCAAACTCTGCTAAAGACAGTTCTCTGTCTCTGTTCTTATCCAGACTGTGACTGTCATCCAGTTCCTTTTTCAATGCAATATAGTTATGGTATTCTTCTGCCAGTTGTTCCTTAGCTGTAATTACATCAGAACCAGCATATTCGTCAAGAATATCCAGATAATTCTTGCTGTCCAGTAATTCAGTTGTATCGTTCTGACCATGAATATTGATTAGCAGAGATGCTATCTGGCGAAGTCCCTTGCTTGAAACTGTCTCCCCATTGATTTTGGCACTGCTTCTTCCCTCCATAATTTTTCTTTGGATAAAGATTGTGCCATCTTCTTCAACTGGCAGTTCCTGTTCCCTTAGTTTCTGAACAACTTCAGCCTTTGAACTTCTAAAGATCAATTCAATCAGCGCGTACTCTTCACCATTTCTGATAAAATCTTTTCCCGCCTTTGCTCCAAGAGCCAGTCTGATTGAACCAAGAATAATAGATTTACCTGCACCAGTTTCACCTGACAATATGTTCAGACCAGGATAAAAGAAAACTTCATTTTCCTTAATAAGTGCAAGATTTTTAACATGTAAACTTTCTAACATATGTGCTCCTTTTCTAATTGAACTTTTGCTCATTCTCTTCAAGCACAAATATATATATCAGAGAAATTCTCTGATCTTATCCATCACACCTTTTACTTCGTCGGTGCTTCTTATTGCCATCATGATGGTATCATCACCGGCAATTGAACCAACTACTTCCTTCATGTGCAGAGCATCAAGACTGGCAGCGACTGCCATAGCCATACCTGATACAGTCTTTACAACCAGTATATTCTGAGCATTATCCATAGACATAAATCCATCCCTAAGCACTCGAATATATTTGTTGTTAAGATGAACATCTCCTGAAGGCTGCACTGCAATTTTCCTTCTGCCGTTCCCACATGACAGCTTTCCTAACTGCAGTTCATTGATATCTCTTGAGACTGTGGCCTGGGTTACATTGAAGCCCTGCTCACGCAGCATTTCCACCAGTTCTTCCTGTGTCTCAATTTCTTTTGATTCTATTAACTCTAATATTTTACTTTGTCTTTCTCTTTTCATGACAAAACCTAATTAGACATCTTCCTGTTAAGGGTCTGAAGGAAGCTTGTCTCATGTATCTTAACCAGATTAACTACGTAATTACCCTTGGTGATAACTATTCTGTCACCAGTTTTTACACTTATGCCTGCTCCGCCGTCTGATGTAACCTCAGCAGTAAGATCATCGCCATCTCTGCCCTCTCCGATTACAAATTCCACAACATCATCAGGTCCCATAACTACTGTCCTGCTGTTCATGGTATGAGCGCATATAGGAGTAATGGCAATCAGACTTGCCCTTGGATGAATAATAGGTCCTCCAGCAGACATACTGTAACCAGTTGAACCAGTCGGTGTAGAAGCTATAATACCATCTGCTGGTACTGAATAAAGGAACTGTCCATTGACATATATATCTACATTGATTATATGCACTGTTCCCTGTTTTGTTACAAGAATATCATTGAGAGCACCTGGAACAACTATCTCCTCCCCAGTGGCTCTTATAATCTTTCCACCAAGTGTCATTCTTTTCTGAATATGACAGTCGTCTTTAAGCAACTGATCTATCGCCTCTTTATATCTGTCCTTCTCAATATCAGCCAAAAAGCCAAGAGTTCCCAGATTAATACCCAGCATTGGAATCTCTCTGTCAGTAATATCGCGTGCTGCACGAAGCATGGTACCATCCCCACCAAGCACCAGAACACAGTCTATGTCCTCATTAGGAATTACACTTAAGCAGGAAGCATCCATGGATTTAATCGCTCTGCTGGCATGTCCACCCTGCGACTCTATGTAGTTAATGATCTCATCAGTAAGTTTATATTGCGGATCTTTTCTGTCATTGGTTATAATAACAAAATTCTTCATGCAATCTCCTAAGAAAACTTCTAATCTATATTTCCATGTGCTTTGTCTACCAGTTTCACAATACTGCTATGTATCTCATCAGTGAGAATATCTCCATCAGCACCACGCCCTACAACAGTAATCTGTCCAAGTAATTCCTCTGCGCTCTTTTCGTCCAGTTCCAATACTCTCTCATTCTGGCTACTATTCTTCTTAAGATAAATCAGATATTCAATATTGCCTTCCGGTCCCTTGATAGGCGAATAATCCAGACGTAATATATCGAAACCACAGATATTTGAAAAGCGTACTATCTTCTCAATTACATCCACATGGACATCTTTATCTCTTACAACACCCTTTTTACCAACCTTATCCTTGCCTGCCTCAAACTGTGGTTTGATAAGCAGAACCATTCTTCCCTCATCTTTAAGAAGAGCTCTTGCAGGAAGAATTATCTTGGTCAGCGAAATAAAGCTTACGTCGCAGGAAGCAAAATCAATAGCTTCACCAATATCTTCAGGCTTGATATATCTGAAGTTGGTTTTCTCCATACACACTACACGCTCATCATTGCGTAGCTTCCAGTCCAGCTGTCCATGTCCGACATCCACTGAATAAACTTTTGCAGCTCCATTCTGAAGCATGCAGTCCGTAAAGCCTCCAGTTGATGCACCAATATCCATACAGGTAAGTCCAGGCAGGCCAAGATCAAAATTCTCAACCGCCTTCTCAAGCTTAAGTCCGCCTCTGCTGACATACCTAAGCTGTTTGCTCTTTACTTCTATCTTGCATTTTTCAGGATCAAATGTGCTACCAGCCTTGTCTTCCCTCTGTCCGTTAACAAAGACCTCTCCTGCCATAATGACAGTCTTAGCCTTTTCTCTGGAAGTGGCCAATCCCATATTCACCAATAATACATCTAGTCTTTCTTTCATACAAATTCCGATAAGCTAATTTCAAACAAATTATGTAAACCTGTTATAAATACAGTTCACTCACTCTCTTTGCAATAGACTCAGCATCTATTCCAATTTCTGCTCTAAGCTGATCCACGCTACCATGCTCTACATACTCATCTGGTACTGTTACTGTCTCCACCTTAACATCCAGGCCCTGATCAGCAACATATGTAACAACCTTCTCACCAAGTCCACCACTTGCCACATTTTCTTCCATGCTTACAATATAGTCGTAATCCCTGGCCAGTTCGTCAATCATATCTGTATCAATTGGCTTTGCAAATCTTGCATTTACAATGGTAACATCAATCCCTTTTTCAAGAAGTATTTCTCTTACCTCAACCGCAATCTTCACCATACTTCCAATTGCAAATAAAGCTACCTTGGCATTATCGCCCTTAACAATCAATTCACTCTTGCCCATTACTATCTCATCACGATTATCCTTAAGGCCATCATATGCCTCTCCTCTTGGATAACGCACAGCAATAGGAACACCACTGGCAACAGCAAACTTCATCATATCAGAAAGCTCCCATTTGTTCTTTGGAGCCATAATGTGCATATTAGGTATACTTGAAAGATATGACAGATCAAAAATACCCTGGTGAGTCTCTCCGTCACTTCCTACAAGTCCCGCTCTGTCTATTGCAAATACTACTGGAAGATTCTGTATACATACATCATGAACAATCTGATCATATGCTCTCTGCAGGAAGGATGAATAGATGGCCACGATTGGTCTTAATCCACCTGCTGCAAGACCTGCCGCAAATGTTACCGCATGCTGTTCTGCTATTCCCACATCGAAGAATCTGTCCGGATATATGTTGTGAAATCTCTTAAGTCCTGTTCCATCTGGCATAGCAGCTGTAATGGCAACGACCTTATCATTTCTTGCCCCAAGCTTAATCATAACAGTAGAGAATACGTCTGTATAATTAGCCTTTTCTTTCTTGCGCTTAGGAAGACCTGTTTCAATGTCAAATGGCTCTGCTCCATGGAATCTTGCAGGATGACGCATTGCAGGTTCATAGCCCCTGCCCTTTTCGGTAATTACATGAACCAGCACAGATGTATCACATCTCTTGGCTTCTTTAATTACTGTCATCAAACCTTTAACATCATGTCCATCCACAGGTCCTAAGTATTTGATTCCCATATCCTCAAAGAACATACCAGGAACCACCAGCTGTTTGATAGAGTTTTTAGTCTTTCTTACAAAATCAATAATTGGCTGTCCGTATTTTTTCTCCAACAAAGGATAGTAAATACTGTCCTTCAGATTCTGATAATTCTCTCTGGTACGGATATTGTTGAGGTACTTGCTGACACCGCCAACATTTTCCGAAATAGACATGTTGTTATCATTGAGAATAATTATAAAGTTTGTATCCATTCTTGAAGCATTGTTCAAAGCTTCGTAGGCCATACCACCCGTAAGTGAACCATCACCAATCACTGCAACAACAGTGCTGTCCTCTCCTCTGATATCACGAGCCTTAACCAGGCCCAGACCAGCAGAAATAGAAGTTGAACTGTGTCCTGTATCAAAACAGTCACAGTCGCTTTCTTTTCTCTTTGGGAAACCACTCATTCCACCAAATTTTCTAAGTGATTCAAAGCCATCTTTTCTTCCTGTAAGAAGCTTATGTGTATATGACTGATGTCCCACGTCCCATACTATTTTATCTTTTGGAAAATCCAGTGACAAATGAAGGGCCATAGTCAGTTCTACAGCACCTAGGTTAGATCCCAGATGACCACCATTTACAGATATCTTATTGATAAGAAATTCCCTGATCTCTGCAGCCAGTGCATCATAATCCTTAGGATCAATATTCTTTATATCATTTGCCTGATTAATACTATCAAGTAACATTTGCTATTTTGTCCTATCTACTAAATATATTACCAATTCCTCAAGGAATTCGTTGCCGTCTCCCATATTCTTAAGAATATTGACAGCCTCTTCGCTTAATGCCTCCACATCAGCCTTGGACTTGTTAAGGCCATTAATAGAAACATATGTAGTTTTTCCATTCTTTTCATCTGAACCTACTGGCTTCCCCAGCTGCTCAAGTGTGCTGGTTACATCCAGAATATCATCCTGTATCTGGAAAGCCAGGCCTATGTTATAACCAACTCTTTCAATCTTTGCAAGATCAATCTCATTGGCGCCTGCAAGAACAGCTCCTACCATAAGCGCATTCTGAATAAGCGCTGCAGTCTTATGCTCATGAATATATAAGAGTCTTTCTTCAGTGACCTGATCTGCTGGCAGATTCTCTGCTTCAATATCAGCGCACTGTCCACCTATCATACCGTAGATTCCACTCTTTCCAGCCAGTATGCTGATAGCTCTGCCAATGGTCTTTGCATTGTACTCATTGCCCTGAAGCACATTAAGCTTATCAAATGCCTTGCAGGCAGTTTCAAAAGCATAATTAAGCAGACCATCACCGGCAAGCACAGCCATACCTTCACCATACACAGTATGAGTAGTCTTTCTGCCCCTTCTGTACTCGTCATCATCCATACATGGAAGATCATCATGTATCAGTGAGTAGGTATGTATCATCTCTATTGCAGCCATAAATGGTTCAATAACATCCTCTTCTCCGCCAAACAGTCTGTAGGCCTCAAACATAAGAAGTGGTCTGAGTCTCTTTCCACCAGCCTTAAGACTATAATTCATAGCCTCTATAACTGTCTTAGCGTATCCTTCCTCCTCTGGAACAAATTTGTCCAACACGCTTTCAATATATTCAACTTTTAATGTCAATTCTTCATTGAATGTCATACGCTACTCCTCATCCAGTGGTTCCACACTGCCATCATCCATAAGCTTTACCACTTCTTTTTCAACCTTGTCTATACTGTCATTACAGTTCTTTACAAGCTCCATTCCTGCCTTAAATGCTTCAAATGACTCTTCCAGCGATAATTCTCCCTGTTCCATCTTCTGGGTGCATTCATCTAGAGCCTTAAGCATCTCCTCCAATGTCATCTCATTATCCTTTGCCATCTACGCATTCCTCTCTATCTGTTTAATGTCACAGATAACACTGCTTATAACACCATCTGTTACATATAAGTCAAACTTATCTCCATTTTGAACCTGAGATACACTTTTGATATTCCCTGTATTCTCGGACCGGGCATATGAATAACCCTGATTAAGCTTGGCTAGTGGTGACACACCATTAAGTCTTCCCGCTACAAGTCCCAGCTCATGCTTCTTTCTCTCAAGAATTGAAAGCATGTATTTCTTCAGCAGTTCCTCCTGCTGCATGGTGTAATATCTCTTGTCCTTTATCTGATTAGCAGGGCTCAGTCGGTTCAGATTACTCTTAGCCAGCTGTAATCTGTTTCTCTGTCTTTCTATCTCACGAATAATATTCCTGTATAAGTCTTCTCTGTAGCCTTCAATAGCATCCTCTATTCGGCTTATCTCACAAACTGCTATCTGCGCAGCCGCTGAAGGAGTCTCTGCTCTTACATCCGCAACATAATCAGCTATGGTAGTATCTGTCTCATGTCCAACAGCAGATATAACAGGTATGTCACAGTCAAATATAGCCTGTGCCACAATCTCTTCATTAAAGGCCCACAAATCCTCCATAGAGCCACCGCCACGTCCTACTATCATGGCATCCACACCAATGGCTTCCAGCATTCTTATTCCCTGTACAATGCTTGGTGCTGCAGCTTCTCCCTGCACCAGCGCCGGATAAAGAATAATCTCTATATATGGATTACGCGTTTTGGCTATGCTGATTATATCTCTTACAGCTGCACCTGTTGGAGCCGTAACTACTCCCAGCCTTTTAACAAATGCAGGAATTGGCTTCTTGTATTCACTCGCAAACATCCCGCGTTCTTTGAGTTCCTCTTTGAGTCTCTCAAAGCGCTCATAGAGTTCTCCAATGCCATCCTGACTGATTTTCTTTGCATATAGCTGATACTTGCCATCTCTCTCATAAAGGTCAATATTGCCAGTAACAACTATCTGCATTCCTTCTTTTAAAGGAAAAGATAAGCCCGTCGCCCTGTTGCCTGCAAACATTACACAGGCAAGCACGCTTAGCTTATCCTTCAAAGTAAAATATATATGACCGGATGAATGATACTTACAATTGCTCACTTCACCCTTAACTGACACAGAATTCAACAGATAGTCCTGAGAAAACATATTTTTTATATATGAATTAACCTGTGCTACTGTATATGCCTTCTGCATGCTAATCTCCCATGACATTCATCATGTCATCGCTCAATTATTCGACAAACTTGGCAAGTACCGCGTTAACAAATCCATTGGACTTATCCTGCCCAAACTTCTTTGCCAGTTCAACTGCCTCGTTGATAGCAACGCTGGCTGGAACTTCGTCATCGAATAATACTTCATAAACACCTAATCTAATGATTGTAAGCTCAACCTTGCCCATTCGCTCAGCTGTCCAGCCCTTAGCCTTCTCATCAATAAGCTTATCAATCTCTTCGATCTTCTCGTAGATAAGACTATATTTGTTCTGGATATACTGCATATCCGCTTCCTCAAAATGAGTATCTACGTCGTCAAAGAACAGTTCACACTGTGTATCCATCTCCTCTTCAGAGTTAAATTCCACACGGAACAATAATTTGAATATCTGTTCTCTTAATTCTCTTCTGCTCATGAATAATATTAATCCTTCTGTATCTCAACGCCGGAAATATGAACATTGACATCTGTAACCTTCAGACCTGTCATATTCTCAACTGTATTCTTGATCTTTTCCTGAACCTTTGCGCATGTTGCTGGAATATTGTAGCCATATTCAACTGTAAGACTGACATCAACTGCAACCTTGTTATTGTTAATCTCGACCTTTACACCCTTGGCAATGTTTTTCATTCCAACCTTGCTCATTATCTCATTGGTGATATTTCCATCAAGAGCAGAAACACCGTCAACTTCTGTAGCAGCTATTCCAACAATAACAGCTACAACTTCATCAGCTATCTGAACTGTTCCTATTCCCTGCTCATCTACTGTATCAACGTTCTTAATCTCTTTTTCCATAAAATCACTCCGTTCTTTATTCAAAAACCATCGACTAAATTATAGCATATCTATAGCCAGAAACAAAGTGTTCTTTGTTCCTCATTCTCCACGTAGGAAATCTTATTAGTATCACCATGAAGGTAGTCAAAAATACCATTATTTCTTATGAGATAATTCCTTGCTTCATCATAAGTCTCAAGGTTTGCACATTTGAATGAGACAGCCTCCCTGCCCTGATTGTAAGCATTATCAAACATAGCTGCCAAAGCAGTAGTATCAAGGCCATACAGATATAATCCTTCTCTCACATAATAGTTATCGTCCATACTATTACAAAGAGGCATAGGCAGATAAGAAGCAATGACATGGGTCCTGTTTATCTCCTCTGTTGTAACCAGAAGATAATCATAGTTGATACCATTCTTCTTGCCCTCTTCCTGATATTCATTGCCAACATAGGAAGCGTCTCCCCAGGTTGGATCCACATAATAATAATTGCCATCCGCAAAGACTAGATTCCATGCATGATTCTCACCGGTAACCAGCGATTTACCCTCCACCATAGTGGTCTTAACGCCAGCCTTATTAAGAATAAACTGCATAGTTCTTGCATAGCCTGCGCATACAGACTTCTTTCCCAGAAGAACAGACTTTATATTCTGGTTATCAGCTGCATTTAGGTCATACTCTGTATTGAGAATAATCCATTCATATACAGCCTTCACCTTAGTATAGTCATCTGCGCCCGCTGGAATACTTGCTATCACCGAATCAGCAATGGCATTCATATTCTCCAGTTCCATACTTATTACAGTTTTGGAATCGGTATAGTTAGCCGCTATTACAGTCTTCTGAATCTGGCCACCAAGAGTGTAATGCGTATAGCCCATATCCTTGATGTAATAGAGCTCAGGATGATCCATCTTGATATAACCAGCTATCTTGTTCATGGTCTCATCATCTACTGTAGGAATGGTATTGCCACTGCCAACCTGTTCAAAAGCATTATACATGCTTCTGTACAGTTTCTTCTCCTTGTCATCCTCCAGATGGTTGAAGTAATACTCAAAGCCCCTCGAAGAATCCTCAGCCTCACTGACACTGTCATCCTGTTCATCCTCAACCAGACTTTCATCCTCTGTTGCTTCAGTCTGCTCTATTTCTTCGATTTGCGCCTTTTCAACCTCCACAGTAACAACTGCAGTTGGTTTTGCTTCTTCGGCTTCCTTGGTTGGCTCATATACAGCTGGCTCATAGTCCTCATAAACCGGCTCATAGTCAGACTTTATGAAATGCTTCATAATAACCTGTCCATCACACTTGGTAACATCATAGGATATTATCATTCCAAGAATCAGTATTGAAAATGCGAGATAGACAAGTGCTTTTTTCATAATGCCTCCCAAGAACCAGCTTCTATCAGGTTCCAAATTCAGACAGTTCAAGTCCCTTATTTCTATCAAGAGTCATACCTACACTCCATTCATTAATGAACAACAGTAAAGGTCTGTCCTTAAGATCTTTAATCTTCTTCATATCGCTTGTACCAACAATCTTATCAAGCTCTGTATCATATGACACTATCCACCTGATATGCTCATAAGGCAGCGGTTCAAGCCTTATCTCAACGTTGTACTCGTTCTCAAGTCTGTATTTGAGAACTTCAAACTGAAGAACACCGACAACACCTACTATGATTTCTTCCATACCAGTATTGTACTCCTGGAAGATCTGAATAGCACCTTCCTGTGCTATCTGAGTAACACCCTTAATAAACTGCTTTCTCTTCATAGTGTCTATCTGGCGCACTCTCGCAAAATGCTCAGGAGCAAAAGTAGGTATGCCTTCATACTTAATATTATCCTTAGGCATGCACAGTGTATCTCCTATCGAGAAAATACCTGGATCAAATACGCCTATTATATCTCCGCCATAAGCTTCATCAAGAATCTTTCTCTCGTCCGCCATAATCTGCTGAGGTCTTGACAATCTCATGGTCTTTCCACCCTGTACGTGCTTCACTTCCATATTGGCATCATATTTGCCTGAACAGATTCTCATAAAAGCGATTCTGTCTCTGTGTGCCTTATTCATATTGGCCTGAATCTTGAAGACAAATGCAGAAAAATCATTCTTAACAGGATCAATCATGTTGTCCCCAGACTTTCGAGGAAGTGGTGTGGTTGTCATCTTAAGGAAATACTGTAAGAAGATCTCAACACCAAAGTTGGTAAGTGCCGAACCAAAAAATACCGGTGTAAGCTTACCACTCTGAATAGCATCCAGATCATACTCAGCACTGGCTCCATCAAGAAGCTCTATTTCGTCGAAAAGAATAGACTTTCTCTCTTCACCAATAGCTGCTGTAACCTTGTCCTCATCATCAATGGAAATGATACTGGTCTCGCCTTCCTTGGTACCCTTCTCTGTATCAGAATATGTAACGACCTCACGCTTCTGTCTGTCATATACTCCTTTAAATACTTTACCACAACCTATTGGCCAGTTTATTGGACAAGTAGCAATTCCAAGTTCTTTTTCTATTTCATCCAAAAGTTCAAAAGTATCATTGGCATCTCTATCCATCTTGTTAATAAATGTAAAAATAGGTATACCTCTCATACCGCAGACCTTAAAAAGCTTTCTCGTCTGTGGCTCGACACCCTTGGCACCATCAATTACCATTACTGCACTGTCAGCGGCCATAAGAGTACGGTATGTATCCTCTGAGAAATCCTGATGTCCAGGTGTATCAAGAATATTGATACAGTATCCGTCATAATTAAACTGAAGTACGGAACTGGTTACAGAAATACCTCTTTCCTTCTCTATTTCCATCCAGTCACTGACTGCATGTCTGGCAGTTGCCTTACCTTTTACAGATCCTGCCAGATTGATTGCTCCACCATATAAGAGAAACTTCTCAGTAAGAGTTGTCTTACCAGCATCAGGATGAGAGATAATGGCAAATGTTCGTCTTTTATTAATCTCCTGCTCAATGTTACTCATTACTTATTACCTTTCGTTCTTCTCAAAAGAATAGGCCCGGTCAAAAGACCAGGCCTAACAATTACACTTTCAATAAAGCATGTCACTAACGGCCACTACTTTATCATATACAGGCTTATGCCTGAGCTACATCCTTCATAGAGAAGCTCATTCTGCCCATCTTATCCTTGCCCATGCATACAACAGTAACCTTGTCGCCAAGTGTTAATACGTCTTCTACACGGTTGATTCTTTCCTTAGAAATCTTTGAGATATGAACCATACCTTCTTTTCCAGGAGCGAACTCAACAAATGCGCCAAATTCCTTGATAGATACAACTACACCCTTGAATACCTGGCCTGCTTCAAATTCTGTTGTGATAGTCTTAATCATCTCAACAGCCTGATCCATCTTAGCCTGGTCTGTTCCACAAACTGAAACCTTACCATCATCTGTTATATCAATCTTAACCTCTGTACGAGCGATAATCTCATTGATTGTCTTACCACGCTGACCAACAACTTCACCAATCTTCTCTGGATCAATCTGGAGAGAAATAATCTTTGGAGCATATTCGTTAACTGTCTCTCTTGGAGCAGCAATTGCTGGCTTCATACATGTATCCATGATGAAAAGTCTGGCTTCACGACATCTTGCAATAGCACCCTCAACGATTGCTCTTGTAAGACCATGAATCTTAATATCCATCTGGATAGCTGTAATACCTTCAGTTGTACCTGTTACCTTGAAGTCCATATCGCCGAAGAAATCTTCGAGCCCCTGGATATCTGTAAGAAGTACAAAATCATCATCTGTATCACCAGTTACAAGACCACAGCTGATACCAGCTACCATCTTCTTAATTGGAACACCTGCAGCCATAAGTGACATACATGATGCACATGTTGAAGCCATTGATGTTGAACCATTTGACTCAAATGTCTCAGATACAGTTCTGATTGCATATGGGAACTCTTCTTCACTTGGAAGAACAGCGATAAGTGCTCTCTCAGCTAATGCACCATGACCGATTTCACGACGTCCTGGTCCACGGCTAACCTTTGTCTCACCAACAGAGTATGCTGGGAAGTTATACTGATGCATATATCTCTTTGTTGTCTCGTTGCTGTCAAGACCATCAATCTTCTGCATTTCAGAAAGTGGTGCAAGAGTAGTAACGTTACAGATCTGTGTCTGTCCACGAGTAAACATAGCAGAACCGTGAACTCTTGGAATAAGATCTACTTCTGCAGCAAGTGGACGAATCTGTGTGATCTGACGGCCATCTGGACGCTTGTGATCCTTTAAGATCATCTTTCTTACTGTCTTCTTCTGATACTGATATACTGCCTCGTCAAGAACTGCAAGATACTCCTCATTATCAGCAAATGCCTCTGTAAGTTTCTCCTTAATCTGACGAATATTCTCTTCTCTAACCTGCTTTACATCTGTAAATACAGCTTCTTCCATCTGCTCTGGTGTTACGATAGCCTTAATAGCATCGAAAAGTTCAGCTGGAATAGCGCAGCTTGTATACTCATGCTTTGCCTTACCAACTTCAGCAACCATCTTGTTGATGAAAGCGATAATCTCCTGGTTAACAGCGTGTGCCTTGTAGATTGCTTCGATCATCTTTGCCTCAGGAATCTCATTAGCTCCTGCTTCAATCATGATAACCTTCTCGCTTGTAGAAGCAACTGTAAGGTTAAGATCTCCAACCTTCCACTGCTCCTGATTAGGGTTGATAATAAGTTCTCCATCAATCATACCAACCTGTGTTGTAGCACATGGGCCATCAAATGGGATATCTGAAATAGATGTTGCGATTGCAGCACCAAGCATAGCTACTAGCTCTGGTCTGCACTCTGGATCTACGCTCATTACCATGTTGTTAAGTGTTACATCATTTCTGTAATCCTTTGGGAATAAAGGACGCATAGGACGGTCAATAACACGGCTTGTAAGGATTGCATTCTCGCTTGCCTTACCTTCTCTCTTGTTAAAACCACCTGGAATCTTTCCAACTGCGTACATCTTCTCTTCGTACTCTACTGAAAGAGGGAAGAAATCGATACCGTCTCTTGGCTTCTCACTTGCTGTTGCTGTTGAAAGAACTGTTGTGTCGCCATAGTGCATAAATGCACAACCGTTAGCCTGAGCGCCTACTCTTCCAATATCAACGCTGAGTGTACGACCAGCAAGTTCCATACTAAATGTCTTGTACATAGTCTTCTCCTTTTCTGCCCTTTGGGCGGGTCGGTAGAAGATACCGAAACTACTGATGAAAGTACAATTATGTAAACCAACTTCAAATGGTTCACTATTCACTTTTATGCTCTCATCAGTGGTCTCGGGGTGAATCTTCTACCTAAATTGCTTTTTTCATTTATCAAAAAGAAGGCGGAATAAAAGCCGCCTTCTTAATTGCATTATTTTCTAATTCCAAGCTTCTCGATAAGTGCTCTGTAACCTTCAAGGTCTGTCTTCTGAAGGTAATCAAGTAAACCACGTCTCTGACCAATCATCTTGTACATACCACGTCTTGAGTGGTGATCCTTTGGATTAGCCTTAAGATGCTCTGTAAGCTCTGAAATACGTGCTGAAAGAACTGCGATCTGTACTTCAGGTGAACCTGTATCGCCTGGCTTTCTAGCATACTCATTCATAATAGCTGTTTTCTTCTCTTTAGAAATCATTGTTTTTCTCCTTTATTCTTATATACTTCACGTCATACCAAGGCTTGGTTGGAGTATCCATAACCTGAGTATACGCACACAACATTAGCATTGTATCACAGTAACAGCGGCATGTAAACCACAAAATGCTTTTATTTTGTGCCAGAAAATACAACTTCCTACCAGCATCAGTCAAACATTCTGCTCTCTATTCCCGCAAGTGTAAATTCAGACCAGCTGTACTGACTCATATATTCACCAGCAAATTGTTTTAAAGCCGACTCAATCCCATCTATCCACTGATAATAGTCGCATTCAAAGGCTTCTGGAAGAATAGCTATCATACCCTTCTTCTTTAGAATTGCATCCTCCAGGCCTGCTTCCTTAAATACTGCTCTAAGATCCCCCACCAGATTGCGCAGGTAATTCTCAAGGGAAGCAGTGACTTCCTTATCCTCCCAAAGTGTTCCCAATATCTCACCATTTGATACATAGGCTCCTCTCCTGTCTATCAGATAAGCCAGCAGCTCCTTGGTCTTAACATATCTGAAAGCACAAGGAACATTATCAATGTATATTTCAAAATTACCAAAGCACTGAGCTTTAAGCCTCTTTGGGCTTCCAGCTTCAACCGGTTTTCTTAAATCCTTAAGTTCTTCCCTGACATCCTCTTCACTAACAGGTTTTAACAGATATCCCGATGCATGCATCTTCATGGCATCCATCGAATACTCTGAATAGGCTGTCAGAAACACTATATTAGTGTTAGGATTCACATCCTTAATCAGTTTTGCCAAAGTAAGCCCGTCCGTACCTCGCATATGAATATCCAGAAATGCAACATCCACCTGATTATTCTTAATATACTCATAAGCCTCATCAGCATCCGTAAAGCCTTTTGCGTCACTAATCTCTGGCATGGCATTTAGCATGTCAACAAAATCTTCAAGAATATAACTCTCGTCATCAACTGATACAACTCTCATAATTCCATTCCCCTAAACCTGTCCATTAGCTTCCTTTGGAAGAATAATGGTAATGGTAGTACCTACTCCCAATCTACTACCAACATTAAGTGTTCCATTGCAAAGTCCTGCTATACGCTGTCTTGTATTAGCCAGTCCAACATGACTTCTGCCATTATCCAGTGGCTTAGTCATATCAAATCCAACTCCATCGTCCTCAACTATTATTTCATAACTAAGGTCGTTTTCTTTGGTTGTAATCTTTAATGTTCCTCCCTCTTTTTTTGCAAGAAGTCCATGCTTTACAGCATTTTCAGCCACAGTCTGTAAAGAAAGCGGAGGACATACAAACTCTGTTGTCTCTATATTATATTCTATGTTAAGAAGCTTACCAAATCTTAATTTTTCAATATACAGATAACTCTTTACGTGATCCAGTTCTTTGCTAAATGGTATACAGCCTTCTGTACTTAAAGAATCCATATTCGCTCTCAGATATTTAGCAAAATAATCCAGTGCATTTCTCGCCTCATTGGGATTGCGGGTACATAGCGCACGAATGGTACTAATTGCATTGTACAAGAAATGAGGCTGTATCTGACTGATGACCATCTTAATCTTATTCTGGGTCAGCTCATTCTCCAGTTCGCTGGCACGCTTAGCTTTATAATAATTTTCAACATTACTTGCCAGCAACAGATAATATTGAAATACTGCAAATACCAGCAACGCAACCTCGAACATCTTGATAAAATATGTTCCAGTAAGAATGAAGTAGACCATCTCCGCAATAAAGGCTATTACAAGAAGCATTACCGAGTCAAAAGCCTGTCTTCCAGTTTTATCCAGTCTTCGTCCACTTCTATATAGATCAAACAGCTCATTAATCAGCATAAAGGTTGTAAGAGCCACCATCAGAATAAACATCTTGTCAAACTGTTCTGAATTAGGAGCTATCATTTCCGTAATAAGTTGAATTGATAAAAGTGCCCCCACAATTATTATTACAATATCGCATCTGTTTTTTGATTTCTGACTTTCCAGATACCTCTTCATATATGCAGTTACAAACATTACAATCATAGCCTGACTAATATGATCCAGATATATTATTAAAAGTATGTTTCTTGCAAGAAGAGTAATATACTGGTAATCCACCAGACATGTAAGTCCGCCAACTACCATCAAAAAGCCACAGGCCCACAAACCATGTGAATCCTCTTTTTCATTATACGAAAAACACAGGCGATATATCAGGATACTTATTCCCATTACCATTATAGTAACAGATGCAATAATACTAAGCATATTATCACGAAGTTTCTCCGCTATAAGCATATATCTGGTGCCGCTGTGTATCTCATCAAGGAAAGTCATATAGTTAATGCTATATGGATTGAGCTCACGATTCTCCAGCTCAACTCTGATTAAGTCAGTCTTCTTTACCTCGACATCCATAACATAGGTCCAGTTGTCCAAGGAACTCTCTTCCCATCTCAGAATCTGTTTACCATTGACATAGACTTTTGCATTTAGACCTCTGATATAAAAATAAATTGGGCGACTTGCCGGAAGATCCTCACTAAAATGGCCTATTATGAGCATAGTTTTAGCCTTAGTTGGAGAAAGGACAGTATCGCTGTCCATATTATGAAAAGTGGCTCCACCGTCATAACTGTAGGAGCCACTTAATTGTACATGTTTGCATTCGCTCCACCTGCTTTCTTCTCTTCCCCTATGGGCCATCACAACAATAAAGCTTATCAGTATTGCTGTAAATACGGAGAAATATACAATAAGTGAGCGCTTACTAAATAATATTTTATCAGTCATTAATATATCTTCTTATGCTATGAATTGTTCTATATCCGACAGAGGAAATCTTAATACCCTGCTTTGGATTAGAAGCATGTATTACCTGACCATTGCCAATATATATACCAACATGGTTAACTGTACCGCCTCCGGCATAGAATACAAGATCTCCCGCTTTTGCTTCAGCAAGACTGACCTTTGTACCCATCTTTGACTGAGCAACAGAAGAATGAGGCAGTGTAATACCATATTTTTTGTATACCTGCATAGTAAATCCTGAGCAGTCTGTACCCTTTGTAAGACTTGTTCCCCCCCATACATAAGGGTTCCCCAGAAATTCTTTGGCATAATTACAAATTGCAATTCTGACATCTGATACACCATCACCATAAAGTAATTCAGACATAGTAACAGCTGTATCCAGTTCCTCTTCTACCACTGCGTAATCTGCAGAAATAAAAGCACTTTCACCATCCAGATCAACCTCAATCCAGCCATCGTGTTCTTCAAGAACTTCAAGTTTCTCACCTTCACCCATGGTTGTAAGAATCTCGCTGTCAGTACTAGGGCCACTTCTTACTCGAAGACCACCTTCAGTAGCTCTGGCACTTCTGACAACGACTCTGTTTGCTCTGATAATAGCCTGTCCACCTGTAAGCAGATAATCCATATGCACATATCCATCCACATCTCCTGACGTGATATGTGCCCAGTCTCCTTCTACGCTTAAGACTTCACATCCATTGTTATTAGACATCTTGCCAACCAGCTTGGCATCTGTACTTGGAGCCTCCCTGACATTAAGATGATTATCTACATTAGCTATTCCCAAATGCTTGTAGCCATAGGAAAGCAATCCATTGTCCGCTGCATCAAGATACTCTTCTTCAGTTTTTACATCATCTAAAATAGTTCCTATTCCACAACCTGCTACATTATCCGACAGTTTTGTCTCTGCCTTTGCCTTAACAGGATTTGATAAAACAGTTGCTACAAGAATAAGTACTATCAAAGTGCTTATTTTATAATTCATTTAACCTTCTTTTTCGTTTTCAGAAATTGAAAATGCAATGTTTACTGAGTGATCTGCTATTCTTTCCAAACCAGATACAATATCTGAGAAAATCATACCCGCTTCAGGAGTACACTGATTCTTTGTAAGTCTGTCAACATGTGCCTGCTGAAGTTCTCTTTCCATCACATCAATTCTGTTCTCCAGATCAATGATATCCTGCATATGCTCTTCTTTGCCATGAGCAAACATCTCCACAGAATATCTGTAGCAGTCATTAACCATATCCAGCATCTGGCCCAGTTCTCTCTGAGCATCTTTACTTATGGATATGTTGTTCTTCTTACGGTTTGCTGCCGCATCCGCTATATTTTCAGCATGGTCACCAACTCTTTCAATATCATTTGCAACATGGAAGAGAGCACCAATGCTCTTTAAGTCTTCGATAGGAAGTGTGGTCTGGTTGATCTTAACCATATAATCTGTAATAGCCTTATTGAGGAAATTGATATTCTCCTCAACCTCATATACTTCGTCTATATCTTCCTGATCAAGGGTAATAAGCGCGTTCATGGCTCTGTTAAGATTCTCACCAGCAAGTTCAGCCATACGCTCAAGTTCCTTTATAACGCCAACAACTGCTGTTGCAGGGTTAAATACTACCTTGTCACCAATATACTTAAGAGTATGTACTTCTCTGTAACCAACCTTCTTATCCTCACCTGGAACAAAGAGATAAGTCAGCTTAACAATCAATCCAGAGAATGGAAGAAGAACCAAAACCTGTACAACCTTGAAAATGGTATGTGCATTGGCTACAAATCTGCCGTTATCAGCAGAAACAGCATGAATTACATTGGAAATAGGATTCATAGCCACCTGCAATGCAATAAACATCAGTATGGTTCCAATTATATTAAACAAAAGATGAATAAGTGCTGCTCTCTTAGCATCCTTCTTTCCTGCAAGAGAAGCAATAAGTGCTGTTGTACATGCACCAATGTTACAGCCAAGAATGATATACAGACATATATTGGCACTTTCTCCAAACAGTCCCTGCTGAGCCATCAGAAGTACAATGGATACTGTAACAGATGAACTCTGTACCACTGCTGTGATAACTGTACCAGTAATAACAGCAATAAATGGATTGGTAAGACCAAGAAGGATATCTGAAATCTGACCTGACTCATTAAGTGCTTCCATGGAACCACTCATGGTCTTAATACCCATAAACAGTACACCGAATCCAAGTACAACCTGACCAATTTTCTGAGCTGTAGGCTTCTTTATAAACATGGTCATGATAACACCTATAAATAAAAACAGCGGCGCATATTTAGATAAATTGAAAGATACCAGCTGACCAGTAATAGTAGTACCAATATTGGCACCAAAGATAACTCCAGCAGCCTGATACAGATTCATCAGACCTGAGTTAACAAAGCTGACTACCATGGCTGTACATGCTGATGATGACTGAATGATACCAGTAAAAACAACACCAACTATCATGCCCATTACTCTGTTAGTTGTAAACATCTCAAGAATGCTTCTGAGTTTAGCACCTGCGGCTTTCTCAATACCTTCACTCATAAGAGTCATACCAAACAAGAATAAGCCTAAACCGCCTGCTAATTGTAAAAGTGATGTCGAGTCCATTTTAACCTCTTTTTATGTAAAAATTTAAATGCCCATACACATATAATATTGAACTAATATCACCTGATAGTCAAGTGATATCGACTATTTGAACCAACGAAAAAGATGTCCCCAGCCATCAGGCAAGGAACATCTTATATGGTTTATAAATCTTCTTTTCAACGGAATACTCATAGACTGCTGCAAAGCTGTTATCAGCCAGATATACACGAATTCGATCTCCGACATATGCACTGTCTATAAAATTACCATTCAGTACTCTTCTCTCCTGTTCCCCCTGAACAATGATTGCCTGATATCCATCAAACACCTTGTCCACTGGTACAACAAGTCTGTCTATTTGAGCCTGTGCATCTTCAGCTCTGAATATAGCCTCTATCTCAGAGAGTTTAAGGGCATCCTCTATAACAAACTGTCCGGATCTGACTCTGACAAGACTGGTCATAGTCGCACCACATCCCAACTTCTGTCCAATATCGTGGCACAGTGTTCTGATATAGGTCCCCTTGGAACATTCCACTCTAATACATGCTTCAACGCACGAATCTGTAATACTGATGTCCTTTATAATGATATTGAATATCTCAATATCACGAGCAGGTCTCTCTACCTCTTTACCAGCTCTGGCAAGATCATATAGCTTTTGGCCATTGATCTTAATGGCAGAATACATAGGCGGAATCTGCTGCTGCTTACCAATAAAGCTGATAATGCACTGCTCAAGCTCTTCTCTAGTTATGTCAACCTTGTGTTCTTCCAGTATTTTCCCGGAGATATCCTGAGTATCTGTTACCAGACCAAGTCTGAATCTGGCCTCATACTCCTTGGTCTTATCTGTCAGCATATCACAAAGCTTTGTCGCAGAGCCAATACATACCGGAAGCACCCCAGTCGCATCAGGGTCCAGGGTTCCAGTATGGCCTATTTTTCTTATTTTTGTTATTCCACGAAGCTTGGCTACTACATCAAAAGAAGTAAAGCCCGCTTCCTTATATACGTTGATAATTCCATTAATCATAAGTTTACATAATGCAAGATTGTTGTTATCTCATTAGGAACAATACCACAAACTATTGCTGCTCATACTGCAGTTCAATCTGCCCTGCAATATTGTTGATAGCATCATGAAATGTTCCTTCCAGAGTGCAGCCTGCTGCTCTCACATGTCCACCACCATTAAAGTAGGCAGCCACCTTTGCACAGTCCACTACACCATTGGATCGCATACTAACCTTGTACTTAAGAGCTTCAACCTCATACATGAATACTGCACAGTCCACGCCCTTGGTATATCGCAGCTGATTAACAATTCCATCCATATCCTTGGATGTTACTCCGTAGAACTTCATAGTCCTCATATCAAGATGGCCAACTATGCATCTTTTATCCATAAAGAGGACACTCTCCAGCAGAGTTCTGCCAAGAATCTGATTCTGCACATATGTCTTCTCATAGAAAGTCTCTTCTATAAGCTGTGGAAAATCAAACTTGAATTCCAGTAATCTGGCTGCAATTCTTAGAGTTTTAGGCGATACATTGGAATACTGGAATACTCCTGTATCATGAACCATTCCTGTGTAAATTGCCTTGGCAATGTCTACATCCAGCAAGTTCTCATCTATGCAGTCAAATACCAGTTCACTTGCACTGCTCGCCTCAGGAACAATGTAATTAACATCTCCCTCACCACTATTGGTAATGTGATGATCAATATTAATCCTCTTCTTCGCATTCTGGAAAGCCGGCTCTGAATCGCCCAGTCTCTCAGCATTACAATCCAATGCTATAAACACATCAAAGTTATGCTTCGTTCCGTCAGGCCTCTTGATTTTTTCAACCCCTGCAAGGCAGTTAAAAACCGAAGGAATTTCCTCAAGATAAACATTGATCTTCACTGTATCCGGCAAAGCCTTCTTCAAGAAAAGGTACATTCCCATACATGAACCCACACAGTCCCCATCAGGTCTGATGTGACCTCCAATAGCAATGGAATTGGCCCCTTTCACTTCATCTAAAATACTAATCATCTTCAATAAACCTTCACAAAATCATTAGTTATGTGCCTTGGCCTCGTCTGCAGCGATTACTTCGTCAATCTTACGGGACATATCTACACCATAAGCAATAGACTGGTCAATAAAGAAATGTAAATCAGGAGTATTTCTCAGATTGAGTTCTCTTGCCAGTCTGTTCTTAATGAATCCTGATGCACTGTTAAGTCCTTCAATAGCCTTTGCAGCTACCTCGTCATCACCAAATACAGATATAAAGGCTTTACAATTCTTCAAATCCGGAGCCACTTCAACACTTACTACAGAAGTAAACTCAGGAATACGCGGATCCTTAATCTCACCGCGTATTACCTCAGCCAGTATTTTTTGTACTTCACCATTGATCCTGGTGTTTTTAATACTATTCTTTCTCATTTATCTTGGTACCTCAACCATGATATAAGCTTCTACGATATCAAGTTCCTGCATCTGGTCATATCCATCGAATACAAGACCACATTCGAATCCAGCCTTAACTTCCTTAACATCATCCTTGAATCTCTTAAGTGAAGCAAGCTCGCCTTCGAAGATCTGCTCACCTTCTCTTGTGATACGAACCTTACAGCCTCTCTGGAATGTACCATCGAGGACGTATGAACCTGCGATATTACCAACTGCCGATGCCTTGAAGATCTGACGAACTTCAGCATGTCCGATAACCTTCTCCTCAAAGACAGGATCAAGCATACCCTTCATGGCTGCTTCAACATCATCTATAGCCTGATAAATAACCTTATATAATCTTACATCTACGCCTTCACGATCTGCTGTTTCCTTTGCATTTGAATCAATACGAATATTGAAACCAATGATAATAGCATTACTTGCAGCAGCAAGGCTTACATCTGACTCATTAACAGCACCTACGCCGCCATGAATACATTTAACAACAACTTCTTCATTGGAAAGCTTAACCAGTGACTGTTTAACAGCTTCAACTGAACCCTGAACGTCAGCCTTAACAATAAGATTGAGTTCCTTAAGGTTACCTTCCTGAATCTGACTGAATACGTCATCCAGACTCATCTTAGACTTGGTCTCTTCAAGCTTCTTAGCCTTATTCTGGGCCATATATGTCTCTGCAAAGCTCTTAGCAGTCTTATCGCTGTCATGAGCAATAAATACTTCACCTGCTGCAGGAACATCATTAAGACCAAGAATCTCTACAGGAGTAGAAGGTCCAGCTTCCTTAACTCTTCTTCCCTTATCGTCAATCATGGCTCTTACTTTACCATAGCTTGCACCTGCTGAAACAAAATCTCCAACCTTCAGTGTACCCTTCTGTACAAGAATAGTAGCTACTGGACCACGTCCCTTATCAAGCTCAGCCTCTATTACAAGACCTCTTGCTTTTCTCTTTGGATTAGCCTTAAGCTCGAGAATATCTGCTGTAAGAAGAACCATATCAAGCATTTCCTTGATACCCTCTCCTGACTTGGCACTTACAGGAGCAAATACTGTTGAACCGCCCCACTCTTCTGGAATGAGTTCGTATTCAGCAAGTTCCTGCTTTACCTTATCGATATTTGCATTTGGCTTATCAATCTTATTAACAGCAACGATAATTTCGATACCTGCTGCCTTGGCATGGTTAATAGCTTCAACTGTCTGTGGCATAACACCATCATCTGCAGCTACTACCAGGATAGCTATATCTGTTGCATTAGCACCACGCATACGCATAGCAGTAAATGCTTCATGTCCAGGTGTATCGAGGAAAGTAATTTTTCTTCCGCCTGCCTCAACTGTATAAGCACCAATATGCTGAGTAATACCACCAGCTTCTCTGTCTGTTACATTTGTCTTTCTGATTGCATCAAGAAGTGATGTCTTACCGTGGTCAACGTGACCCATTACACAGATAACTGGAGCACGTTCAACAAGTGTATCCTCTGACTCATCTTCTTCCTTAAGAAGTTCTTCGATAACATCTACCTTAACTTCCTGCTCGCACATAATATCGTATTCAATAGCGATATTTTCAGCTTCTTCATATGTAATTTCCTGGTTTACAGTAACCATCTGTCCCTGTAAGAAGAGCTTCTTAACAATTACAGAAGGTTGCATTCTCATCTTATCAGCAAGATCCTTAATAGTAAGAACTTCTGGAAGAGTAATAACCTTGATTTCCTCAACTACTTCTTCCTTCTTTTCAGGCTTAATAAAACGGCCTGCTTTATTCTTGTTCTTTAATTCTTCCTCTTCGTAGATGGCATCCTTCTTTGATCTCTTATCTTTGTTGCCAGACTGGTTAGCTCTTCTGTTTTCTGATGGCTTACCTGACGCAACTGGAGCATCCATGAATGAGCTCTGTCTGTTATCCTTGAATCTATCTGACGGTCTTCCATCTCTGTTTCCACCGCGTGAATCACCGCCATTGTTCCTGTTATTAAACTGACCAGCACCCTGATTAAAGTTCCTGTCTTTATTACCCGCAAAAGGAGCTCTATTTCCATTTTCAGAGTTTCTAAAATTCCTGCTGTCTGTCTGCTGTCCTCTCGCTTCATTGCGATCACCTCTTGGAGCATTACCTCTGCCCTGGAAATTACCATTTCCATTTGGACGAGTTCCACCATTGTTGTTATTGTTGAAAGTACCGCCGCGCTTAAAGCCGCCATTGTTATTTGCTGCATTGCCACGGTTGTCCGAGTTACGATTGAAACCATTATCTCTTCTTTCGAAGTTCTTGTTTCTGTTATCTACTCTTGTCTCTGGCTTTGTTTCCTCAACTGTTTCAACTACAACTTCTTCTGGTTCTTCAGCCTTCTTTGGTGGAAGCTTCTCCATAATCTTTCCAGTAGCCTTGTTAATCATCTGATTTGGTCCAAGCACTACCTGCTTTGCTGGAGCTGAAGGAGCAGATGGACGAGCGCTCTGAGCCTGTCCTGGTCTGCTATTCATTCTGTTTCCATTTCCAGCGCCTACAATAATCACGCTGCTTTTCTTCTTCTTTGGGGGCTCAGCTGCTGGTGCTGCCTTGGCTGGCGCTGCAGCCGCACTAGCCTTTGCTGGTGCTTCAGCCTCCTTCTTCTCTGGAGCAGCTTTCTTTTCTGGAGCTGCTGCCTTTGGAGCAAACTTTGCTCTGATTGCATTAATCTGCTCATCTTCTATTGTCTTTGTAGCACTCTTACAGTCAAAGCCTGTGCTCTGAAGGAAGGATACTACTTCGTTCTTATCAACATTTATTTCTGTTGCTAATTCTGATATTTTCATTTTAGCCATGTATCTCAACTACCTCCGATGACTTTCCATCTTAATTCTTTAAAAGCTTCTCAATAGAATTGGCAAATCCAGAATCCGTAACGCTAAGTGAAGCGCGCATCTCTTTGCCCATGCTTCTGCCCAACTCTTCCTTGCTGGAAAATGTGTAGCATGGAACCTTGTAATAAGCACACATATCACCGAATTCCTTCTTTGTGTTATTGGAAGCATCCTCTGCAACAATTACCAGCTTGGCGCTTCCTTCTTTGACAGACTTCTCTGTCATAAATTCACCGCTTACTACATTGCGTGATCTTGTTGCCAATCCAAGAAGTGAAAGGATTTTCTTATTATTCACCCTCTACGATCTCCTCAGCCTCATCATACTCTTCGTATTCTTCGTCATACTCATCTTCCATATAGTCTTCATAACGGAAGCCTGGAGCATCCTTAGCCTGAGTTTCAGACTTGATATCAATCTTGTATCCTGTAAGTCTTGCTGCAAGTCTTGCATTCTGACCTTCCTTACCGATTGCAAGTGATAACTGATAATCTGGAACTACAACCTTAGCTGTCTTCTCATCTGGATCAGCGAATACTGCAACGATCTTTGCTGGTGATAAAGCATTCTGAATAAGAATACCTGGGTTGTCATCCCAACATACAATATCAATCTTCTCGCCCTTAAGTTCATCTACGATACTGTTAACTCTTGCACCGTTCATACCAACACATGCTCCTACTGGATCAACATTAGGATTGTTGCTCCATACAGCAATCTTTGACCTGCTTCCGGCCTCACGAGCGATAGACTTGATTTCTACTGTTCCATCCTTAATTTCTGTAACTTCTGATTCAAATAACTTCTTAACAAGTTCTGGATGTGTACGGCTAACAAGGATGCGTGGTCCCTTGTTTGTCTTCTTTACTTCCACAATATAAACTTTGATTCTTTCTGTTGGCTTGAAGTTCTCTGTCTTAACCTGTTCAGCTTCATTAAGAAGAGCATCTGCCTTACCAAGATTGATAGAAATGTTCTTTCCAACATATCTCTGTACAATACCAGTAGCTATATCCTTTTCCTTGTCATAGTACTGATTATAAATTACATCTCTTTCTTCCTCACGAATCTTCTGTAAGATTACGTTCTTTGCATTCTGAGTTGCAATACGACCAAACTCCTTAGACTTAATCTCAACATTGAGAACATCGCCAACCTTTGCCTTCTTGGCTACAGCCTTTGCATCCTCAAGTGCAATCTGGAGCATATCATCTTCAACTTCTTCCTTTGTCTCAACAACTTCCTTCTCTGCATAGCATAAGAAGTCACCTGTTTCACGGTTAATCTCTACCTTAACATTATCAGCCTTTCCAAAATGGTTCTTGCAGGCAGTCAAAAGAGAGTTCTCAATTGCCTCAAACAGAGTTTCCTTGCTAATTTCTTTTTCCTTCTCAAGTGCGTCTAATGCTTCAATAAGTTCCTTATTCATTGTTTTTCTATTATCCTCGCTTTCCTGTTATTACAATTTAAAAATCTATTGTGAGTCTGGCATTGGCTATCATATCCTTTGTAAATGACATATCCCCTGACTCTGTTTCAATTGTTACCGTTCCTTCTTCGTAGGACTTAAGTATTCCCACAAATTCCTTATCCTTACCAATAGGCTTATAGGTCTTGATTTCAACC
The DNA here is from genome assembly GCA_002317175.1 of Lachnospiraceae bacterium UBA1712. GTDB lineage: Bacteria > Bacillota > Clostridia > Lachnospirales > Lachnospiraceae > Colinaster. The sequence goes on along the minus strand of DCJA01000020.1, from coordinate 10,877 downwards.
TCTTCACCCAAGCTGTTTTGATAATGTCTTTCCTTTTTCAGCGTTCTTCCTAATCCAGGACTGCTAACCTCAAGAATATAAGCTTCTGATATAAAATCATCCCTGTCCATCTCATCCGACAATGCTCTGCTTACGTTCTCACAATCCTCAATTGTCACTCCCCCGTCCTTATCAATAAAGGCTCGAAGATAGTAATCACTGCCTTCCTTCACAAATTCCACATCGTAGATTGTTACTCCGAACTTTTCTACTATCGGAATCAGAAGTTCTTCTGTGCGTGTCTCGTAATCTCTCTTCGACATATCACACTTCCTTTCCATATTAAGTTGTAGATATTTAGTTGTGATTCAGCAAAAAAGAGTGGACCGCAAGTCCACTCTTTATAGCCTACATTATTTATTTCTATGTAATAGTAACACCAAAAAGCACTAATGGCAAGCATTTTTGCCATTTTATTTACAGACGTAATAAGCCATTTTTCACAGTCTTTAATAATCCAGTATCTTATGACTAAAAGAACACACCTTTGATAAATATCTCTATACCAATAAGTATTAATATAACTCCACCAAAGATTGTTGCTTTGCCTGCCAGTTTGGTTCCAAACTTTTTACCCAGTCGTAAACCAACCATACATATTATAAATGTAACAGCTGCAATAATTAAAGCTGATAATGCTGCTTCAACAAGCTTATAATCAGCGATTGTAAAGCCTACAGAAAGAGCATCAATCGATGTTGCAAGTCCCTGAATCATCAGAGTTCCAAAGGTAAGTTTGGATACATCATCTTCTTCCTCACCGCCCTTTATTCCTTCTATCAGCATCTTTCCACCTATGTATAACAGAAGAACAAGTGCTATCCATGGAATAAATTTCTGAAAGCTCATAAACAATCCTGCGATTGTAGTAACACAGAACCAGCCAATTAATGGCATTGCTGCCTGAAAGGCGCCATATACACCAGCGATATAACTCATTCGTCCTGCCTTCATATCTGGCTCATTGAGTCCATTTGCCAAAGACACTGAAAAAGCATCCATGGCCAGACCAACGCCAAGCAGGACACTGTTTAAAATCAAAATCAAATACATATAATACACCAGTTCAAATGCGCTCATCATAATTAATCAGCACATTTTATATAACAATAGAAACACTCTCTATATGATACACTTAATAAATCAGAGGCAGTTTTGCCTGCCTCTGAATCAAATAACCTTATTACTGTCTTACCTTTGAAACCTCAAGAATCTTATTCTTCATTGATTCCTCAATAAGTGCAAGTTCCTTCTCAGCTTCTGCTCTCTTAACACGTCCTTCAGACTGAATCTTCATAACCTCATCAAGAGTATCGATAAGTGTCTGATTTGTATGCTTAAGAGTTTCGATATCCACGATACCTCTCTCACTTTCCTTAGCTGTCTCAATTGAAGCCATCTTAAGAGCTTCTGCATTCTTACGAAGAAGTTCGTTAGTTGCATCAGTAACTTCACGCTGTGCTCTTGCAGCATCCTGTGAATGATCAAGTCCAATTGCAATAACCATCTGGCTCTTCCAAAGAGGAATCGTGTTTACAATAGTAGACTGAATCTTCTCTGACATAATTGTGTCATTGTTCTGAATAAGTCTGATCTGTGGAGCCATCTGAAGAGAGATGTTTCTTGTAAGTTCAAGATCATATATCTTCTTCTCAAATCTGTCGATAAGATCCGAATAATCCTTAGCTGCCTGTGAATCCTCTGGAAGCTGTGACTGTTCTGCCTTGGCAAGAAGCTTAGGAAGTTCAACCTCTCTAGCCTGCTTAACCTTTTCCTTACCAGCTATGATATAAAGAGTAAGCTCTTTAAAATACTTTAAGTTTGATTCATACATCTGATCAAGCATTGCTACATCCTTAAGCAATGTAACCTGATGATTTTCCATTACCTTAACAATGTTATTAACATTAGTCTCAGCCTTGTCATATTTAGCCTTGATTGAAGTAACCTTGTTTGCACCCTTCTTAAAGAATCCGAAAAGTCCCTTTTCTTCTTCAACATCAAAGCTCTTTAACTCTGTAACTACTCCTGAAAGAAGATTACCAATTTCACCAAGATCTTTAGTCTTTACTGACTGAAGAGCATTTTCTGAAAAATCAGCGATTTTCTTCTGAGCTCCTGCTCCATACTGAAGAACCATCTGAGAGTCTGTGATATCAATCGACTCAGCATACTCTGCTACAGCAGTTTTTTCTTCCTCAGATAACTCAAGAGTGTCATTCTGAGCAATAAATTCCATATTATCTGTCATCTCTATACTCCTTATCACCTATTTACTCATTTCCCCATGGAAATGATAACGTTCAAACACACCTATAAATTATACATTATTCTGTACTTGTTCTTCAAGTACAGGTTCTTCAACTTCATAGAAATCAGCATCTTCAATCTCATTTGCTGCATTGCCTTCAGTAAGTCCCGCCTGATGAAGCATAGTCTTAAGTACCTTTGCCTCTGCAGTTACGTCCCATACGCTGCTCTGATAAATCTTATTGAGTAATTCAACAAACGCAAGATTAATGGTATCAAGTGTATTCTCGATTTCCTTCTTGGCTTCCAGAATATCAGGTCCTGGCTGGCTTACCTTATCATATTCTGCATACGCTTCAACCAGCTTAATCATGGTAGGCAGATAATAGTCCATGAGTTTTCTGCAGCTTCCCATCTGGTCAGGATGTTCTCTCAAGCCATTGAAGATCTCATTAAGCAACTTTTCAAGCTTGTTCAATTTCTCAGTAATAGCAACGCCAGGAATTCTGTCATTGAGTTCACGCAGTCTGTCAATACTCCTCATACCCTCACTAATCATGGCATTAAGTTCTGCATTAGCAGCAGACTCTGCAGCCTGCTCCTGCTGCTGTTCTATGATAATCTGATTCTGCTTTGTCTCAAGGTACTGATTGTACATATCCTTGCTAACCATAAATGTTGTATTATTTTCGTCCAGATAACCCTCAGGGAAAAATCCCTTGCTGAGTACCTTTTTAAGATTTCTTACAACCTTTTTCTGGCTCATGCCTGTCGCTTCTGAGATAGTATCTACAGTTACATACATCTTCTCACTGGCAAGCTTCTTGTACTGTTTCGCTATATTGAGCCATTTTATCTTGTTAGCTCCCTTAGCGCCTGCCGCAACACCTAACAGTGCAACTGGGATAAGCCAGGGTCCTACAACTGCAACAAGCGAAAGACCTATACCAAACAAGCATATACCACCAGCAATATTAAGTGGTCCGGTAATGCCACCTACTTCCTCAAATTTCACTCTCGGAAGCTGCTTCTTTCTAAGCTGTTCCCTTCTCTGCTGATGTCTGAGAATATCTGCATCAGCTGTATCATAATAGGATTTGGCAGGTGTTCCATTGGTAAAGCCTCTGCTTCTGGAATCATCTACTGACTGGTTGCCCCTGCTTCCATTCACATACTTTGCCTCATTAACTGCACTGTTAATCTGATCCCCTACTTCATTAAGAACTTCTCTGACAGAAGAAGTAATCTCTACATTGAGCTTACTAAAGTCGCCCGTCATCAGAGCATCTGCAACTGACTGCTGTATTCTGTTTCCTATATCATTGTGATTGTTATTCTGATTACTCATTTCTATATCTTTCTAATACGAATTTACTCAATAATATCACAAAGGATTAATCTTGAGTATGTCTTAAGCACTTGTTTATAAGCTTTTAATGAAATATTAATAGCAAAATAAAAAGCTTTATTTTTTAATGCTTTCTCTTACTGCTTTCTTAGCTGCTTCCAATTTCTCAATAACGATATCGCACCATCTGTCAAACTCAGGATCTTCCTTTTGACACTCTTCATGAGAAAGAACATAATCAATCGTTCTCTTCATTCCCTCTTCAAGTCGTATATTCATACTCAGTCCTGGTACTGCATTTTTCAGTTTGCTGTTATCAAAAACTACAGTGTTGGACTTGTCTCCAATAAGGCTGCCTGTGAAATCATAATCGCCTGCTGCAGCCAAAAATTCACTTGCCACATAATATGGCTTCAGTTCTACGCCCAGACAATCTGCAACTATCTTATATATCTGATTCCAGCTATGGCTCTCTTCTGTAGTAATCTGGAAAGCCTCTCCAATCGCCTTTGGATTAGCCATAAGGCCTATAAATCCCTTTGCAAAATCCTCATTGAATGTCATGGTCCAGAGACTTGTACCATCTCCATGAATAATAACAGGCTTGCCTTCCATCATTCGCTTAAGGACCTGATACGAGCCATTTCTTCCATGTACCCCAAGAGGTACCTCTTTTTCACTAAATGTGTGGCTCGGTCTGATAATTGTAACAGGGAATGAATCCTCTCTGTAGTGCTTCATAAGCACATCTTCACAAGCAATCTTGTTACGTGAATATTCCCAGTATGGATTAGCAAGTGTAGTTCCCTCAGTAATAATATAATCAGCTGGAAGCTTGTTATAGGCTGATGCAGATGAAATATACATGAACTGCTTTGTCTTTCCAGCAAAAAGTCTGTAATCCCTCTCCAGCTGTTCGGGTACAAATCCGATAAAATCACACACAACATCAAATGACATGTCTGCAAGTTTAGAAGCAGAGTCTGCTTCATTGTTAATGTCTGCAATAATCTGCTTAACTTTGCCGTCAAACTCACTACTTCTTTGTCCACGATTCAACAGCCACACTTCATCCCCACGTGCTATCAGCGCCCTGGTAATTGCTGATGAAATAGTACCTGTACCACCAATAAATAATACCTTCATCTCGTAACCTCCTATATACCTCCTATATTTTACACTATCTTGCTGTGCATATCTATCCATTCATTCTTACAAACAAAAAAGTGCCCATATGGACACTTTTTATAGAAATGATTTATCTAAAATACCTGACTGCATCTTTAAGCTCAATCGCTATGTTCTTTGTTTCTTCACTGTTGCAGCTTATATTATCAATATCTGTTGCAATAGTTGTGACAGATGCCAGAACTTCTTCAGTAGAAGCTGCATTTTCCTGAGATATTGCACTCAGATCAGACACAGAATCTATAATGGTTTTCTTAACTTCATTAAGAGAATCCAGTTTTCCTGAGATAAGTTTTATCTCTTCCAAAGACTCCTCTATCTTCTCATTCAATATATTGAATCTGTTCTGTGTATCAACTATATAACTTTGTTCTTCTGTAATCGCATCAACAACCTGAGCAGACAGATGAACTGATTTATTAGACTGTTCAATAATATTCTTTACTATTTCACCTATCTGATTTGCCGAATCATTAGACTGTGTAGAAAGATTTCCAATTTCTGATGCTACTACAGCAAATCCACGTCCTGCTTCTCCTGCTCTGGCAGCTTCTATACTTGCATTCAGCGCAAGCAAGCTTGTCTGTGAAGCAATTGATTGTATCATATTTAAAGCCTGCTGAACTGCAAGAACAGCACTATTGGTTTCCTCAATTTGCTTTGCAATATCATGAACCACATCTACACTAAGCTTTGATGAGTTAGATACTGTATTAATGTATGCACTTGCTTCTGTATTTGCGTCTTTAATATCGTTAGACAGTTCAACAAGCTGCTTTGTGTTGCTCGAAATATTGTCAATATCATCGCCCATATTAACTGCCTGCTCATCTATTTCCTGAACACTGGTAGCAATTGACATTGCGCCCTCGGATAACTGTCCGACTACTTCCGCTATCTGAGAAGAGCTGGCTGCACTTGTTGCGGCAAGAACATTAACCTTTTCTGCACCTTCCGAAAGATCTGATGATATTTCTTTAACCTTACCAATAATATTCTGAAGTTCTGTCTGCAAAGACTTGGCCGAATTAACCATGCTTATATTCTCATTCATTATGGAATGAATATTAGTATCAGCCGAAAGATTACCTTCCGAAGTCTCTTTAATAGCTTTAGTAACAGCATTTAATGGTCTGACCAATAGTTTCGCAACCACTATGGCAAGTGCAACAAATATCACTAAAATAATGATATCCATTATGATCGCATTAGTTGTCATAGTAGAGGTATTCTTTATTATCTCTGATTTGTCTGCAGTCAATACTGCCACATAACTCTGGTTAACTCCCACATAATAAGCTGCATATTTTTCTACGCCCTTATACAGATATTCAACACAGTCTGGCTGCGGATTCTCTCCATTTTGGAGCATAGCTACTACAGCTTTTACTGCATCATTTTCTACAGGATTACCAATCTTCTCAGGATCCGGATGAAATAACATTATTCCATCCTTATCTACCATATAAGTATAGGCAGAATCCAGTTTAAGTGTAGAAACATCTGTAAGCTCTGTAGCTGTTTCATATATGTAATTTCCGGCTCCTACATAGCCAAGCGGAGTTCCATCTGTATCATACACTGGTGCATACATGGATATAATAAGTTCTCCTGATGCAGGAGAAGTAATAATACCCGCATTGTATACTCCATCTGAAGAAAGCATAAGGTTGCGAAGTTCTTCTAAACGATCGCCCTCTCTCATCACCTTGCCAATAACTGCTTCTGCGGGATGTGTTAATACTTTTGAATTCCAGTCAGCAATGTAAAGGCCTTCCCAGCCTTCCAATGATCCAAAGAAATCCAATGTGTATTCCTGTGCCTTCTTGGCCAATTGCTCATCATCTGGATTCTTAAGGTATTCAGTTACAACAGGTGCTTTAGCAAATCCACCTACAGTATCCTCACTGCTTTGCATAAAATAATCAAATGCTATTCCTGTTTCATTAACCAATGACAGCATCGAATTATTGGTTGCTTTCTGTATTTCATTTTTACCACTTTCAACCAGGTAAATCGAGCAGATAATACCACCAATCAGAAGTGGTATTGTTGCGAAAAAAATAAGTACTTTACTAAAGTCTAGAAATGTCTTTTTACTCTTTGCTTTTGTGTCCATAAGAACCCCCCCCCGATAAATTTAAACAGATACGCCATATATCGAATAACATACTTTGTATGCCCCCGCATTCGACATAATTAAATATGAGTACATATTACCCCAAAAAGTGTAACAAATCCGTATATGTCTTCGCATAACCATTACACTTCATCTGTGAAATATCGATTAGAACATTTTATTAGATGCGGATACTTTAACCGGCATTGCTATCTTCTCAGCTGGAGTTGCAGTTGGAAGATTTATCGAACACAACAAAAAAAGATGCTTTCGCATCTTTTTTAGCAGCTGATAGGGGAATCGAACCCCTGATTCCGCCGTGAGAGGGCGGCGTCTTAACCGCTTGACCAATCAGCCATATATGTTTGTGCTCTCTAGCACGCTTGTTTATTATATAAGTTGATTTCTAAAAAAGCAAGTACTTTTTCAAACTTTTATCAACTTATTAAAAATGAATCATATTTGCCTTCCAACAAAAGGGAAAAGACCATTCACGGGGGGCGCAAATGGTCTTGTAAAAGGGGGAGTATATAAACTCCGATAAATCGGAACTTATATCAAACTAATCTTTAACTGTATGCATTCTAGCACACATTGAAAACGTTGAAAATAATTATTTTTAACCAAATATTTTAGAATTTTATGCACGTTCAGCAGACCATACAGTATGCTTAAGAAGTACAGAAGTAGTTACCGTTCCTACTCCTCCTGGTACTGGTGTAGCTTTTGATGCCAGTTCACCAATTGACTCATAATCCACATCTCCGCATAGCTTACCGTCAACAACATTAATTCCTACATCAAACACAATCGTGCCCTCTGATATATATGTTCCATCAAGCATCTTGGCAACACCTGCACAGGCTACAATAATATCAGCCTTTTTGCACTCTTCTTTAAGATTTGCAGTCTTTGTATGGCATATAGTAACTGTAGCATTGGCTTTAAGCATCATCATAGCCATCGGCTTACCAACAACCATACTCCTTCCAACTACTACAACCTTCTTTCCAGTAAGATCAATGTTGTAGTAATCGATCATCTCCATAACTGCCTTTGGTGTACAAGGCTCATGACCAAGACCTGACTGGCTAAATGTGTGTGCCACATTAGTAAGGCACATACAATCTACATCCTTTCTTGGATCTACAAGTTCAATTATCTTCTTCTCATCAAGATGCTTTGGAAGCGGTCTGAATAGCAAAATTCCATGAATATCATTATCATTGTTGCAAGCTTTAAGCGTATCGACGAGTTCTTCCTCCGTCACATCCAGGGGCAAAACCTTGCTTACCACCTTTGCCCCAACAGAATCAAAGCGTTTAAGCAGGCCCCTCTCATAGGATAGGTCATCCTCTCTTTCTCCAACCCTGATTACAGCCAGGGTAGGTACTACATTCTTCTGAGCAAGCTTCTCCATTCGCTCTGTAACTTCCTGCGCTATATGCTTTACAACCGGCATTCCTCTTAATTCTTCCATATCTTCCACTGATGCCCAGGCATCTTTCCTTTCTTGTCATCACATTCAGTCGACGCGTTATCTTAATGTTGCCTATCTTCTTTGTTATCTTAATGATTCATCAATATTTTTATATACCACATTCATCCTGCTTACGCCATCTTCAACTATTTTTGATACATAGGCATTCATCTCTGCTGCGACTTCTCTGTTCTTCATGGATTTTGTATTGATATATACATTAAGTACACATCCCTGCAAAGCAGCTATAAGACAAGTTGCAGCAACAGCGACATCGCTTATTGCCAGTCTTGATCCCATAACAGCCAGATCCTCTATGACAGCCACCAGCGAATAGATGTCTTCAAGTATTTCCTTTGGAGCAGTAGCTGCATCCAACAGAGCCTTTTCCATTATCTGCTCATAATTCTCTGTATTCTTGTCAAGAGAATATGCAGCAGCAAGAGGAGCAAAAGCCTCCGCATCCTTCTTTATATCATTCTGAAGAACAGCATTCTTCTGTGCAAGAATGTCCAGATATTCCTCTATCTTCTCCTGATACTGGGCATATTTTTTCTTTCCTGTTGTAAGATTTGCCACCATACTGCAGAGTGAGCAGCTAACCGCCGCCACAAGTGCACTTGCTCCGCCACCGCCTGGTGTTGGTTCCTTTGATGATAATGCATCTAAAAATTCTTTCATAACATCTCCTTATTGCAGTTTACATAATATTATCCCATGAAATCAAATAATGATATCTGATCTGTTTCTGTAATTTCTCCCAGAATGCCAAGTTCATCCAATTTATCGGTAATAGTAGATGAAGCTTTACTTCTTGATCTGAAATCCTGCTTAGACAGGAAAGGATCTCCCTTAGCAGCTTCAACAATACCAATAGCAACAGATTCTCCAAGACCAGCAATACTTGTAAGACTGGCCATAATCTTACCATCAATAACCTGGAACTGTGTAGGCTTAACCAGTTTCAAATCAATCGGCATGAATTCAAAACCACGGGCATACATCTCCTGAACACTCTTTAGTGCTGTTTCTGTATCCTTAGCAGTTGCTGTAAGCTTGCTTCCGCCCTCTTCCTTGGCTCTCTTTGCATCTTCAAGAAGCTTATCTACCTTCTCCTTGCCAAAGCACATCAGCTCATAGTCAAAGCCCTTGGCTCTGATAGTAAAATAAGCCGTGTAATATTCAAGAGGATGATATATCTTACAGTAGGCGATTCTCCATGCCATCATAACATAAGCTGCGGCATGAGCCTTGGGGAACATGTACTCAATACGTTCGCAGGACCAGATATACCAGTCAGGTACATCATGCTCCTTCATCTCCTTTTTCCAGTCTTCCCATTCACCACATTTCTTTTTGGCAACCTTACCCTTACGAACATTTTCCATGATACTGAAAGCATGGCTACTCTCTACTCCCATCTCTATCAGATAGGTCATAATATCATCACGGGTACAAATGGCTGTTGAAATAGTCGCAGTTCCATTTTTGATTAATACTTCCGCATTACCCTGCCATACATTGGTACCATGTGAAAGTCCTGATATTCTAACCAGATCCGAAAAAGCTTTAGGTCCGGCATCAATAAGCATCTGCATGGCAAACTGGGTACCAAACTCAGGTATTCCCAGACAGCCCAGTGGTGTTCCACCCATATCTTCTGGAGTTATACCAAGCGCCTCTGTACTTTGGAAGAGGCTCATTACCTTCTGATCATCAAGCGGTATGGTTCTTGGGTCCATGCCTATGAGATCCTGAAGCATACGAATCATAGTTGGATCATCATGACCAAGAATATCCAGCTTCAACAGATTATGGTCAATGGAATGATAATCAAAATGAGTTGTTATAATATCACTTTCCATATCATTGGCAGGATGCTGTATAGGAGTAAATGAGAACATATTCTCACCCTTAGGAAGTACTACTATACCGCCAGGGTGCTGTCCTGTACTTCTTCTTACACCCACGCAGCCATTAACAAGTCTGTTAATCTCGGCTCCTCTCTTGGAAGAACCACGCTCTTCATAATATTTCTTTATATATCCATAAGCGGTCTTATCCGCAAGTGAAGCAATAGTGCCAGCCTTAAAGGTCTGTCCCTTTCCGAATATGACTTCTGTATATTTGTGGGCATTGGACTGATATTCACCTGAGAAATTAAGGTCAATATCTGGCTCCTTATCACCCTTAAAGCCAAGGAAAGTCTCAAATGGAATATCAAATCCATCCTTAATCAGCATCTCACCACATTCCGGGCACTCTTTATCCGGCATATCTACTCCGGCACGTCCTGCGTAGGCCCTGACCTCTGGAGAATCAAATTCCGTATAATGACAGTGCTTGCAATAATAATGCGGACTAAGAGGATTAACCTCCGTAATACCTGCCATCGTTGCCGCAAAAGATGATCCAACTGAACCCCTTGAACCAACCAGATAGCCATCATCATT
>DCJA01000006.1 GCA_002317175.1 Lachnospiraceae bacterium UBA1712 | reverse complement strand
ATCCTGTTAGACATGAGAGGTTAGCAGCCATAGGGATGAATGGGACACAGATTCGCCTTCATAAAAAGGATGACGTTTTATTTCGTGTACCTTTCTAACTGGAAACATATGTGCATTGTAACTGAAGTGACACAGTTTTCGCCCATTAATGAATGCTTATCATTGTTTGTAACTTAGTTAACCATTGTACAAATGGCTTAAATACAAGCTTTTTTGTGTAAAATATATAAGAAAGTATAGAGAGTATGAGTCATGCCAGAAAGAAATCTTAATTTTGATAAAGTGGAAAATAGAAGAAATACAAGAAGTCTCAAATACGATTTTGCAGTAAAGCGTGGAAAACCAGAAGATGTATTACCACTCTGGGTTGCTGATATGGATTTTAAGACAAGTTCATATATTGAAGACGCATTAGTGGAGAGAGCAAGGGAGGCTATATTTGGCTATAGTGACGTACAGAGTGAATATCATGAAATAGTTAACAGTTGGATGATTAAGCATCATAACTGGAACACAAAAGAGGAATGGTTAATCAAAACACCTGGTGTTGTATTTGCGTTAGCAATGGCAGTAAAGGCATATACAAATATTGGCGATAAGATTCTTGTGCAATATCCAAGATATTATCCATTTTCCGAAACTATAGAAGATAACGGAAGAAGAGTAGTCAGCAGCGATTTATACCTCGGAGAGGACAATAGATACCATATAGATTTTGAAGATTTTGAAAGTAAGATTAGAGATAACAATATCAAACTATTCTTCCTTTGTAATCCGCACAATCCAGTTGGCAGAGTCTGGACAAGGGAGGAGCTCACAAGGATAGGAGATATCTGTGTTAAGTATGGGGTGACTGTTGTCAGTGATGAGATACATAGTGATTTTGTTTTTAAAGGTGAACATACAGTATTTGCAAATATAAAAAAAGAATTTGAAGATATTACAATAACCTGTACCTCGCCAAGTAAGACCTTTAATCTTGCATCAATGCTGATATCTAATATCTTTATTGCAAATGATAATCTAAGATATCGCTTTAAAAGAGAAGTTGATGCAGCAGGTATTAGTCAGTTAAGTGTACTGGGACTTGTTGCCACAGAAGCGGCATACTCACAGGGAGAAGAGTGGTATCAGGCAGTAAAAAATTACATAGGTGAAAACATTGAATATACAAGAAAATTTGTGCAGGAAAATCTCCCATGTGTAAGTATGATTGACACGGAAGGAACATATCTTTTGTGGTTGGATTTTAGAGGAACAGAAATATCTGCACATGATTTGAATGATAGAATAATTAATGAAGCGAAGCTGTGGCTTGATGACGGAAGAATATTTGGAAGTCAGGGTGAAGGCTTCCAGAGAATCAATGTAGCTTGTCCGAGAGTAATACTTGAGGAAGCATTGAACAGAATAAAAAATGTTTTATATTACGATTCATATGTGATTTAGCGACAAATTAGAAATGCATATATTGCTATTTTCTGTGCAGATAATTCTCACTACTAATAAATGTATAATGGTAACCTTCTTTTATAGAAAGTTTTAATTTTATGAAAGAGGGTTATTTTTATGAGAAAAAATACTATTATAATCAGTGGGATTTGCATGTTATTAGTAGCGGGAACGATAATTGGCTGCGGGAAAGAGAATACTGAAATAGTTGAAACTCAGCCAGTATCTGTTGTGGAAGAGGTTGATGAAACAGTCCTACCTGTAGAAATCAGTGAGGAAGATATCAAGAATTTACTTGCTACAGATGGAATTACAGACTACGAAATAAAAACTCATGAAGTGAGCGTGGCAGATGATACTAATTCAGAGGGTGGAGAATATGATTTGCTGAATAAGGTTAATGTGACATATACATTTTCAGACAAATTCGACGTTATTCCTCAGACTATTAATAAGGACATTTATTTCATGAGAGAAGCTAAAACAGGTCAGTGGAAAAATGTTAAGGAGGCATGCAAGAAATGGGAGGCCAAGTATAAGCAGTTTGGTGGTACATCATGGAAAATGACAACCTCAGAAGGTGATGTATATATCAGACTTCGTGATACAATCGAGTTCTTTACCACACAGCCTGACAGACAGGCTACGAGAGTGGAAGAGACGCAGTTTTCAACCACTATTCTTGGCGCGATTTACTGTTACGAGGATGGAGAAGCGGTGTTAAAAAGAATGCATGTAACAGGAGGATACTTATATACAGATGGTGGAATCAAGCTGAATATCACATTTCCACACACAGAAGAGGAGGACATTCAGATTTACCTTAATGATTTTGAGAAAATAGAACGAGAAGATCTTCCATTTACCGAAGAGGAATTTAGAGCAGTTTCTGAACAGCAAGGGTAAGATAATTATATAGTCTCGAAACCCGTGTCTTTTTAGAGTTATGACTTAGGTCATAACTCTTTTTTTAACATATGATATAATAAATGTGTTAATCCAATATATTTGGCAGATTTCAAATAGTGGTAAGAGACAAAAGGGGTAAGAATGAAGGAACTGTTTACAAGAAGTTATGATAAGAACTGGGGAAGAATAGTTGAATTGTATATTGAGAAGGGAACCAGTGTTTCTCAATATATCAATGATCATTCCACCTGTAAAGTAGTAATTATTGAAAAGGGAGAATTGGTGTTGGAAGCAGTCGGTGCACAGTATGAGATAATAGCACCGTCATTTTTCGTGTTGAATAATAGTGAGGAAGTAACAGTAATAAAGGAAAAATCATTAAAAATCACAACACTGTTCCTTGATCCAGTTGTTGTCAGAGAAGAATTTACTTACGATAGAATTAACAGCTTTGAGTTTGAAAATTTGACAGGGCAGTCTATATATCAGGATTATGTTCTTGTTAGAACTTTTAGAGAGAATATTCCATTTGAGAAGAAGTTTTTCCAAATTCCATTTACTGCATTCCAAAAAATCAATGGAATTATCAATAAGATGGAAAATGAACTTGTTGGACAGTTAGATGGATTCTGGCCTTGCAGAAGCCGATCTCTTTTGCTGGAACTTTTGTATTTCCTTACCTATACCTACATATATCATGAGGATACTATTGAGGAAGACAGTATTTTGTGCAGTGAAATAACTGACTATCTGCATGAGCATATAAATGAGCAACTTTCCTTAAATGATATTACAAAAGCATTTTCAATAAACAGAAATAAATTAAACGAGGTTTTTGTAAGTCAGACTGCTATGACTTGTATGGCATATCTTTTGCAAATGAGAATTGATTTGTCAAAGATTTTACTGACAAAAACACAGATTCCAGTTGGAGAAATAAGTGCAAGGGTAGGATATGAAGACCCGAATTATTTCTCTAAGATATTTAAACAGCAGACTGGCAGTTCTCCCTTAAAATATAGACAGTCAAACAGCTAGTAAAACAAGGAAAAGGAAAATGAGAAAGTTTTTATTGATATTTATAAGCGCATTGTTTTGCTTATCTCTGATTGCATGTAATAAAAGAACAAGAGATGAGAATTACTATGATGAACAAAAAGGAAAGACAGTGGAAGAACTTGTCTCGATAAGCGATGACGAGAAAAGAATCCTAAGCAGAGACGGATACTATGATAAAGAAAGAATATATAATGGCGAACTTTTGGATAGTGAAATAGAAAAAGTTAAAAGAATAAGAGGAGCAAAGAAGTATCTTGCAGACAAGTATCCAGAACAGAAATTCAGAATCGATCTTTATGAGGTCGGAGGAGACAAATCTGTGAGCCCAACAGGAACCATAGGTGATGACACTATGTGGATATCTGAAAATGGAGAAAATACCTTAAAGTGGGTAAAGGTGAAAGAAACTGAAAATGGGTATGAGTACTACGATAATTGGATAATAGAAGAACCTGAAGGAGATTCTGATTACTTGCGATAATCAAAAGTTATCGCAAGCGATAGCAAACACGTAATATTTAAGGAAAAAATTATTTTGTATGATAGTTACATCATTAAATAGACAGGAGGATATCTATATGGGTAACTATCAATTCAACAACAACATAAAAGATGCAACAGGATATACTGCTAAGATTAATGCAGAGTTTGCAAGAACACTTGGACTGAATCCAGAACTGGGACAAAATGAAGAACTGGAGTATGCAAAACAGAATTGTATCTTACCTGTAGATGATTTAATCATAAAGGACGACAATGGTAAGGAAGTGTGGAATCTTGCAAGCTATTCTTTTTTTAAAAATGGAAAAACACCAACTAGTGTTAATCCAAGCCTTTGGATAAATGGAAGAAGTAATTATCAGGCAGGAGTATTTGAAGTATTAAAGGATAAGATATATCAGGTAAGAGGATTGGACATTTCCAACCTTACAATAATCAGGGGAAAGACTGGCTGGATAGTGCAGGATGTAATGACAAGTGCAGAGACGGCCAGTGCAGCAATTGATTTGCTGGAACGAGCGTTGACTGAACCAGTCAGAGATAAAATTAGTGCAATAATCATTAGCCATTCCCATGCCGATCACTTTGGTGGCATAGCTGGAGTAGTACGACCAGAGCAGGTTGGAAAAGCTGAAGAAGGAAAGATTCCAGTATTTGTTCCAGCTGGTTTTGATGAGGAAACTGTAAAAGAGAACATTTTCGCAGGTGCAGCCTGCGGTCGTAGAAGTACATTTCAGTTTGGAGAAGGATTAAAGCCTGGTCCAAGAGGACATATCTCTACAGGCTTGGGCTTCTTTATTCCTAAGGGCACTATGACATTTATCAAGCCAACTAACTATATTGATAAGAGCGAAACTGTGATAATTGATGGTCTTACTGTCGAGTTTCAGCTTACACCTGGAACTGAGGCTCCGGTTGAGATGAATAATTACTTTGCAGATTATAGGGCTTTCTGGGTTGCTGAGAATTGTAATGGAACCTTGCATAATCTGTATCCAATCAGAGGAGCGCAGCTTCGCGATGCAACAGCATGGGTTGATTATGTGCTGGAGGCTGCGGATAAATATGCGGATATCAGTGATGTTATATTCCAGTCCCATAACTGGCCACATTACAATACAGCTAAGAATCCTAATGCAATCAAAGAATATCTGATTAACAATGCTGCGATTTACAAATATATACATGATCAGACTTTACTTTATGCCAATACTGGTCATACAGCCAAAGATATTGCGAGACATCTGCAGATTCCAGAAGGACTGCAGAAAAACTGGTATGCAAGACCATACTATGGCTCAGTACAGATTAACTCTCGTGCAGTATATACAAAATATCTGGGATTTTATAATGGTAATCCTAATGATATTGATCCGCTTACTGAAATCGAAAGTGCAAAGGCTTTTGTTGAGTATGCAGGAGGCACCGATAAGATTCTTGAGCGAGCAGTCGCTGATTATGAGAATGGTGATTACAGAAAAGCAGCATATGCTGCGGGACAGATTATTTTTGCTGGTATTGAAAATGAGCAGGCAAAACAGTTATGTGCTGATGCATTTGAACAATTAGGCTATGTAGCTGAATCCGGCATATGGAGAAATGCATATCTCCAGGGGGCACTGGAACTTAGAGAAGGCAGAAGTGATGTGTTTGGTATGAAGGAGAAGAATAATACTTCTATTCTCGAAGGAGTTTCTGCAGAGTTAATCCTAAAGTATATTGGAATTGCGCTTGATTATGATAAGGGAGAATCAGACAGGAAGGATGCAACTATAGATTTGACTGTTGTGGATAGGGATAATAGCGGAAATATCAGCAAAGAAGTATATAGATTGCGCTTGAAAGCAGGAGTACTTCTTACAAATAAAATCGAAAAGGCAACAGAAGAAAAATATGCTGTTTTGCCAAAGCAGGCGCTTCTGGCAATTCTTGGTAAGCAGCTTGCGCTTGTCAAGCCATTAATTGATACTAATAGTATTGAGGTACTTGAAACTATTGAGGCAGGCATATCAGATCTGTCTGCATTCGGTGATTTTCCACTGGTTTTACCTCATGGATTTGAATAAATGTTGTAATAATTATAAATTTAAGTTTTTTCTCTTGAAGAAGACTAAATCGAAAATGGTTTAGTCTTCTTTTTTGTTTTAGCTCATGTATGAGTATTTAAAGCAGGTTAAAGCGATAATCAAAAGTTATCGCTGGTAATAACACTCACGTAATTTTCTAATAAATTCAACAATGTTATTCTTTCAACAACAAAACGATAGACAAAATCAATCATATGAACGGAGGTTTAGTGATGGCAGAGGCAAATGAAGATTACATCATCAAAGTTGAACACCTTAACAAACACTTCAAGGTTGATAAGGAAGAACTTGAGGTATTAAGAGACATTAATCTTGAAATAAAGGAAGGTGAATTCATTACAATAGTTGGTCATAGTGGATGCGGTAAAAGTACATTACTAAAAATAATATGCGGTCTGGTTTCGTATGAAGATGGAGAAGTGATAAGAAATGGACACAAGGTTGTAGGACCTGGACCAAATTGTGGAATGGTATTTCAGGATCACAGACTTCTTCCTTGGTTGAAGATAAAGGACAATGTAGGTTTCGGACTTGATCATTTGACAAAAGAAGAAAAAGCTATAACAGTTCAGAATCACATTGATCTGGTTGGACTTCATGGATTTGAAAATAGTTATCCGAGCCAGCTTTCAGGAGGAATGAGTCAGAGAGCTGCAATTGCAAGAGGACTTGCAAATAATCCAAACATTCTTTTGCTGGATGAACCTTTTGGAGCACTTGATGCACTTACAAGAATTCAGATGCAGAAAGAAATCCTAAGGATACAGAAAGAACAAAAAACTACCATGGTAATGGTAACTCACGATATAGATGAGGCAATAGTGCTTGGGAACAGAATAGTAGTGATGAGCGCAAGACCTGGTGAGATTAAAGAAATTATCAAGGTCAGCTCGGCTGCCAGAAAGAGAAACAGTATTGATTTTAGTCAGGTCAAGAAGAAAATATATGAATATCTTTTTGAAGAATCTGAACAGGAAATTGAGACTGATTACATCATTTAGGAGGTTGTTCAGATGAAAGTATTAAAAACTATAGCATTAGGAATAATAGTACCGATTGCAATATTTATATTATGGTTTTGGGCAACTGAAACTGGGAGGGTAGCAACAAGCTTACTTCCTACGCTAAGCATGGTTAAGAAAGCATTTATAGATATGACATCAAGTGGTCAGTTGCAAAAGGATCTTCTGATCAGTATTCAAAGAGTATTAAAGGGATTCCTATTTGCTGCACTTCTGGGTATTGCACTTGGAACAATTATGGGAATGTTTTCACCAATCAGAGCTATGCTTGAACCCTTTATTACAACTATAAGACAGATTCCAATGATAGCATGGTTTCCACTAATTGTTTTATGGTTTGGAATTGGTGAGATTTCAAAGGTGATAATAATTGTACTTGCAGCATTTTTCCCAGTACTGGTGAATACGCTGAGTGGAGTTATACAGACTCCGGAGGGGTATCTTGAGGTAGCAAAATTATATAAGCTAAGCAAATTTAAAACATTCACGAAATTGTATTTACCGCATGCTATTCCACAGATTCTTGTAGGACTTAAATTAGGACTATCAGTATCTTGGATGGCAGTTGTGGCTGCGGAACTTGTAGCTGCTACATCAGGAATAGGATTTCGAATGAATGATGCAAGAAGCATGATGAGATCTGACAAGGTTATCATCTGTATGCTAGTAATCGGTATAGTTGGAATACTGATGGACAAAATAGTATCTTTACTGTTTGGCTATTTGACTCCATGGCAAAAGGTTGGACAGAAGAAATAAAAAGAAAAAGGAGAAAACATTATGAAAAAGAAAGTTGTAAAAAGAGTAATTGCTTTATTGGCAGTATCAGTATTATCAGTAGGAGTGTTAGCAGGATGCGGCAATACAGCAGCAACAGATGCAACATCAGATAATACAGTAGTAACAGAAGAGACAAAGGAGGATACGGAAACGGTTTCTGACATTGTAGCAGATACCACAGAATATAAAGTAGTTGTAATAGCCGGCCCTGGAATTGATGCAGAGGGTAATGTTTCATTGTTGGGTAATGCGGCGGTTGCAAGAGATCAGGGATATATCGAAGAAGAATTAAATGCAATTGGTTATACAGCAGATTATGTAGGATTTCAGAGTGCAGGTGTAGGTGCAAATGAGGCACTTGCGGCAAAAGAGGCAGATATAGCAATCTATGGTGATTTCCCAGCTATTACATATGTTGCTGGAGGAAACGAAGCCAAAATCATTGCTGGCAATACAACACGAAACCAGCTTGGTATTTTTGCAAGAGATGGAATCAATTCTGTAGAAGATCTTAAAGGCAAAAAGGTTGCTACAATGTTTGGCACAACAGCTTACTTATATCTTTCCAACCAGTTAAATGAGGCAGGACTCACTATTGATGATATTGAAGTAGTCAATGCTACTGTTGATGCGATTTCTCTTTATCTTACTGGTGAGGTTGATGCAATTGCTAATTCGCCACAGTTATACTGGGGTGTAACAGCTAATGGAGGACAGGGAAATGAAGTAGCAATCAATGGCGATAAGGAAGATTTAGCTTCTTACAATGTAGTGATTGCCAGAACGGAATTTTTAGATGCTAACCCAGAGGTTGAAAAAGCATTAGTTAAGGCATTAAAGAGAGGATACGAATGGGCAAATGCATTTATCAGTACTATATCAAACAGAGATATTGATAGTTATTCTTACCTGATAAATGAGACAAGAACTGATGAAGTATTGATGAATGTAAGAGATTATAAAAGCGAAATAGGTGTATTGGCTTACTCGGAAAGCAACGAAAAAATAATAAATAAGCTTTTGCGTGAATACGATTTGGAATTCCATCCATTAATGGTATGTGATACTTATGCCTATCTGAGCAAGACACATCCGTTAGCAGACAGAGAAGAGTTGTCTCTTGAAGAACTAAGCGATTATCCATGTGTTTTGTTTGAGCAGACAAATGACGCAGAGTTTTATCTCTCAGAAGAAGCATTATCAGGCTATGAATTCAAAAAGATTCTAAGATCAAATGACAGAGCAACATCATGTGAGATGATGGCAATGTTAAATGGTTTTGCAATTGGAACAGGTATTATGATTGAAAGTAATGCATTGAAGGATGCATTTGTTTCAATAAAACTCAAAGAGGAAGATCCGCTTACGATAGGATACATTGTAAAGAAAAATCATCTATTGAGTGATTTTGGCAAATTATATATTAGTGAACTTGAGAAGTACGAGACAAAATAATGACATTACAACAACTATATTATTGGGTTACAGTAGGAAGGACGAAGAATTACACTGTTATGGACTTTGGAGAAAGAATAGTAATCTTTCTGATTTTCATTTGTCTCAAAATCTAGTATAATATAGGCGATTAAGTTGCATTAATCAGAGGGCAAAAGTCACAGAATTTGGAGGCATAATATGGAATTTGCACAGCTTTTGGAAAGTAGAAGAAGTATAAGAAAATTTAAACCTGGTATGAAGATTAGTGAAGATCAGGTAAAAGTTATTATTGATGCTGCCATCCAGGCACCTACATGGAAGAATTCACAGACAGGTCGTTACTATGTAGCAATGAGCGAAGACAAGATGAACTTTATCAAGAATCAGTGTCTTCCAGAATTCAATGCTAACAGCTGTAACAATGCTGTTGCAATTATTATTACAACCTACGAGACAAAGAGATCTGGTTTTGAGAGAGATGGTTCTCCAACTAACGAGCTTGGTGATAAGTGGGGCGTATATGACTTGGGACTTCAGAACGAGAACCTGGTGCTTAAGGCGAGAGAAATCGGATATGATACTCTGATAATGGGAATAAGAGACGCTGATGTTCTTATGAGTGAGTTTGGTATTCCAGAGTCTCAGGAAGTAGTTGCAATTATTGCAGTTGGCGTAAGAGAAGAAGACGCTATGAAACCAAAGAGAAAGACTCCGGAAGATATAACAAAATTCTTCTAAAGATAATATGGCTAATAAAAAAGGCTTCCGATTGGAAGCCTTTTTTGCAACTAATTATATAATCATGTCCAACAAATAAAATATCTTAATCAATCTCAGAGAACGTATTATTCTTCATCAATCTCGTGGAACAGATCCCTATACCACTCGAGAGAAGTCAGATAAGCGGAATATACCTTATCCATAGATATGCTGTTGACAAGCATAAGTCTTGAGATTTCCTGCCAATCGCCAGCTTCGTATTTCTCGATGAAGTATAGAACATCGCAGAATGGTCCATCGTGGCTGACCAAAGCACGATTTATATTTTTGGATACCTTCAGAATATCGAGTGCTTCTTCCATAGGCATATTTAATATCAAATCAACTACAGAGAAGAGACCCATCAGGAAAAGCTCAGGTCCAAATACGCCAAGTTCAAATTCACCACAGATGTTTTCAGCAAGCTTTGCTCGTAAAAGGGAAAGTCTCATGATCTCACTTGGTCTGTCGGCACATAACTGTTGTGTTATGGCTGTGTTGATCCATTTCTTTAATTCCTTCTGACCCAACATGGCAGCAGCGTGTCTAATTGAGGTGATCTCAGTTGAAGATCTGTTTACCTTATTAACCATCTTTAGAAGTGCTATGATAAGCGCTGTATCTCGACCAATAATATCAGCGGCTTCCTGCAGATCAAAATCCTCACTATTAACAATATTGAGCAATGATACATAGTTGAGTTTAAGAGGTGATACTTCTGTTTCGCCTTTTGTAACTGGCATTCTGTAGAAATCACCAGAGAAGAGACTGTAGCCACCTTCTATTCTTAGACTGTCAAACATTTCCACTGATTCAAGGTCATCAGCAATCAGCTTAACATATGGATGAAGCTTACTAAAATAAATCTTTGCTCTTGAAAGAACAATCTTTTTA
Source organism: Lachnospiraceae bacterium UBA1712 (assembly GCA_002317175.1). Classification (GTDB taxonomy): domain Bacteria; phylum Bacillota; class Clostridia; order Lachnospirales; family Lachnospiraceae; genus Colinaster. Next base: position 12,841 of record DCJA01000006.1, on the reverse strand, counting down.
TAATCAAGTAATACATAATCCATAAAGCGGATAATAGGCTTCATGGGTTCGAAATCATTAACACTGAGATTACGTATAGCCATTTTATAGCCATTATCCTTAAGCTCCATAATCTTTTCAACAAAGTCGAAATTAGGCTCAACTGTGTTATCCAACAAAAGTACTATACGACTTCTGTCTCCGTCGTACTGAGAATTAATATCAGTAAACAGAGCAACACTGGATATAGGAACAAATATTTCACAGTCATTGGAAAGCGTATCAACTCCTAAGGACTGAATGACCTCAAAGCCAGGAATGTTTCCAAAATCCAGAGCAGCATTAGTGGTCTTGCCCCCACCGAGGAAAGAATTGCCCTTCTGTGAAGATATGGAATATGCCCTTACTGACATATTTTCATCAAATAATGGAATAAGCGTAACTAACATAATAACTCCCTTGTTGAAATAATGTTAATAAATGCGTATACTTAATCAAATTTTACACTAAATTTTTCCTACAAACAAGAATATTCATACAATTCTTAACACTTTACAAGGCTAAACTAAAGGTTTAAAATGTAATAGATTTAAATATCATACTACAATGAAAGAAGGACAAAATCATGGAGAAAAAGAACATCGATTGGGCCAACCTTGGCTTTGGTTACATGAAAACAGACTATCGTTATGTTTCTAACTTCACAAACGGAGCATGGGATGCTGGTTCAATTACAGAAGATGACCAGATTACAATGAGCGAGTGTGCTGGTGTTTTACAGTATGCACAGACAGTTTTTGAAGGACTTAAAGCATATACAACCGAGGATGGTAAAGTCGTGGTCTTCAGACCGGATCTTAATGCTGACAGAATGATTGCTTCAGCAAAGCGCCTCGAGATGCCGGAGTTTCCAAAGGAAAGATTTATAGATGCAATTGATCAGGTAGTTAAAGCTAATATGGCATGGGTACCACCATTTGGTTCAGGTGCTACACTTTACTTAAGACCATATATGTTTGGTATTAACCCAGTTATTGGTGTTAAGCCAGCTAATGATTATCAGTTCAGAGTATTTGGCACACCAGTAGGACCTTACTTCAAGGGCGGTGCTAAGCCACTTACAATTAAGGTTTCAGATTTTGACAGAGCAGCTCCTAATGGTACAGGATGTATCAAGGCTGGTCTTAACTATGCAATGAGCTTACATGCAATTGTTACTGCTCATGAAGAAGGCTATGATGAGAATATGTATCTTGATCCAAAGACTCGTACAAAGGTTGAGGAGACAGGTGGTGCAAACTTCTTATTCGTAACAAAGGATGGAAAGGTTGTTACTCCTAAGTCAGACAGTATCTTACCATCAATCACAAGACGTTCACTTATTCAGGTTGCAAAGGATTATCTTGGACTTGAAGCAGAAGAGAGAGAAATCTATCTTGATGAACTTGGTGATATGGCAGAATGTGGTCTCTGCGGTACAGCAGCAGTTATTTCACCAGTTGGAAAGATTGTAGACCATGGCAAGGAGATCTGCTTACCAGCAGGTATGGCAGAGATGGGACCTGTTACAAAGAAGTTATATGATACATTAACAGGAATCCAAATGGGTAAGATTGAAGCTCCAGAAGGCTGGATCAGAGTAATCGAATAATCTGATAATTGTTGAATAATATAAGGGATGTGAAACACTGTTTTTCACATCCCTTTTTTGTTGCATATAAGCTCTATGTATAATTAAGGTGAATTATAATCGTATAAATGTATTAGTGAATAAAGGGTATTAGTTCTATCACAAAGACCATAAGACATGCCAAAACTGATACCACAAAAAGGCTTGCTCCCTTCCATGCAAGAATAAGGGCAAAAACAAAAGCTACAGCACCAGCTATCGGCGAATTGGTTGCATCCATCATGGCTGGGAAGGTCATTGCTGCCAGTGTGATATATGGTACATAGTAGAGGAACGACTTGATAAATGTATTCGTAATCTCTTTACGTATAAGTGTAAGTGGAAGAACACGAATGAGGTAAGTTACACCTGCCATTATTAACAGGTAGATATATATATTGTGTGTCATACGCCTGCGCCCTCCTTATCTTTAACTGGGAAGAGTAATGCTGCGATTGAAGATATTACTATAGTAATAACGATAATACGCGTTCCTGATGAAATAGATGCTATTGAAGGAATGCGGGATGAAAGATAACTGATTATCATTGCAATTACTACGAATGCTGCAATTATCTTATTCTCCTTTGCAGGTGGCACTATAATGGCAATAAACATACCATAGATACCTACGCTCAATGCGCTGACAATATTAGCAGGAAGTACATTTCCCATAATTACACCAAGAGCAGTTCCAATTGCCCAGGCTGGAACTGATATTGCAGCAGCGCCATATGGATAAAATGGATTAAGGCTTTCTTTGCAGGAAATGCTGATTCCAAAAATCTCGTCCGTAACAAATATACCTATAAAGAATCTGTGGATAAAGTTCATTGTTGGAGAGAACTTCTGTGAAAGAGCGCAGCTGAGAAGCAGATATCTTGCATTTGCAACCAAAGTCATAATTGCAATCTCAAGATATGCAGCCTGTTCTCCAATAAGTGTAAATCCAACATATTCACCCGTAGAAGATATGCAGGTTGCTGAGAATATTGCAGATAAAGGTGCAGATATTCCGGAATTTCTTGCTACTATACCAAGAGTAAATGCTACAGCAAAATAGCCAAGCGCTATAGGAATACCGTCACGTATACCTTTCTTAAAACTACTTATATTATTATTCATAGCTATAATCCTATTTCAAACAACAGTATTTAATAAACCAACGAACATATTGTAACACTTTTTACGTGTTCGTCTATAGAGCAGAGTTACAATTTATGGTAATATTAACTTGCTCAATATATGCAAATAAATCAAAAAGGAAGACGCATGCAACAGCTGGCTCAGGATATAAATAATCTATCATTTAAAAAGTGCTATTTACTGTATGGTGAAGAGGAATATCTCAGAAAACAGTACAAGGACAAATTACTAAAAGCACTTATGCCTGATGGAGACACCATGAACTATAATTATTATAGTGGTAAGGATGTTAACATCGGAGAAGTAATTGACCAGGCTGAAACTATGCCATTTTTTGCAGACAGACGTGTGATACTTATGGAAGATACCGGATTTGTCAAAGCAGGTGGAGAGCAGTTGGCCAGCTATCTGGAAGAGAGTCCTGATAGTTCTATTATAATAATGGTAGAATCTGCAGTAGATAAGAGAAGTAAGCTTTTTAAATCCATTACTGCTAATGGAAGAGCTGTGGATTTTATTATTCAACCTCCAGAAACCCTGAGAAAATGGATTCTGGGCAAGGTAAAAAAAGAAGGTAAGAATATAGATTCAAGAGCACTTGAGATGATATTGGAGAGGACTGGAACCGATATGACAACTATCAGTGTGGAACTTGAAAAATTATTTTCTTATACAATGGATAAAGATGCTATATCTGTTAATGACGTGGATGAGATTATTACAATAAGCACCAGCTCGAAAGTATTTGATATGATAGCCGCCATGGCGGATAAGAAGCAGAGCAAGGCCCTTGAGATGTATCATGATCTTCTGGCTCATAAGGAGACACCATTTGGTATTCTTGCACTAATTACCAGACAGTTTAATATGATGCTTCAGGTATGCGAACTTAAGGATGACAGATACCCATCTAGAAAGATAGCTGAGATGGTGGGAATCCCACCTTTTGTAGAGCAGAAGTATGAGGCACAGATAAGGAAGTATTCGTACGCACAACTACGAAAGGCATTGGAGGCCTGTGCGATTGCAGACGAGAGCGTAAAGATAAAAGGCATGAACCCGGAACTAAGTGTTGAACTTCTTATAATTGAATACAGCCGTTAATTGAATACAGGTGCTAAAGTCCTATAAATGGTACTGAGTTGAGCGTATAAATATAACTATGATACGAAACACGCATAGATACAAGGTGCTGGAGGACAATAGGATGGATAAGAAGACAATGGTTGTAGTAACATTTGGGCTGATAATTATTCTGAGCTGTGTAGCGGGAATAAAAGCTAAAGGGGCTTCAAACAGACTTAACGATATAAGTAATGATTACTATAAAGCAATAGAGCAGAGCTATGTTAAGTCAGTAAGGGATAAACTTGATGAGAGAGGTTATAATAATGCAGGGATTTCTCTTACCAAGGTAGTAGATGAAGCAGGAGCATTTGAGTATACAGTAGCTATTCATCACAGAAGAATTGACAGGATGGATGAATTCCAAAGACAGCAATTATCTGATATAATTACAGTTGATAAGGTTGCGGTAGATGGCAGCAGTATTTGTGTTGAATATATTGAATATTAAGAGGTAGGCTTTATGGAACCCAAAATCGGATGTATTTACAGACATTTTAAAGGCAATCTTTATGAAGTTAAGGAGATAGCTATTCATTCTGAAACAGAAGAGAAGATGGTTGTATATCAGGCTTTGTATGGAGACAACATTACCTATGTCAGACCATATGATTCGTTTGTTTCAAAGGTGGACAAAGAGAAGTACCCTGATGCAGAGCAGGAATACAGATTTGAAGAAGAACGTCCGGAGGGACAGTTGGATATAGATCCAATGGTTTTACAGTTTTTGGAGACAGAGGATTTCGAAGATAAGTTTAATATTCTGAGTGGACTTCATCACAAAATTACTAAGGATATGATAGCTGTTATGGCCATGTCACTGGATGTAACCATAGAAGATTCTGAACTTGAAAATATGTACAGACAGTTAAAAACCTGTGTTGATACCAGACGCAGATTTGAGAATACAAGATTAAGAAGATAAATTATAAATCCCAGATGAGTTTTTATCATCTGGGATTTTTGGTTAAAAATATCATTTGGTGTGGATGTACTAATACACAAATCTGAGGGCTTCCTTAAGAATCCGCATCTCTATATAATCAGCCTTCGATTCAACTTCTCCATCAGTGTGTACCCATAAGGGTTTTGATGTCCTAAGTCTGACTGTATAAGCTTTTTGCAAGTCTATACCATTGTATCTAAGGTGCTCACCTTTGAGCGCAGAAGGAAGTCTCAACAAAATACGTGCTTTTGCTATATTAGATACAATAAGCGTATCAAGGACACCATCGTGGTTGTTGGCTTCTGGTGCAAACATAAAACCACCACCTTCATATCTGTTATTCATGCCTACCAAAAACACCAGATTCTTTATGGATACTGGATTCTCTGAATCATCTAAAAAGAGCTCTGCAGAAACAGGTTTCATAGAGATAACCTGTTTTAGACATATAGCCAGATAAGACAACTTGCCAAGTTTGATTCGATTTAAGAAGTTCTTAAGCGCCGATGAGAGAGCTTCCTGACATACGGAAGCATCATATCCAATACCACAACTTACAAGAAAACGTCTGTCAGGAATAGACATGTTCCCTTCTCTTACAAGGCTGTTCTCCATATGCACAATACCCAAATCCATATACAAAGTGGTTGGCTTATTAATCAGGTGTAAGACAGACTCTTCAAGAGTCGATGATGGGAAGAGTGCTCTCGCAAGATCGTTGCTAGAACCAACAGGAATACAACTAAGGGCTACATTATCAAAGGATGGAAGTCCCTGAACTACCTCATTGATGGAACCATCACCACCTAAAACAACAAGCTCCAGAGGAGAAGTAGGCATAGCATACTTTTCGTAAAGATCTTTTGCAAAAGCAGAAGCATCACCATGTTGTGTGGTAAAGAGCACTTCATATTCGACATTCTGGGTATCCAGAATATGTTTAACTTTTTCCCAATTTTTCCTTCCACGACCTGAACGGGCGGAAGGATTAACAATAATATGATACATAGGCATTTCCTTAGTAATAATTCATAACTTTAGCTAATTCTAGCAGATAAAATTTTTCAAGTAAATAGAAGCAATCGTATTTTCACATTGAACTTACTGTGTTATAATTGGCAAGATGTACTAGAAAATTTTAGAGCATAGAAAGGCGGACAATTATGTATTCTTTAGACGAAGTAAGAGCTGTTGATCCTGAAATTGCTGAGGCAATTGTTGCTGAACAGAACAGACAGAACAGCCACATCGAACTTATTGCATCTGAAAACTGGGTAAGCAAGGCTGTTATGGCAGCTATGGGAAGCCCTCTCACTAACAAGTATGCTGAAGGTTATCCTGGAAAGAGATACTACGGCGGGTGCGATTGTGTTGACGTTGTTGAAGATCTTGCGAGAGAAAGAGCTAAAGAACTTTTCCATTGCGATTATGTAAATGTTCAGCCTCATTCAGGAGCACAGGCTAATATGGCAGTATTCTTTGCTGTAATGGAGCCAGGCGATACATTTATGGGTATGAACCTTGACCATGGCGGACACCTTTCACATGGTTCACCAGTTAATATGTCAGGTAAGTATTTCAACTGTGTACCTTACGGAGTAAATGATGAAGGTTTCATCGATTATGATGAAGTTAGACGTATTGCTCTTGAGTGCAAGCCAAAGATGATTGTATCTGGTGCTTCTGCATATGCAAGAAAGATAGATTTTAAGAAAATCAGAGAAATCTGTGATGAAGTTGGAGCAGTAATGATGGTAGATATCGCTCACATTGCTGGTCTTGTTGCAACAGGAATGCATGAGAGTCCATTCCCATATGCTGATGTAGTTACAACAACTACACATAAGACTCTTCGTGGACCACGTGGTGGTATGATTATGTGCAATCAGGAAGCAGCTGACAAGTATAACTTCAATAAGGCTATCTTCCCAGGTATCCAGGGTGGACCACTTATGCATGTTATCGCTGCCAAGGCTGTATGCTTTAAGGAAGCTCTTTCACCAGAGTTCAAGGAATATGGTAAGAACGTTTGTGCAAATGCACAGGCACTTGCAAACGGACTTTTAAAGAGAGGTTTAAGCATCGTTTCTGGTGGTACAGACAATCACCTTATGCTTCTTGATCTTCGTCCACAGGGACTTACTGGTAAAGCTGTAGAGAAGCTTCTTGATCAGGCTCATATCACAGCTAATAAGAATACAGTACCAAATGATCCACAGTCAGCATTTACTACTTCAGGTGTAAGACTTGGTACTCCTGCTGTAACTTCTCGTGGAATGAATACAGAAGATATGGATAAGATTGCAGAGGCTATATCACTTGTTGTTCTTGGCGGCGAGGAGAAGGTTCCAGAAGCAAGAGCAATCGTTCAGGAATTAACTGACAAATATCCATTAATCTAATTAATAATATGAATGAAAAAAAGATAATCAGTGCTGATCTGCTTAAGTGGATTGCACTGATTACAATGTTTATTGATCATATAGGCGCAGGAATTATTGAGAAGAGATATCTAAGCCTCCCAGATATGTTTACTGTTGATATGGTTATCAGAAACATAGGTAGACTGGCTTTCCCGATATATTGTTTTCTTCTTGTTGAGGGTTATAAGTACAGTAGAAACAGATGGAAATATTGCCTTAATCTGTTTGTATTTGCCCTTCTTTCCGAGATTCCTTTTGATTTTCTCTTTAGAGAGGCTCTTACAACAGATTATCAGAATGTATACTTTACATTACTGATTGGAATGCTTGTAATGATTGTGTCTGGGATGATAGAGGAAAAGCAATGGAAGTTTGGAATCCTGTTGGAGATTCTTGTCTGTGCTGCCTTTGGATATCTGGCAGAGCTAATGAGAACAGATTATAATTCCTGGGGAGTTATTCTTATATTCCTTCTTTTTATCTCTCGAAACAGACCTAGATGGTTTATGTGCCTGATTGGTGCGCTGTTTATGCTGACTAGTAAGTCTGAGATAGCGGGAATTGTGTCATTTGTACTTATTCTTTTCTATAACGGAAAGAGAAGTGGGAAAATCAATAAATATGTATTCTACAGTTTATATCCAATACATTTGGCGCTGTACTGTGGAATAAGATATCTTTTGACAATTATGGCATAAGGGTATCTGCATTTGAAATATATAGTAAGAAAGGTGTTCGTATGATACAGGTAGCAGTATTCGGTTACGGTACAGTTGGTAGTGGTGTTGTACAGGTAATCGATGATAACAATGAGTTAATATCAAAAAGAGTAGGAGATCAGCTTAATGTTAAGTATATTCTTGACTTACGTGATTTCCCAGGTGACAAGAATGAGGCAAAGGTCGTTCATGATGTTAATGTCATCTTAGATGACCCAGAAGTTGCTATTATCTGTGAGACTATGGGTGGTGTAAGACCAGCATATCAGTTCTCTAAGGATGCTTTGATGAAGGGTAAATGTGTATGTACTTCTAATAAGGAGTTAGTAGCTGCACATGGACCAGAACTGTTAGAGGTTGCAAAGGCCAATAACTGTAGTTATTTATTTGAGGCAAGCGTAGGCGGTGGTATTCCTATTATCAGACCTATGAATACATCTCTGGCACCTGAGCACATAGATAAGATAATGGGTATCCTCAATGGTACAACAAATTATATGCTAACAAAGATGTCAAGAGAAGGAGCTTCATATGATGAGGTTCTTAAGGAAGCACAGGCACTTGGTTATGCAGAGCGTAATCCAGAGGCAGATGTGGAAGGCCATGATGCTGGTAGAAAGATAGCTATTCTTGCTTCACTTATGACAGGCAAGACAGTAAGCTATGATGATGTATATACAGAAGGTATTACAAAGATTACAGCTAGAGATTTTGAATATGCAAAGAAACTTGGCAAATCAATCAAGCTTCTTGCAATAACAGAGAATACAGATGCTGGTGTAACAGCTATGGTTGCTCCATTTATGATTGGTGCTGATCATGCACTTAATGGTGTAAATGATGTATTCAACGCAGTATATGTAACAGGTAACATGGTTGATGATGTTATGTTCTATGGTCGTGGCGCAGGCAAACTTCCAACAGCGAGTGCGGTTGTAAGTGATGTAATTGAGTGCGCACGTAACCTTGGTTCGACACTTCCTTGCATATGGACAGATGAAAAGGTTGAGGTTATTGACTTTAAGAATAAAGAGAGAAAGTTCTTTGTAAGAGTTGCTATTGATAAGAGGGGCGATGTTCTCAATCAGGTAGGTCCTATAACAGAAATCAGAGTATGCGATGAGGAATTCGCATTTGTAACTTCAGCCATGAGTGAAAAGGTATTTGAAGAAAAGATAAGTAAGCTTAATGGAGTTCTTTCTGTAATAAGAGTTGAAGATTAAGCGGGAATGTATTATATTAATATTTGCTTTATAACGATTGCAGGCACTTGTCTGCAATTGTTTTATGTATAGTTGAGGAGATATGATATGAAAAAGGTAGTAAAGTTTGGCGGAAGCTCACTTGCAAGTGCTGAACAGTTTAAGAAGGTTGGTAATATCATTCGTGCTGACGAGAGCAGAAGATATGTTATTCCAAGTGCACCAGGTAAAAGATTTAGCGCTGATACTAAAGTAACAGACATGCTCTATGGATGTTATGCATTAGCTGAAGAAGGCAAGAATTTTGATAAAGAATTAGAGGCAATCAAGGAGAGATACAATGAGATTATCAATGGTCTTAAGCTTGATATGACACTTGATGCTGAATTCGAGGTTATCAAGAAGGATTTTGCTAATAAGGCAGGAAAGAATTATGCAGCAAGCCGTGGTGAGTTCTTAAATGGAAAGATTATGGCAAACTACCTTGGATACACATTTATTGATGCGGCAGAGGTTATTCTTTTTGATAAAGATGGAGAATTTGACGCTGAGAAGACCAATGATAAACTTAGCAAAAGACTTTCTAAGACTGATAATGCTGTTGTTCCTGGTTTTTACGGAGCACTTCCAGATGGAACAGTTAAGACTTTCTCCAGAGGCGGTTCTGATATAACAGGATCGATTGTTGCAAGAGCTGCTAAGGTAGATATATATGAGAACTGGACTGATGTATCAGGTTTCCTTATTACAGATCCTAGAATTATCGACAACCCTGTAGGTATTGATACTATTACATATAAGGAACTTAGAGAGTTATCATACATGGGTGCTGGTGTACTTCATGAAGATGCTATCTTCCCAGTTCGTATTGAAGGTATTCCTATTAATATTAAGAATACAAACAGACCAGAAGACAATGGTACATGGATCGTTGAGAGTACTTGCCAGAAGTCTAAGTATATCATTACAGGTATTGCTGGTAAGAAGGGATTCTGTTCAATCAATATAGAAAAAGACAAGATGAATTCAGAAGTTGGTTTTGGCCGTAAAGTCCTCAATGTTTTTGAAGACAATGGAATCAGCTTTGAGCATATGCCATCTGGTATCGATACACTTACAGTATTTGTTCATCAGGATGAGTTCATGGACAAGGAGCAGCAGGTAGTATCTGGAATTCACAGAATAGCAAAGCCAGATACAATTGAAATTGAGGCTGATCTTGCCCTTATTGCAGTAGTAGGTAGAGGTATGAAGTCTCAGCGTGGTACAGCTGGAAGAATTTTCTCTGCACTTGCTCATGCAGATGTTAATGTTAAGATGATTGATCAGGGATCTAGTGAGTTGAACATTATCATTGGTGTATCTAACAACGATTTTGAGACAGCTATCAAAGCTATCTACGATATATTTGTTACTGCTTCAATATAATATAGATATATTGATAATATGTGATTTATCAGACAGACTGTATATGCAGTCTGTCTTTTTATTTGGGATTACGCAGTATGTTGGTCACTTGTAATAGAACTATGCAGGGGCAAATTGTCAGAATATTCACACAATATAAAGGTAATAAAGAGACATAATTGCGCATAAAATAGAAAAATGAAAAAATATTTAAAATATTCAAAAATTGTGTTGACAAAAGCTGGAGCGATGATATAATGAATACATAAACAAACAAAAACAAACACAAATCTTACTAAAGGAGGTATAGTCCACCAGAAAGATAAGTGTATAACATATATTAGACATAGCAAGTGGAGCATAAGTTAGTAGTTACCAGATGAGATCCGAATAAAAACATAGAGTAAGATCCAGGAACTACAGTACATAAGTACAATTAGAGAATATGCTAAGGAGATGTCATAACAATTGAATATTGGGTGAGATTAATTAAAAGGAGGTAAAGTCCATTGGAGTCATCGTCATAGAAGCGGGTATCAATTGAAATTGAGATTGGTATCCGCTTATTTATGTTGTTTTCTTAAGGAAATATTATATTTTGTAATTGGACATAATATGCTATACTAGCATTTGTTGAAGTGAAGCAGATTGGGAGAGAATATAAATGTCTGAAGCAGAAAACAATAATGTAGAAAAGCCAATAGACAAAAAAGCAGAAAGACGATTGGTGCGTCAGAAGATTAGAAGAAGAAACAGGATTATAGCTTTTGCTGTTTTATTCCTTGTTTTGGCAGTCATAGGAGTTGGCGCTTTCTTTGGCATAAAAGTAGTAATGGGACTTGATAGGAATACTGCCACTCAGGAAGAAATCATACCTACGCCTACACCAACAGAAGTCGTAGAAGAAACAGAAATAGTTGATATGACTCCTGAAAGTGTTGAAGAAACCGAGGAAGTAGTAGAAGAACCAGAGGTGACCGAAGAAGTCAATGAGCAGTCTGATGAGGAATTGCTTGAAGAAATGGTTAGATCCATGATAGAAGAGATGACTTTGGAGGAAAAGGTTGCAGGTTTATTTATATTGTCACCTGAGATTTTAACTGGGCAGGGTAATGTCACAAAAGCAGGAGACGGAACAAAGAATGCTTTAGAACAGTATCCAATCGGTGGAATCGTATATTCAAAACAGAATATAAAGTCTGAAGATCAGCTCAAGACTATGATAGACAGCACGATTTCGTTTAATAGATATCCAATGTTTATTGCTGTTTCTGAGGCAGGTGGATCAGATGGTAACATGTCATCGCTTAAAGTGGAAAGTACCATGACTGAAAAAGAGGTTGCAGCAGAGGGGAATTCAAGTACTTCATTTGACAATTTTAATACTATTGGTAATTATCTTGTTGCCAATGGATTTAATCTTGATTTTGCACCTGTGGCTGATGTTATGAGCAATGGAGCAAGTGATTCGTTTGGAGAAGATGCTAGTAATGTATCGACAATGGTAGCTAGTGCAATTGGTGGCCTAAAGGAAGCTGGAGTATTTAGCTGTGTAAAGAGTTTTCCTGGCAAAGGGTATGTAGATGGTAATCCTAACCAGGAGCTTGCATCAACTGAAAGAACAAAAGAACAGATGCTTGAATCTGAACTTTTACCATTCCAGGCAGCCATTGAAGCAGGAACAGATATGATAATGGTTGGTCATTTCTCGGCTCCAGAGCTTACAGAGGACAACATGCCTTGTTCACTTTCAAAAGCCGTAATGACAGAACTTCTTCGCAATGAGATGGGCTATGATGGTATAATTATTACTGAGGCCATGAATGTAAGTTCAATTACTCAGTACTATGCTGCTGATGAGGTTGCTGTAAAGGCATTGAAGGCTGGAGCGGATATGATCCTGATGCCTGAGAACTTCCAGACTGCATTTGATGCTGTAGTGGCTGCAGTTCAGAATGGAACTATCGATGAGAGAAGAATTGATGATTCTCTTTGCAGAGTATATAAGGTTAAGTACAGAGACACACTTGAAAACTAATTGTATACAGTTTTTTGACTATTAGAAAAATTTCTAAATAATTTTATTAAAAAGTGTTGACATACAATATTCCTTAGTGTATTATACATATTGTCGCTGATGAAAAGCGACAAGAAATGCGCGAGTGGCTCAGTTGGTGGAGCGCAACCTTGCCAAGGTTGAGGCCGCGGGTTCGAGTCCCGTCTCG
>DCJA01000041.1:30263-70821 GCA_002317175.1 Lachnospiraceae bacterium UBA1712 | reverse complement strand
AACCAGAATTTAATTTGACCATTAAAATGTACAGCATATGAATTATTCTAGTTGTAGGATAGAATATATATAGGAGAAGGGATATGTTCACAGCAAGAATATTTATTTTGATAATGTCATTAGGAAGTTTATTATACGATATGATATTAACAAGAGTATCTGATAAACATAGATTGAAGCCATTGCCTGAAGAGGTAGCTGATGTATATGAACCTGAGAGATATCAGACATATATTAATTTTGAAGCAGACAGAAAAAAACTAAAAAGCAAATATAAAGCAATAAATTTAGTGTTGGATGTTATATTGATATTTTCACCAGTCTATGCAGTAATAGATAATTTGTGCAATCACAATCCATATTTGGTCTTCTTAGTTACATATATGCTCATATGGGCTATTTCTACAGTTGTTGAGATATATTCATCATATGAGATTACTTTTGGCTTAATGGAGAAATATGGTCTTAATAAAAAAGATTTAAAAGAGTTTGTTAAGGACGAAGTACTTAATGGAGCTTTAGGCCTAATTGTAACTGTTGGATTTCTTGAATTATTAACATATATAGGGGAACATCTTGGAAGGTGGACCAATAATTATTCTGTTGGTTATTTAAGAAGTTTTCTGATTCTGTTTGGTATATTTATAGTAGTATTTTTATTTTTTGCCATTGCACAGTTTATATCTTATGGTGTGTTAAAAAAACAATATATTTTCACTGAACTTGAGGATGGAGAATTAAAAGATAAAATCAATGCGCTTCAGAAGAGTTCGAAGAAAAAAGTAAAGAAAATATATGTATATAATGAATCTAAAAAAACAACCATGAAGAATGCATTCTTGCTTAAGTTGTTCTGGCATAGAGAGTTTGGAATAGCTGATAACTTTATGAATGAAAATGCAGAAGATGAATTATTGGCTGTATTATCACATGAGATTGGTCACTTAAAGCATAAGAAGAATATTCTTAACTTTATTAGTTATTTTGAAACAGTTCTCTTGGCTGCAATAGTGCTTCTTATAATGGTTAAGCCAGATATAATTCTTGTATTAACAAGCTGGGTGAGAGATTCATTTGGTATTACATCAAATAACTATTATCTTATTTTTATAGTATTTGGTTACATACTTAAACCTGTAATGTTTGTATCAAGTATTTTTTCAATGTACAAATCAAGATGGGAAGAGTATGAGGCAGACAGAGAATCTGTTAAAAATGGATATGCAGAAGCGCTTATTAAGACATTTAAGACACTCAGTAGTGATGAACTAATAAATGTATATCCTCATCCATTTATAGAATTTACTGAGTATGATCATCCAGGAATGTATCAGAGAATAAAGTCTATAAGAGAAGCTGATAAAAATGAAAAATAGTATAAAGAAAATTACGATATAATGGAAATGGATTTAAAGACTATGTAATCAAGCCTTTCAAGAAGGGAAAAACATATGAAGTAATCTCTATTGAAAAGGGATGGTATAGAATCATGTGTGAGTTGGAAGAGTATTATTTGTTCCCACCATCTCTTTTCGACATAGTAGAAGATATAATTGAAGGATGAAATAAGCATGAATGAAAAAGATAAAAGAGTTGTAGAAGAGATGTGCGCTGCAGGTATGAGCTTAGAAGCTTTGTACAAAATATTCAAACAGTTTGATCAGAATGATTTAAAGGAGATTTATAAGAATTATCATATAAGACAAAACGATTATGTTGATGAAGGCATAAATATTAGTATGAATTGTTCTTAATTGTGTAGTGAAATATCGATGAAGTATTTTAATTCAAGAAGGGAAAGAAAAAATGGAATGTTCGGCTATAGAACTTTTGGATAAGCATGATAAAGGCGAAATAAATGATGAAATATTCTTAAAGGATTTTGGGAATGCTAATGTCTTTTATTCTACTCCATTTGGAGACCATAAAGATGGTGGACAAAGAGTGTTCTTATTATCTGGTCCTAATAATACAGGATACCATCCAGTATTTACTTCGCAGGAGCGTCTTGTTGAATTCTATCAGAAGGCTGGCAGAGTAGGATTCATGATGATGAATGGAACTTTTGTTTCTGTTTTAGAGACAACAAAGAATATTAATGGAAATGCTCCGGTTAAGATGGGACTTATCATAGATCCAGGATATTATAATGTTACTATTGATGTGGCAGCACTTGATACAGTGTTAAGAATTATCAAGGGATAAGAAAAGAGGAAAGTTATGATACCAGAATTAAGAGATATGCTACGACTAGATGATTTAGATTTAAAATATGACGTTAAAATTGTAGATTTTGACGGTGAGAGTTTCACGTATAATGCAAAAGCCGTGGACTGTAGTGTAGAAGAACTGTCAGATAAATGGAAAGAATGTTTTTATATCAGTAGACAGCAGAGATGTGGCCTATAATCCGCTTTATAAGGCATTTAAGGCAAAAAGTTTCACAGATAAAGATATCATTTTGCATTTCTATATATTGGATGTTCTTGCAGATGGTTCAAAACTATCTGTAAAAGATATAGCTGAGATAGTGATGGACGAATACTTAGGCTTTTTTGATACAGATATTTGGCCTGATGAATCAACCATTAGAAATAAATTAAAAGAGTATGCACCAAAAAAGACAGACGATGATCTGTATTATGATGAATGCAACTATTATATGTTTATGGACAATGATTCTGCCCAGAAGGCTTTTGAATATATGAAAGAGAATTGGATTCAGGATGAAACCGATGCTGGGAAGAAATATATACGAGGCTGGGAAGCAGGAGTATGTGATGCATCTGTAGAGATATACATTTATATTACTAATAATATGATTATCACTACTGAGGTGCAGGTTGTTTCAGAATGGTCAGTTGATTCACCGGATTATGCACCTCCAACTAATCACCAGGAAAGGGTGGATTTTATTAATAAACATTTTTAGTTCAATACTAGATGTACCGGTTTCAAGAATGGTTGGAGCAATTATTATGAAAGGCAAAAATGAGTAAGAATTCCATTTTTCAAAATTCAAATTTGAGGGGATAAAGCTATGAAACATATAGGGACAAAAGAATATGTAACAGAGAGACTAATATTGCGACCTTTCACTGAAGATGACGCCGAAGCTGTATTTAATAACTGGGCATCTGATGATGAGGTTACTAAATATTTGACATGGCCTACGCACTCAAGCTTGGATGAATCTCGCGGGTACGTGAATTACTGTATTCAGCAGTATTCGACTCCGTCTCGATATCAGTGGGGCATAGAGTTAAAAAGCACTCATGAGTTAATTGGGAATATTTCTGTCGTTAGTTCAATAGAAGAACTGGAATGTATGGAACTGGGGTGGGTTATTGGAAGAGCGTACTGGGGCAATGGCTATATGCCTGAAGCATCAATGAAGGTGCTTGAAGTATTGTTCGATGAGGTAGGCGCAAACTGTGTTTATGCAGGGCATGACGTGAATAATCCGAAATCTGGTCGTGTTATGCAGAAAATCGGCATGAAGTTTGAAGGCGTTTTGCGTCAGTTTGGAAAAAACAATCAGGGAATAGTTGATGTTGCACGGTATTCGATAGTGAAATCTGAGAGAAGTGACAAGCATTAAATTCGAATTTATAGGGGACTAATGAAATGAAAATATATGACATTTCCCAAGAAGTATTCACATGTGAAGTTTTCCCAGGGGATATACCGCCTAGCAGACGAATCATTAATAGAATAGATGATGGAGATATTTGTAATTTAACTGGAATTACTATGTGCGCTCATAATGGGACTCATGTTGATGCGCCATACCATTTTTATAGGGATGGAAAAACAATAGATGACATTAAACTGGATAAATTTGTTGGAAAGTGTTATGTGGTTTTCCGAGAGGGAGCACTCAGTAAGAACTCGGCAGAAGACATTATAGCAGAGGCTAGAAGTGTTGATGTAGAGGCCGCTAAAAGGATACTTATTGGTGGAGATATGTTTGTTACTTTAGATGCGGCCAAAGTATTTGCTATGAATAATATTTGTCTATTGGGTAATGAGTCTCAGACAGTTGGGCCAATAGATGCACCAGCAGCAGTGCATTATGAACTATTAAAATCAGAAGTGGTTTTGCTGGAAGGCATTAGATTAAAAAATGTGACAGAAGGAGTCTACTTCTTGAATGCAGCACCGATTAATCTGGGACAAGCAGATGGTGCTCCATGTAGAGCTCTGTTAATTGATATAGATTCCAATCTTGCGGTGAATGGAGGAAATTAATGAAAGAAGTATACTATGATATTTTCTCATCCTGTTTCCCTGATATGGGGATAAGTCTAAAACGATTCTGCAATCTGTTACAGAAGGAAAACTGTATTTGTTTTGAAGCAAACGAAAATAACGAAGTTTATTAGAGAAAAAAGTTATTATCTGCAACGAAGGTGGTAATATGAATTCTTTAGTGGAAAAATTTAATTCAACTAATCCGGATTACGATATAGTAGTTTCTGTCAATGAACTTCCAGGTAACTATTGGCTAAGTAATAAACAAGGTGAACTCTGTCCGGAATTTGATGTTGGTAGTTTTGGAATCAATACTTCAGAAGTATTCACTCTTCTCTGTAAACTTTTTAATGAATGCATGGGTGAGGGGATTAGAAGTAGGATTGGGGTTTACTTATCATCATACTTGTGATGATGTTCCGGTTCCGTTACTTAATGAAGTGAGAGTTGGACATACAAATGTTATGACTAAGGAACAATGGAATAGCAAGCGATTGTGCAAGGGAGGTATGAGAGGGGTTGCTATGAGAAATAGAAGCGTTGTATTTGTTATAAGAGACAAGAAAATCCTTATGGAAAAACTGTGTTACGAGGGCAGAACTTTTTACTCTATTCCTGGTGGAGGAATAGAAGAAGGTGAAACTCCCGAGCAGACAGCTATAAGAGAACTAAAAGAAGAATGTGGACTTGACGGAGTAATTGTCAAGAAACTGGCAGAAATATATAGTCGTGGAAGAACAGAACATTCTTTTTTGGTTGAAGTTCCAGACGAGCAAAATGCAATCATAGGGTATGACCCTGAGGAACCAATAGATGAGCAAGCCATAAAGGATGTGCTATGGATGGAATTAAAAGAACTATCAGAAAAAGATAGAGCCGTTATGTGGAGATATGGGTTGTTAGAAGTTGATGGATTTTGGGAAGAGGTTTTATCTTGGGGGGATAAGATTAGTTACCCTTGATTTTGTTAAATACGCATGGGGATGGAGGCGTATATTCAGAGGGTAATCCAATGAAGGCACATTTTGAGTGAAATTATTAATATAAAAAATGATGGAAAAGAGTTATGACTTAGGTCATAGCTCTTTTTTCGTTGAAATAGTAAACCACAAAATGTCCAATTTTGACAGTGAAACAATCTCAAATTGAGAGAAATGAAAAAACGAAAATACTATTATTGAATTAAAGATTTGTGTTACTAATCCCCAATTATTAACGCATTAAGAAAATAGAAGAGAGAGGAGAAACGATTTGAAAGGACAATGTCAGAATCCATATTTGCCATTATATGAACATATTCCTGATGCTGAGCCGCATGTCTTTGGTGATAGATTGTACGTATTTGGAAGTCATGATCTGGAAAACGGAAATGAATTCTGTGAACTGGATTATGTTGCATGGTCAGCATCAACAGATGATCTTTCTGAATGGAAATATGAAGGCGTTATCTATGAAAAAGGGCAGGATCCATTTAATGCAGAAAAAATGCCACTGTATGCGCCAGATGTGGTTCAGGGCCCAGATGGCAGATATTATTTATACTACTGTGTTAAGTTCCAGGATTCAATCAATGTAGCTGTGTGTGATACTCCAGCCGGTAAGTATGAATATTATGGAAGAGTTCATTATAGTGATGGCTCTATTATGGCAGATAATCAGCCTTATGACCCTTCGTTAATCTGTTGCGAGGAGGGTAACTACCTATACTTCGGTTTTGCACCATGTATGATAAGCATTCCAAGATATAAGGAGCAGGATCTTAAGGGCGGAAGTGTAATTCGATTAGCAGATGACATGCTGACAGTTATTGATGGTCCTACGGTAGTAGCACCAAGTCTTAAGTATGGAAAGGGAACTTCATTTGAAGGAAATGAATACTTTGAAGGACCTTCTATTAGAAAGATAAATGAACGATTCTATTTGATTTATTCATCCGTAAACACTCATCAGCTCTGTTATGCCATAAGTGACAGTCCGATGGAAGGCTTTGAATTCAAAGGCGTAATAGTAAGTAATGGTGATGTAGGATATATGGGACGCAAAGAAGAAGACAAATTGATGAGCGTCGGAAATAATCATGGTGGTCTTGTCTGTGTAAATGACCAGTGGTACATGTTCTACCATAGACATACATTTATCAACCAGTACAACAGACAGGGATGCGCCGAAAAAGTATTCTTTGATGAGAAGGGATATATTCCTCAGGTCACTATTACTACAAGCGGTATTAATGATGGCCCACTTCCAGGAATAGGTACTTATGAGGCAGTATATTGCTGTAATCTCTCAAATGGTCACATGGGAGCTCTCTCATCGTTAGGAAGAACAAACGCTGAAATTGATTTTCCGTATATGACAGCACAACAGGGTGAGCGTTTCATCAAGAATATAAAAGCGGGAACATTAGTTGGTTATAAATATTTAGCTCTGAAAGACACTAAGAAAATTGCTCTTAAATATAGAGGAGAATGCAATGGAACTATGGAAATTCATAGCAAAATTGATGGTGAGACAGTTGCTTGTTTAAAACTGGAGTCATCCTCTGAATGGGCATCAGTAGCAACAGAGGTTTCATTTGCAGATGCAGATGAAGAATTATATCTGATATACAAGGGTGAAGGCAGTGTGGAACTAATAACACTTAATCTCCTTGGAAAATAAAACAATCTATAGATTTGACTGGAAGAGAGGAAGGAAAAATGAACGGAAAGAAACCTACGTGGAAAGAAATTATATCGTTTGCAGTTGGTGATGCAGGTTGTAATCTAGTATGGACAACAATTGGATCATATTTGACTCTGTATTACACAGATAGTGTTGGATTAGCAGCAGCAACAATTGGAACACTAATGTTGTTAAGCAGACTTCTTGATGGTGTTTCAGATCTTATTATGGGAAGCATTATTGATAGAACACATACAAAATGGGGTAAAGCAAGACCTTGGATTTTGTATTCAGCAATTCCAATGGGTCTGGGACTGGTATTGATGTTTAGTATACCGCAAACAATGGGATATACTGGTAAACTGATATTTGCCTGCGTAACATATGTTTTGATGGCAGCAGTTATCTATACAGCATGCAATCTTTCATACAATACATTGCTTGCTCTTGAAGCTCCTGAGCCAAAGGATCGTGTAACAATGAGCTCAATCAGATTCTTCTTAACAATGGCAACAGTATTGTTTATCAATTATAACTGTACTAAGTTTGTAGATAAATTCGGCTGGACAGGAATGTCATTAATCTTTGGTGGAATCGCAATCGTTCTTTTGCTTATTACTTTCTTTGGAACAAAGGAAAGAGTAAATGTTGAACAGAACACAGAAAAAGCTTCAGAAGATAATAAGATGAGCGTAAAAGAATCTTTTGGTTATCTTGCTAAAAATAAGTATTTCTGGCTTTTAACAGTTATCTTCGTATTAAACTATACAATTCTTGGTGTAAACAACGGACTTAGAATTTATTTCGCAAGAAATGTACTTGGTAATGTTGCACTCATGGGAACTTTAACACTTTGCTTCATTCTTCCAAAGATGATTGGTAATCTTGTTTTCCCTTACATCAACAAATTCCTTGGAAAATGGAAGAGTATGATGTGTGGTTACGTTCTTGAACTTCTTGGTGTATTGATTATGGCATTTGCTCCTACTTGTTTTGGAACAGCAGCAGCTGGGTTAGTATTACTTGGTATTGGTGGTATTCCACATAACGCTGGTTTGTTTGCTATGGTAGCTGATGTAATTGATTATGGTGAATGGAAGACAGGAGTTCGTCTCGATGGACTTACAAACTCAGCTACATCTTTTGGTATGAAGGTTGGAGCAGGTCTCGGTTCAGCTATAACAGGATGGGGTCTTGCCTGGGCAGCATATGACGGATCACTTGAGGCACAGACATTAGAAACAATTGCAGGTATTAAGACAGTATATACAATGGTTCCTGCATTACTTATAATTGTTGGACTTGTTGTTTTATTCTTCTGTAATCTAGATAAGATTTATCCTCAGATTCAGGAAGGATTAGCTAATAAAAAGAACGGAAAAATGGCAGAATAATTGATTTGTCTATAGATTGTATATTTATGCGAAGCACCTGTATCTTTACAGGTGCTTTTGAGTATATAATCAATGTAAGAGGAATAAAGATATGAATTATTCGGTATATGAAACAATTTCAAACAAAAGTAAACTTCCAGTAAATGCATTTGTAATGTCATTAGACAGTGTAAAATGGCACTGGCATAAAGAGTACGAATTTCTTGCTGTATTATCAGGAGAGATGACGCTAAAGGTTCAGTCTGAGGAATATAATCTTAGGGCAGGAGATTTTGTGCTGGTTAATCCAAGAGAACTTCATGCACTTATGAATGATGGCAGTGAGTGCCTGTGTATGGTAGTACAGTTGTCGGATGAATTTTTGCTGTTTGACGACAATGAGAATGTTGAGGAAATATTGCATTTCTATATTAATTCAACCACTGACGAGGAACCTGAATGCGGCTACGAACTGTTATACTATCGTTTGGCAAAAATCGTATACGAAACACTTGCCCAAAAGCGGACTTCAATTTATAGAGTTAGGGCACAGGTATGCTCACTTATTGCTGATCTAATGGAGTTTGCAGTATATGATAAGCGTAAGAAAAGCAAAGATTCGGGGAATGCATCCAATATGGTAAGAATGCTTGTTGATTATTTGGAAAATAATCTTATGAATGAAAATGTTCTTGAGGATGCTTGCAAAAAAATGGGTGTCAGCAGGAAAACTCTGGATAGAGCTGTTGAAGGAACTTTGGATACATCAGCAAAAGATTTACTTGATAACCTTAGAATTGAAAAAGCAAAAAAACTATTAAAATACTCAACAAAAAGCATAGGTTATATAATGGATGTCTGTGGATTCATATCAGAAAATACATTTTATAGAAGCTTTAAGAAGTACACAGGTGTAACACCTAAGGAATATCGTGATTCTGTGAAAAGAGAAGAAGACAAGGACGATCTTAAGGGGTATCTTGATTATGAGACTCCAAGAGTTTTGGCAATGCTAAAGGAGATTGTTGAACAATGGGAAAACAGGAATTACGTATAGAAGAGAATTGGAAGGAATACAGACTATCTTATAACGATATTGCTAATCAAATTGTGGGTAGGCTTTCTTTAAAAGAAAAAATTTCACTGATGAGTGGAAGGTTGACACGCGAAGAGATTAGAAGTCAAATATTGAATCGCAAGAAGATACATTACAATGAGACCCCATACTGGGCAGGAGGATTAGCAAAGGAAAATGTAATGCCTGTATTGTTTGTAGATGGTTCCAGGGGCGTTGTATGCTCAAAAGGAGTCTATACAGGATTTCCAACTGCAGTGTTAAGAGGAGCAACATTTGATCGTGATCTTGAAAGAAGAATCGGCGAAGCAATTGGCTCAGAGGTAATAATGGCAGGAGGTAATCTGTTTGGAGGATGTTGTATTAATCTTCCATATCATTCAGGATGGGGGAGAGCACAGGAGAGTTATGGCGAAGACACATTTCTAATTGGGGAAATGGGTGCTAGTCTGGTAAAGGGAGTTCAAAGCACGGGAGTCATAGCATGTGTTAAACACTTTGCATTTAACTCCATGGAGAATAATCGATTAAACATAAATATAATAAGTGATATCAGAGCAGAAAGAGAGGTATTTCTCCCGCAATTTAAAAAATGTATTGAGGCTGGTGCTGGTGCTGTAATGACAGCCTATAATAGCTACAATGGTGAGATATGTGGACAGAATAAGTATCTTATATCAGACATTCTTAAAAAAGAGTGGGATTTTGATGGATTTGTAATATCTGATTTTACATGGGGCATAAACGATACGGTTAAGGCTGCAAACGCGGGAATGGATGTTGAGATGCCGCATACTTACTGTTTCGGAGATGCTCTTCATAAGGCTGTAGATGATGGAACTGTAGCGCTTGATATAATTGATGAAGCAGCTGTTAGAATTGTTAGAACAATGCTTGCTCATGGGGAAAGACTATTAAAAGAAAGAAATGAAATAAAGAAAAATAAGAATCTTTTTAAAGAGCATATACAGTTATCATTGGAGTGTGCGAGAAGAGGTATAACGCTGATTGAAAACAACAATGATACGCTACCATTAACCTGCAAAGGTAAAGGGAAGAAAATTGTAGTACTTGGCAGACTTGCTGAGGAAGATAATCAGGGAGACAGAGGATCAAGTAGAACATATCCGCCTTATATTGTTAACTCTGTTGAAGGTATATGGAAGATTCTTTCAGGAGCGGAACTTATAGTTTATTCTGGCGAAAGCATAGGCCATTGTAAGCGCCTTGCAAGGGAGGCTGATGCAGTGATTATTATAGCCGGAAATGACTATCATGTAGAAGGAGAACATATTAAGGCGGATGAAGCGATTATAAAAAATGAAATGTTTGGTGGTGACAGGGTAAATGGTTTAGGGCTGTCAAAGCAGGATATTGACATTATTAGTGCAGTTGCAGAAATAAGGCAGGATTCCGTACTGGTCTTAAACGGTGGTGGAGCAATAGTTTTGGACGATATAACGGGAATGACAGGGGCAATCTTGATGCAGTTCTATCCAGGTATGGAGGGAGGAACTGCTTTGGGAGAAATACTGTTTGGAAAGATAAGTCCATGTGGAAGACTTCCATTTGCAATACCGAATAGAGAAGAGAATTTGGTAGAAATTGATTGGGAAGCCGATGAGCAAAGGTATGAACAGTACCATGGCTATACTTACCTGGACAAAAAGAACATTAAGCCTAAATATGATTTCGGACATGGATTATCCTATTCGACCTTTGAGTATAGTAATCTTGAATGTGGCTTGGGCGAGAATTGCGTACATGTATCTGTAAATATAAAAAATACTGGAAGAATAGAGAGCTATCAGACTGTACTGATGTTTATAGGGACGCCAGGAAAGGAAATCAAGCGTGAGGCCAGATTATTGAAGGGATTTGAAAAAGTATTTTTAAAGCCAGGGGAATGCAGAACAGTTGAATTTGACTGTCCGTTTATGGAACTGAATTTTTACGATGCGGCTAGTGGAAAGATGAAAATGGAATTTGGTAAATATAAAATATCGGTGGAAGGATTAACAGGAGAAATAGAAATAAATGAGCAATAAGACTAATAACAGGACAGAAACAGTACTTAATTTCTTGGTTTGTTTATGCAGAGAGATGCTTGAAAATGGGGCCAATCTTGAACGGGTGAATATTAGTGTTAGAAGAATTTGCAGATGCTATCGTCTCAAAGCGGTAAGTGTATTTTACGGAGGCTCTGTTATATCAATAGGTGTAACAGATGAAAAAGAAAATTACTATTCAAGACAGGAGAGCGTTCCAAATACAGGAATTCATCTATATAAGCTGGGCAAATTAAATCTTCTTGTTCATGAAATAATTAATAAGAATCCGAAACCAGACACACTTATGGATATGTTGTATGAGACACTTATGGTTAAGTCTTATTCAAATTCAATACAGCTTTTGGGTTATATCGTTGCAATGATAAGTCTGGGACGAATATTTGGAGGAAGCTGGACGGATCTGCTGGTAATAAGCTTTAATACCGTGGTCTTGTATTTCATAACAATGTTTTTCTCAAGAGCAAAGTTAAATAGAATTATATCTAATGTAGTTGCAATGATGTTCTGCGGTTTTTCAGCCATAATATTTACAAGAGTAGGAATTGCAAAAAATATATCTGCTATAATCATCACAAATGCATTTTACCTCATACCGGGAATTCCTATGGTTAATGCTGTGCGAAATATTTTTTGTGGAAATGAGATGAACGGAATCATCGAAATGGTAAAGGTTTTATTAGAAGTAATTACTATTGTGGCAGGATTATATATAGCAAGTCTTCTTTTTGGAGCTGACGCATTGAGTTTGTTTTAGGAGCATTAATATGATGGGAAATATTGAACTGGTTGTTTTATCAGTATTAGCAAGTCTGGGATTTGCAATAGTCTTTCAAGTTGAAAAAAAGGATTTGATATTTGCGGGAATAGGTGGAGGCGTTACAAGAATATTTTACCTGTTATTTCTATCATTTATTCCCAACAGGATTGTATACGTGGCGCTTTCGGCACTAATCGCAGCACTCTTTGCTGAAATAGTATCTGGAATAAAACATGTTCCAGCCACATATTTTATGTATCCTACAATGGTGCCATTGATTCCGGGTGATTTATTTTATTATATGTGTGTTGGACTGATTACAAGAAATACAGAAATGTTTAAACTGAATGCGATTGAATGTACCCTGGCATTGGTGGGATTGAGCGTTGGTTTTGTAGTGTGTTCATTTGTATCTAATATAATGAGAATAAGAAAGCTTGCAACTATTGTGGGTAATGCAGAAGATAGTGAATACTAGGTGGATATTATACGAGATATTTAGAAGGCATATGAAGTGGCTAATGATTTAAGAACTCATTGAGTTAAAAATTCAAAGTTTGAGAGCAAAAAAGTTTATGGAGGTAGCATTGAGTCAACAACTTTGTGATGCAAGAAAGTATGAAATTGAACATGAGAAAACAATAAAGAGCACCGATCGACCTTGTTTCCATTTGTCTTCTAGAGTTGGATGGATGAATGATCCTAATGGATTTAGCTATTATAATGGTCAGTATCATATGTTCTATCAGTATCATCCATATAATGCTGCATGGGGACCTATGCACTGGGGACATGCTGTAAGTAATGATTTACTAAGTTGGGAATATAAGCCTGTTGCTTTAGCACCGGATGAATTATATGATGCCTTTGGTTGTTTTTCTGGAACGGCAATGGAAGATAAAGACGGCAATCATCTGATTATTTATACCGGTGTTGTGTCTCGTAAACAGGCTGATGGATCTAATAAAGAGTATCAGCAGCAATGTATTGCAATTGGAGATGGCGAAAATTATTCAAAATATGAGTCAAATCCCGTTATTTCCACCAGTCAGATTCCAGAAGGATTTAGTGTTTTGGACTTTAGAGATCCCAAAATCTGGAAAGGAACTGACGGCGAATATCGATGCATTATAGGAGCCAGGGATAAAGATGACAGAGGACAGATTCTTTTGTACAAAAGCAAAGATGGTTTTCACTGGCAATATGTAAATGTTTTCGTGGGAAATGATGGTTACTTTGGGAAGATGTGGGAGTGTCCTGACTTCTTTTTATTAGATGGAAAAGCAGTGGTCATTGTTAGCCCTCAGGAGATGCTGCCAGAAGGATTTGAATATCGTAACGGCAATAATACAATATGTATAATAGGAGATTACGAAGAGAGTACAGATACATTTATACCGCAAGCATACCATACGGTAGACTATGGAATTGACTTTTATGCCCCAGAGACTACAGAGAGTCCGGACGGAAGGCGAATAATGATTGGCTGGATGCAAAACTGGGATAACTCTTCTGGACATGATATTCATGAACCATATTTTGGACAGATGTCATTACCCAGGGAATTAAAAATAGTGGGAAACAGATTATACCAATTACCCGTATCTGAACTGAAAGAAAGAAGAAAAGATTTCGTCGAATATAAAGATGTTTTGCTCAGTGATGATGCTGGGGAAATTGTTTTAAAAGATATAGAGGGAAGAACTGTTGATATGGAAGTAGAAATATTTCCAGATGACAATGAAAACATGTATGATATGTTTACTATCTCTATGGCAAAGAATGACACATTCCACACGGATTTTATATTTAGACCAAAGGAGTCAATTGTAGAAATTAGTCGCAAATATTCTGAGTCCAGAAGGGCTACTGTTCATCAGCGCAGAGCGGAGATATCAAACAAAGAGGGAGTTTTGAAGGCAAGATTTATTTTAGACCGGTATAGCGTTGAGATATTCTTAGAAGACGGCAGACAGGTGATGTCGACCACTATTCCAACGGATATAGATGCGAAGGGAATATGTTTTAATGTTGTGGGTAAAGTGAAAATGAATGTTTCAAAATATGAATTAGTGGAGAATGCTTTGCTATGAATAGATAAGATGTAGTCGCTCTACTTTGCGTAGGTACATTTGTTAAGTGAGTGATTATAAAATGACTGCATGGAGGTAAAAATATATGAATCAGTATGTTACAGGTGCAGTTATTAAGGAACTGCGAGAAAAAAACAATCTAACACAAAGTGAGTTGGCAATGATATTAAATGTTTCAGATAAGGCGGTTTCGAAGTGGGAGACAGCTAAAGGGTACCCAGATATATCATTGTTAGAACCTATTGCGAGCGCATTTAAGATTTCTATCACTGAACTTTTATCAGGGAATGCAATCACCAATATGAACGTATCTGCCAATATGCTGCGGTCTCAATTCTATGTATGCCCAGTATGTGGAAATGTCATTCACAGTATGGGTGAGATGACAATAAGCTGCCATGGAGTGCAGTTATTGCCAGAGCAGGCAGAACTTTCTGATGATAATCATATGATACTTATTGAGAAAATAGAGGATGAATATTATGTACAAATAGATCATGAAATGACAAAGAATCATTATATATCTTTTGTTGCAGCGTTGTCATCGGACGGTATGCAAATCATAAAGCTGTATCCGGAGGGTAGGGCTGAAAGTAGGCTTAAAATTAGAGGTGTAAAAAGAATATATTATTTTTGTAATAGAGATGGCTTGTATTATATTGATGTTTCAGCCTATTAATATTGGACAAAATGTTTGAATGGGAGCAAAAGTTGATGCACATACGATTTAATAAAACATCAAAACAATTTATAAGCGGGTTTCTTCTTGCTGGAATTCTTTTTGAAATATATAACATCCTTATAGAATTCTACATTTTTACCTGGCAGGAAATGTTGCTGTCATTAATCTATGGAGCTTATAATGTGTTATTGCATTATATAATGAAAAAACATATAGCATTTCAAACGATAGCAATTATTCTGTTGGTAATAGAAGCAGTAATCATCGGAATATGGTTCTTTATATGTTTGATGTGGAACTAACGAAAAATGTTGTAGAGGTGATTCAATGAAAAAATATGTCGATAAAACTATATTCGGAAAAATAGCTTTTGGGATTTTTGCTATTCATACGGTTTTAAGTCTTGTTTCAATCATACTTACACTGTCAGACAATCATAAAATATTTCAATATGGATTTAGAATGGCATCAGTGTTGCTTATTGTTTATCCTATTATTGGTGGAATAGTATATGTAATTGTTTCAATAATAGGAATGATTAAAAATAAAAAACTATTACCATATCTAATTTGTCCAATTATATCAATTATTATATGGTTGATTCTGGTTGGGTCTGTAGTAGCATATGTATAATTATTTGCTGGCATTTATTTGATTTTGACCAACTAAATATTCGATATAGGTTGACAAAGAAAATCCAGTGTGATAATTCTTTTATAAACAAAGACGTTTGCATATTGCAGGCGTCTTTTTGTTTTTGTCTCAGCATAAATATAGATGAGGAGAATAGCCCATGAGAACACTTGATACTAATGACTGGATTCTGCTAAACAGCATCATTTATAAGATTTATACAATGGCCAATATCGATGAGATGCGAGAACAGTTCCTTGAACAGATGAAGATGCTTATTGATTACGATAGTGCAGATTTTCATCTTGCATCACCAGACGGAGCCAATAAGCTGGTATCTCCGGTTCTGTTTAACTGTGAAGAGGATATGTCCATGGTGTATGATGAGATAGATTACAGCCGTGGAATTCTCTATAGTGGAAAGATGCTGATATACAGGGAAACAGATATCATTGATGATGCTAAAAGAGTTGAGACTGATTATTATAAGAAGGTGTATAAGACTAACAAGTGGCATTATTCACTTCAGATGGTTCTTGCAAGAAAGAAAGAGTTTGTGGGAATAGTAACCTTCTATAGAACCATTGGCAAAGATGATTTTGTATATGATGATATATTTATTCTTGATTTGCTTAAGGACCATCTTGCATACAGACTATATCAGCAGAAGAAAAGCGGCGATCTGATAAGTGAGAAGCTTTCAGTGGCAGCAGCAACAGAAAAGTTTGGACTTACCAGAAGAGAGGAAACTATACTTAAGCTTTTGATGGAAGGCAGGGACAATACTACTATTTGTGATTCTTTGGTTATTTCAGAGAACACACTGAAGAAGCATATCTTAAACCTTTACCGCAAATTGGGTATTAACAACAGGGTAGGCCTTTTCAAAATGATTAGAGAAAAAGATTAAATATACTCATAAAGTAGTAGAAAAATGGTTATTTTGATTAGTTGAAAAGAAGTAGTTGATGCTTTATATTTACACATAACAAATCAATGTCTGGTTAAGCAGTTGGCTGATACCAATATATAATGCAAATGAAATCCGGCAAGGGAGCTGCGTTTACAGTTTCCTTGCTTTTTTATTACCAGCAAATAGGGCTGGGATTCCATAGGAGGATGCAAACATGAAAGAGTTAATAATTTTTATCAGACCTGAAAAGTTGGAAGCTGTTAAGGAAGTACTGGATAAAGTTCATTGCGGTGGTATGACATTATCAACAGCGATGGGTTGTGGTACACAAAAAGGATCCTCTGAAGGAACAGTAAATGAGATAAAAGGATTAAAGACTACAATCAATCTTCTTCCAAAGATTAAGGTAGAGGTTGTAGTAGAGGATAAGATTGTTGAAGAAGTAATCATGAATATTCGTGAAGTTTGTGCTACAGATCATGTAGGAGATGGAAAGATATTCATAAGAGACATCGAAGACGCTATTAGAATTCGTACAGGCGAAAGAGGTGTTAAGGCACTGTAATCGGAGGTGTTCACATGGGAACAATAGTTGAATTAACTGGTGTAAATAAATTATATGGTAAGAACCATGTGGTAAAGGATTTAAATATCACGGTTGATGAAGGCGAATTCCTTACACTTCTTGGTTCTTCAGGATGTGGAAAGACTACTACTCTTCGTATGATTGCCGGATTTGAAGAACCAACGACCGGATCGATCAAGGTTGAGGGTGAAGCTATAGAGGAAAAGGAACCATTTGAAAGAAATGTCAATACGGTATTTCAGACCTATGCACTTTTTCCTCATAAGACAATATTTGACAACATAGCTTACGGTCTCAAGATGAAGAAGGTCCCAAAAGCAGAAATCAAAGAACGTGTTTTTGAGATGATGGAGATGGTTCAGCTTTCAGGCTTCGAAAACAGATATCCTTCACAGTTATCAGGAGGACAGAAGCAGAGAGTTGCAATCGCAAGGGCGCTCATTAACAGACCAAGAGTATTACTTTTGGATGAGCCACTTGGAGCACTTGATCTTAAGCTTAGAAAACAGATGCAGCTGGAACTGAAGAGACTTCAGAAAAAGCTTAACATCACATTTATATATGTAACCCATGACCAGGAAGAAGCACTTACCATGAGCGACAGAATAGCAATTATGCATGATGGGATTGTGGATCAGCTGGCCAGTCCAACTGATATTTATGAGCATCCTGCAACGAGATTTGTTGCTACCTTTATTGGTGAAACCAATATATATGATGGATGTGTAACAAGCGTAACTGATGGTATAGCAACCGTTACTCTTGAAAATGGAGCAGTAAAGGTTAAATGCGATGATAGTTTTTCAATCCTGGAATATGCAACAGTATCTGTAAGACCAGAGAAAATGAGATTTGATACTAAAGCACATGAAGGCTTTGAACTGGTGGCACAGGTTAAAGATTATGTATATGTTGGTTCGGTTCTGAAATGTATAGTTTCTCTTCCAAATGGTAATGAGTTAAAAATAGAAAGACTTGCCGGACAGGAATTACCAGCTATCGGAAGTATCATCTATCCATATTGGGAACCGGAAGATGGCGTACTAATTCACAATGACAGTTACAAGATTTTCAAAGCTCTTGATGAGATTAAACTTGCTTAAGGGTAATAAAGCATAAAGACAGATAAAGGAGAATGCTTATGGCAAAGAGATCAAAGCATGAATTCAAATCGAATACGATGCCGGCAATTGTTACAGTTGGTCCAGTAGCAATACTTCTTTTATTTCTGGTAGTTGCCCCACTGATCTTTGTAGCAGTAATGAGTTTTTGTCAGACTGATGAATTCTACAATGTAGTCTACAAATTTACGTCAGTTAATTATGGCAAGCTTATTTCAACGGATTATCTGAAAATATATGCGCAGTCACTACTGATAGCTTTTATTACCACAGTGCTCTGTGTACTTATTGGATATCCATTTGCCTATATTATTGCAAGAACCAAGAGTAAGAAAAAACAGCTTTTCTATATGCTTGTTATTATTCCATTCTGGACAAACTCACTTATAAGAATATATGGATGGAGAACTTTCCTTGGAAGTAGCGGTTGGTTAAATAAATTATTGATGGTGACCCATCTGGTCAACGAACCGGTTGATTTCCTGTATAAGACTGGAACTACTGTATTAGGTATGGTTTACTGCTTTATTCCATTCATGGTTCTTCCACTTTATACAGCAATTGAAAAACTGGACGGAAGCTTACTTGAGGCATCAAGCGATCTTGGAGCTAAACCGGTAAAAACATTGTTTGAGGTTATTCTTCCATTAACATCGAGTGGTATTTTTTCAGGATGCATAATGGTATTCATTCCTTGTCTTGGATATTTCTTTGTATCAAATATCCTTGGTGGAGGAAATACAGATATGATTGGTAACTTGATTGAGAGACAGTTTAAAAGTGCCAACAACTGGCCACTTGGTGCCGCATTATCAATCATACTGATCCTGGTAACATTAATACTTGTAAAGATATATCAGAAGTTAGGTGGAGATATGGACAACCTTGGAGTATAGGAGGTGCTTATGAAAAAGGCGAAAAAAGAGAAAAGAAACAAAAGGATAAGCATAGCCTTCTGTTCAATGGTTTATCTGTTTTTGTTCCTTCCAATCATGGTTGTAGTTGCAAACTCCTTCAATGCCACAACCAGTAAGCCGTATCTGAGTTGGAAAGGATTTACATTTGACTGGTATATAAAGCTCTGGAGCAATAGCTCACTACTTAGCTCATTTGGCAATACAATTATTATTGCAGTTGCAAGTACAATTCTTTCCACAATCATTGGAACTTTGGGCGCCGTAGGTATCTATAGATATAAATTTAAGGGAAAGGGAATAATCAACGGACTTTTGTATATTCCAGTTGTTATTCCGGAAATAGTTATAGGTATTGCATTACTTACTATTTTCTCAAATGTAAATATTCCAAGAGGAATGCTTACCCTGATTCTTTCACATGTTAGTTTTAGCGTACCATACGTAATATTCAATGTACGTGCAAGACTTTCAGGATATGACAAGTCAATCGAAGAGGCCAGCATGGATCTTGGTGCTAACAGGGTAACAACTTTTTTTGAAATAACGTTGCCGGTTCTGGCACCTGGTATAGCCGGAGGTGCATTGTTAGCATTTACGCTTTCCATTGATGATGTAATCATAAGCTATTTCGTCAATGGTCAGACGAAGACTTATCCATTGAAGGTAATGGAAAGTATTAAGAGTGGTGTTTCTCCAGATGTAAATGCACTTTCAACACTGGTACTGATAGGAACAATATTATTAGTATTTGTGACACAGAGTGGAATCTTATCTGGTAAGCATAAAAAAATCTGAATACAGATTTTAAGGAGGAAATTGTTATGAAGAAAAGAATTTTAGCAGCTTTAATTTCGGTATCACTTGTAGCTATGAGTTTGACAGGATGTGGCTCATCTGCAGAAACAGGTGCTACTGGGGATCAGGGGGAATTGAATATTTTTGTTTGGACTGAGTATCTGCCAGATTCTGTTGTTGAAAAGTTCGAGAAAGAGACAGGCATCAAGGTAAATGTTTCAACATACTCTTCAAATGAGGATATGCTTGCAAAGGTTAAGTCAGAAACAGCGGGAGCATATGATGTACTTAATCCAAGTGACTATATGGTAGCACAGCTCATTGCGCAGGATATGCTGCAGCCACTTGATTTTGAGAAGTTGCCTAACTTCTCTCATATAGGTGAAAGTTATAAGAATCCAGCCTATGATCCAGGTAATGTTTATTCAG
The DNA here is from genome assembly GCA_002317175.1 of Lachnospiraceae bacterium UBA1712. GTDB lineage: Bacteria > Bacillota > Clostridia > Lachnospirales > Lachnospiraceae > Colinaster. The sequence continues at coordinate 50,457 of DCJA01000041.1, read as the reverse complement.
TACCTTATATGGGTGGTGCTGGTGCTATAGTAGTAAATAAAGACAAGATTGATATGGATATTACAAGCTATGCTGATCTCTTTGATACAGCACTTGAGGGTCAGCTTGTTGTACTCGATGACTTCAGAGCTGTAATTGGTATGACAGCAAAGTCAATCGGATATGATATGAATGAGACGGATACAGCTAAGCTTGCAGAAGTATCTGATAAACTTATGGAACTTAAGAACAATGTAGTACTTTATGATTCAGATTCACCAAAGAGTGCACTTATCTCAGGTGACTGCGCAGCTGGTATGATCTGGAGCGCTGAAGTTGCCATGGCAATGGAAGAGGTTCCTTCAATTGAAGTTATTTATCCAGAAGAGGGAGCTTATCTCTTCTTTGATAACTGGGTAGTTACCAAGGAATCACCAAACTCTGAAAATGCTTTGAAGTGGATTAACTTCGTAATGGAGCCAGAGAATATGGCTATGATTCTTGAAGAATTCCCATATCTTTGTGCTAACACAGATGCAATTGAACTTATGGGTGATGAGTATAGCAGCAATCCTGCAAAGAACCCACCTGCAGATGCTATTGCAAAGGGTAGCTACGTAGAGAATCTTGATGCGTCAACACTTGATATTTACAGTGAGATGTGGACAAAACTTAAAGAGTAGTGAATGTATTAAGGAATGAAGTTGAACCTGGTAAACAGGATTTGAAATGGCAAAGAGGCCTGGGGCAGACGTAACGCTGCTCCGGGTTTTTTTATGTTTGGAGGCAATAATATGGCTATTGATTTTTTGTATTTAAGTGAAAAGGATATGATTGATGCAGGAGTACTTGATGCAAAGGGCTGCGTTGAGGCTATGCGTGATGTGATGAGCTTGTTTGGAAAAGGAGATTTTCTTCTGGGAGGACCAAAGAATGACGAGCATGGCCTTCAGATGAATTTTCCAAAAGCGAAAGATATAGAGGGATTTCCTCTTGACAATGGTCCAGATAGAAGATTTAATGCCATGCCAGCTTACCTTGGTGGAAGATTCCATATGGCAGGACAGAAATGGTATGGATCAAATCATGACAATATCAAGAAGGGTTTACCAAGATCTATTCTGATGGCAACACTCAATGACGTTGATACGGGTGCACCTATAGCTTATATGTCTGCCAATCTGTTAAGTGCTATGCGTACAGGTGCAATGCCAGCAATGGCAGCATCTTATCTTGCCAATAAAGATTCCAAGGTACTTTCAATCCTTGGACCAGGTGTAATTAACAAGTGTGCCCTGATGTGTTATATGGCAGTATTGCCTGAGATTGAGAAGGTTAAGATTAAAGGAAGTTCGCCTACTTCAGAATCCACACTTTCATTGAAAGCATTTATCGAAGAAAAATATCCTCAGGTAAAAGAGATTGAGATATGTGATACTCTGGAGCAGGCCTGTCGCGATGCTGATGTGGTTAGTGAGGCTATGTCTGTTACTCTTGATAAGGCAGAAGAATTCCACCTTGACTGGTTTAAGAAGGGGGCAGCAGTATTTAGTATGGGAAGTTTCCTGTACAGAAACTTTGATGAGCTTATGAATACGACCATGGTAGTAGATAACTATGGTATGTATGACAAGTATATGAATAACTTCATAGCAAGAGGTCCTGTGGACGAGTTGGGTAATAAGCGTGAATGGGTAATAATGGGTATACATTTTATTCATCTTGTTCGAGAGGGCAAGATTAAGCGTGAGCAGGTTCTTAACCTCTGTGACATTGTTAATGGTATCACTCCGGGCAGACAGTCTCATGATGAGATTGTAATGTGCTGTAGTGGTGGTATGCCGATAGAAGATGTGGCTTGGGGCTATGACTGTTATAAGAAGGCAATGGAACTGGGAATAGGTACAAAACTCAACCTGTGGGATCAGCCATACATGCATTAACTACTTAAAAAGTAGTAGAAGAACCACAAAATAAGTATAAAAATGGTGTTCATAAGTAATTGATGGACTACTTATATGGGTGTAGATTAAGAACATGAAAAGGCAAATGGGCTATTTATTCAGTCCCTTTGCCTTTTTTCATTCAGAAAGATTATTAGTACAAAAGTAATTCCTAAGGAAGGGAGCTGGTTATATGAGTTATCCAACAATCGATTTTCTATTTTTAAGTGAAGAGGACATGATTAAAGCAGGTGTTAAGGACATGGCTGCATGTATTGAAGCTATGGAGGAAGTAGTGAAGTGCCTTAATTCTGGTGATTATGTAATGGGAGGAGAAAACCATAACTCACATGGTAGCCAGGTATCATTTCCAACCACATCTCCATTTCCTAATATGCCACTTGATGAAGGTGATGACAGAAGATTTATGGCGATGCCAGCATACATCGGTGGACCTTTTGACCTGATGGGAATGAAGTGGTACGGATCCAACATGGCAAATAGAGAAAAGGGATTACCAAGATCAATACTTACAGTAATGCTCAATGATAAAGATACAGGTGCTCCACTGGCGCTTATGAGTGCAAACCTGCTGAGTGCATATAGAACGGGTGCCATTCCTGGAGTAGGCGCGAAGTATCTTGCAAGAAAAGGCTCTAAGGTGTGTGGAATATGCGGACCCGGTGTTATGGGTAAAACTTCACTTGCAGCAATCATGGCAGCCTGTCCTGATATAGACACCGTAAAGGTAAAAGGCAGAGGCAAAGCATCACTTGATAAGTTCATTGAATATGTTAAAGAGGAATATCCAACATTAAAAACAATTGAAGCTGTAGACAGTGTAGAAGAGTTGATAAGAGACACAGATGTTGTATCATTTGCCAACTCAGGTGGAACAGATCCTTCAACATATCCATTTGTTAAAAAGGAATGGATCAAGCCAGGAGCAATATTAATCGGATTAAGTGCATTTGATATGGATTCAGAAGAATTAAAGACCTGCTCGCTGGTTGTAGACAATATTAAGCTATATGAGGCCTGGGCAGAGGAATTTACTTATCCATCCTTTGGTATGAACAATATCATAGGTTCGAAGTTCACAGATATGGCTCATGATGGAATCATCACCATGGAGGAGATAACAGACCTGGGAGATATCATATATGGCAAGAGACCAGGCCGAGTGAGTGATGATCAGATATTTGTATATTCAGTAGGTGGTATGCCTGTTGAAGACGTGGCCTGGGGCAAGATTTGCTATGAAAATGCCAAGAAATTAGGCCTTGGTACAAAGCTTAGATTATGGGATGAACCAGATATGCATTAAGCATCAGGAACCTTAGATATAAGAGAGGAGCACAATACTATGGCAGAGAGAATTGCAGAGCATCCAATACTCGGAGTACAGGAAAAAGGAAATCTCGTTAAGTTCACATTTGACGGAATGGAAATAGAAGGATACGAAGGTGAACCTATAGCAGCAGCACTTAAGGCAGCAGACGTAATGGTTCACAGATATACACAGAAGGAGCACAAGCCTCGTGGAATCTTTTGCGCAATAGGACGTTGTACAGACTGCGTAATGATTGTTGATGGTGTACCGAATGTAAGAACCTGTATTACTCCACTTAAGGCTGGAATGGTTGTTAAGACACAGTACGGAGTATCAGAGAAACCATTTGAGGAGCAGTAGGAGGACAAGAATATGAAAAGACATGATTTGATTATTGTAGGTGCAGGTCCTTCAGGATTGTCAGCAGCAGTTGAAGCTGCCAAGAGAGGCCTCGATGTAGTTGTATTTGATGAAAATGAAAAACCCGGAGGACAGCTCTTTAAGCAGATTCATAAGTTCTTTGGTTCAAAGGAACACAGAGCAAAAATAAGAGGCTTTGTTATAGGACAGCAGCTTCTTGATGAGGCAGATAAAGTTGGAGTAAAGGTTGTACTTAATGCTACTGTTATTGGTCTCTATCAGGACAAGGAAGTTGTTGTAAAGATAGGTGAAGAGATTAAGCATTACAAAGCAGATGCAGTAGTAATTGCAACAGGCGCAGCTGAGAATATGGTTACCTTCCCGGGCTGGACATTACCTGGTGTAATAGGTGCTGGTGCAGCTCAGACAATGATGAACCTTCACGGAGTATTACCTGGTAAGAAGGTACTGATGCTTGGATCTGGTAACGTTGGACTGGTTGTGTCATTCCAGCTTCTCCAGTGTGGCTGTGAAGTAGTAGCACTTGTAGATGCAGCTCCAAGAGTTGGTGGTTATGGTGTACATGCTGCAAAGGTTGCAAGAACCGGCGTACCATTCTATCTTTCACACACAATCGTTAAGGCGGAAGGTGATGAGTGCGTAAGTGGTGTAACAATTGCAGAGGTTGATGATAAATTCCAGTTTATTCCAGGAACAGAGAAGCATTTTGAAGTAGATACGATTTGTCTTGCAGTTGGTTTATCACCCATGTCACAGCTTCTTAAGATGGCTGGAGCCAAGATGGAAGATAATCCAAAGCGTGGTGGACAGGTTCCAATCTGTGATGAATATGGAAGAACCTCTATACCAGGCGTATTTGTAGCTGGTGATGTATCGGGAATAGAAGAGGCTTCTTCCGCAATGATTGAAGGTCGTATGGCCGGTGTAGTAGCAGCTGAGTATCTTGGATACATTGAAACAGAAGCAATGGATACAGAGCTTGTAGATCTGGAGAAGGCTCTTGATGGGCTTCGTCAGGGTATGTTCGCTCCAAAGAATCGTGGAAAGGCAATTGAGAAGACAGAGGAGGGAATAGACATTTCTGCAAACCTTCTTAAGAAGGGATATGTTGCTGATGATGAAATCGAAAGATATCCTGGCGTTACACATAAAAAGGGTGTTCATCCTGTTATTGAATGTACACAGAATATTCCTTGTAACCCTTGCCAGGATGCATGTCCAAAGAAATGTATATCAATTGGAAGCAATATAACATCTCTTCCAATTGTTGTAGAAGACAGTGATTGTATCAATTGTGGTATGTGTGTAGCAAGCTGTTCTGGACAGGCCATTTTCTTAGTGGATGAAGACTGTGGTGATGGAACAGCAACTGTAACCCTTCCATATGAATTCCTGCCATTGCCTGAGGCAGGCACCAAGGGAATAGCACTTGGTAGAAGCGGACAGGAAGTCTGCAAGGCTGAGGTTGTATCAGTAAAGACGGCGAAAGCCTTTGACAAGACACATCTTTTGACAATGAGAGTGCCTAAGGAATATGCAATGACAGCCAGATTTTTCAAGGCAGAGAAGTAGGAGGAAATCGTTATGAACAGTGTAAATGACAGATCAAGAGATATAGGACCTTTCGTACCAGCTCCAGACGATGACATGCTTATATGCCGTTGTGAAGAAATAACAAAGGGTGAAATCAGACAGGCGGTTCACGATGGAATGTGGACCATGACAGAAATAAGAAGATACTTAAGAGCAGGCATGGGACTATGTCAGGGACAGACATGTTCAAGACTTGTAAAGGGTATTGTGGCAAGAGAACTTGGGGTATCTCCAGCGGAGATTGAGCCAGCAACAAGCCGAGTTCCAATGCGTCCAATAGAAATGCGTATCTTTGCAAATGAAGCAAAGGAGGATGAGTAACATGAAAAGTAATGCTGAAGTAGTAGTAATTGGTGGTGGAATAATTGGTAACTCTGCAGCATATTATCTTGCTAAAAGAGGCTTAAGTGTAATCGTTCTCGAGGGAAGCGACTTTATTGGAAATGGCGGCTCAAGCCGTAATGGTGGTGGTGTAAGACAGTCGGGTCGTGATATCAGAGAGTTGCCACTTGTAATGTACGGTATCAAGAATCTGTGGCCAACACTATCAGAGGAACTGGAAACAGACTGTGAATATCATCAGGATGGAAACCTTCGTCTTGGTAAAAATGAGAAGCATAAAGAGATTCTTACAAAGCTTGCAACAAATGCACAGAGCTGTGGACTTGATGTAAGAATGATAGATGCAGCAGAGGTAAAGAGCATTAACCCATTTCTTTCTGATGAGGTTACCTGCGCAAGCTGGTGCCCAACAGATGGACATGCCAATCCACTTACAACAACACTTGGATTCTATAAGATGGCAAGAAGACTTGGAGTAAGATTTATCTCTGGAGAGAGAGTAACTGAGCTTAGAATGGTTCAGGGCAAAGTAAGAAAGGTCATCTGCGAATCAGGTGATGTATTTGAGGGAGAAAATGTATTAGTAGCAGCAGGCTACGACAGTAGAGCTATCTTAGGAACTGTAGGCGTGGACATTCCGATGACAAGATCTCTTCTTGAGTGTCTTGTAACAGAAGCAGAGCCACATATGTTTGATCAGATGTTAGGAACTGCTGAAGCAGACTTCTATGGTCATCAGACAAAGCATGGTTCATTTGTATTTGGTGGTTCGTCAGGCTTTGAAGGCTGTAATAAAGATAATGGAACACCAATATCAAGTTCCAAGACAGCACCTTGTATCTGTCGTGGTATTATGAAATATTTCCCAGATCTTGCAGATGCAAAGATAGTAAGAACCTGGGCAGGCTGGAGTGATAAATGTGCAGATGGTGTAGCTGTAGTTGGTGCAATTGATGAAGTACCTGGTCTTTATACTTCATGTGCAATGTCAGGTCATGGCTTTGGTATTGGACCAGCAGCTGGTCATCAGTTGGCGCAGCTTATTGCAACAGGCACGACTGATGTTGATTTGGGAACACTAAGATATGACAGATTTAAGGCTAAAATATAGGATGGAAATCTTAACTAATATAGTTTTGGAATAATGAAAATGTGGATTTACCACGGGAGGATGGCTACATGAATAATTACGAATACTGTGTTCCAACAGACATAAGATTTGGCAAGGGTCAGGTTGAATGTCTTAGTAAGGAAATTGGAAAAATTGGAAAGAAAGTCCTTTTGGTATATGGAGGAGGAAGTATAAAGAAAACTGGTTTATACGACAAAATCTATGAAGTATTAAAGGATTATGAGATTCATGAGCTTTCAGGAATTGAGCCCAATCCAAGGTTGGCTTCCGTTAAGAAGGGAGCTGAACTTTGTAAGAAATACGGGATTGATGTAGTATTGGCGGTTGGTGGTGGCAGCTCAATCGATGCATCAAAGCATATTGCCTGCTCGGCATTTTATGATGGTGATCCTTGGGACCTGGTACTTGATAAGACAAAGGTGACAAAGGCGTTACCTATATTTACAGTCTTAACAATATGTGCGACAGGTTCGGAAATGAATCCGGGCGCGGTAATAAGCAATGAGGAGACAAAGGAGAAGCTTGAAATTAATCATCCATTCCTTTATCCAACTTTATCTGTTTGTGATCCGACATATATGTATTCGCTTCCAAAGATGCAGACAGCGGCAGGAACAGCAGATATTGTATCTCACATTTTTGAGCAGTATTTTCAGCCTAATGATGGCGCATTTATCACTGACAGATTAAGTGAGGCGGCATTGAAGACCTGCTTCAAATATGGACCAATCGCCATAAACGATCCACAGAATTATGAGGCAAGATCCAACTTAATGTGGACCAGTTCAATTGCTCTGAATCATTTATTCACATTTGGTAAAGGTGGAGCCTGGTCAGTACATCCAATAGAACATGAGCTGTCAGCTTTCTATGATATAACTCATGGCGTTGGACTTGCTATTCTTACTCCTGCCTGGATGCGATATGTGCTTAGCGCAGATACTGTCAAGAGATTTGCCATGTATGCAAGAAATGTATGGGATGTACAGAAAGAAGACGATTATGAAGCTGCAAAAACTGGAATTGATCTTACAGAGCAGTTCTTCATTGATATGGGATTGCCAGGAACTCTTTCAGAGATAGGACTGGATGATTCACAGTTTGAACTGATGGCAGCTGAGGCTGTCAGAACAAGTGGCTTGTCAACCCGTTCATATGTGAAGCTTTCAGCAGAGGATGTTGTACAGATCTATAAAAACTGCTTATAAAGGAAAGTGATAAAAGCCTGTTCTCTCGAATGGGCTTTTTCTTTGCGCAAAAGTAAATTACTTCTAAATTAGAAAGCTTTTGGGGACAATGACGGGACAATAATAACTTGCTGTTATAGATCCAAACTATAACCTGCAAGAAATAATATGAATTATACAAGCTGGACTGAAGAATATATACTTCATGTATAGAATTAATATTTTGGAAGAAGCTTTGGGAAGATTAAAAACTGTACTAGCTTATGATGATTCTTATGTAATATAGCAGGTATGAGGTCTGACAGAAAATGCGGAGGTTAACATGATAAAAGTAGAGAATGCGTTTATAGAATTTGATAAGGATGAATCGGATTCATTTCCAGAAATATTTGAACTTAATATTGTGAGTGGGGGATGTCATCTATATGGCTATCTCTTAACTCCGGATAAAAGAACAAAGGGACCGCATCCAACTGTAATTATGTCGCATGGATTTCCTGGTTATACAACCAACAATGATCTTGAACTGGCATTGATGAGAATGGGCTGTGTAGTGATTCATATGAACCATCGTGGGGCATGGGGAAGTGAAGGTAATTACCTGTTTACTAATCTGAAAGAGGATTTGATAGCAATAGCTAAATGGGCTCACAATTCTGCAATAGCAGACCAGTATAATATAGATGTGAATACAATATTTCTTGTTGGACACAGCATGGGTGGACAGACAGTGTTAAATGCTGCCAAGGATCTCCCGTTTATCAAAGGAGTAGCTGCATTGGCTGCATATGATATTGGAGCTGCATTTAGATACAAAATGGAAAAAGATCTTTTCTTAATGATTGAGACAGAAGGCCAGTGCCTGAAGATGAATTCTGCCAGTGATGTATATGAAAATGCACTTAATAATCAGCAGGAACTAAGTGTCCTAAATAGATATGAAGAGCTGGTAAAAAGGAATGTTTTATTAGTTGAAGCTTTATATGACAATATAGCTCCACCAGATAAAATGTTAAGACCTTTATATGAAAAGCTTAAAGAAGATGGAGGAGATGTTCAGTTTAGAACAATAGTGAGTAATCATAGCTTTATTGGTCAACGTATGAAGCTGACCAATATAGTTGGTGAATGGATAGCCAGCAAAGCAAATGAATAGCTATATAGCTAATACATAGTATGCTTGACAAACTATTCCTTGTATGATAACTTGTACATCAATAAAGAGAGCAAAGGCGTTCCAGTGTTGGAACGCCTTTTTGTTTTTGTAATATACGAATCTGTCAAAGGCGCAACGTTTTTTGACATTGAGCTTTTGTGTTTTTAGTGCTTTCGTCAGTTTATCAAAAGGAGGACCAGCAAACTGAATCAGAAAGAGAGTTTTGCTGGGAGAAAAGAGCATGAAAGATGGGTTTATCAAGGTAGCTGCAATAACACCTAAGCTGAAAGTTGCAGACGTAGAATATAACAAGAATATTATTTGTGAATATATGAAAAAAGCTGCTGACATGAAGAACAAGGTTGTAGTCTTTCCGGAGCTGTGTATCACAGGATATACCTGTCAGGATTTGTTTATACAGGATGAATTGTTAGAACAGGCCAGACAGGCTTTGATGGATATAGCAGCGTTTAGCAAGGGGCTGGATGGCATATTCTTTATTGGCCTACCATTTTCTATAGAAGGTAAGCTATACAATCTTGCAGCGGCGATTTCCAAGGGAAGCATACTTGGTATGGTTCCTAAGATTCATCTGCCCAATTATAACGAATTCTATGAGGCCAGACATTTTATTTCTGGAAGGAATCTGAATACAACAGTTGTGATTGGAAATGAAAGTGTTCCTGTTTGTTGCAGACTTATGTTTTGCTGTAGGAATATGGAGTCGCTTAGAGTTGCGGCTGAATTGTGCGAAGACCTATGGGTACCCAATCCTCCAAGCATAGATCATGCTATGGCTGGAGCAAACCTGATTGTTAATCTGTCGGCATCAGACGAGATTACAGGCAAAAGTGCCTATCGCAAAGAGCTGGTAAAAGGACAGTCAGCGAGGCTGATTTGTGCCTATATATATGCTTCAGCTGGTTCATCAGAATCAACTCAGGATCTTGTATTTTCCGGACATAACATCATAGCAGAAAATGGAAGCCTTCTGGCAGAATCAGAGGTCTTCTCTGTGGGTATAACAACTTCTGAATGCGATCTTAAGAGATTGGAAGCTGACAGAAGAAGAATGACCAGCTATGATTTATCCGAAGTCAAATACCAGCGTATCAGTTTTGAACTTGATAATGAAGAAGTGGAATTGAGCAGATATATTGATCCTAAACCATTTGTGCCTTCAGATAGATCCAGAAGGGATATTCGTTGCAATGAGATTATTACGATTCAGGCAATGGGACTTAAGAAGAGACTGGAACATATCGGATGCCGGACAGCAGTTATAGGTATATCTGGTGGACTGGATTCAACACTGGCTCTTCTTGTTACAGTTAAGGCATTTGACCTTTTAGGTCTGGACCACAAGGGCATTATCGCTGTGACCATGCCTGGATTTGGCACGACCAGCAGAACCTATGATAATTCTGTAAAGCTGATTAAAGGAGTTAATGCGCAGTACAAAGAAATCAGTATAGTAGATGCGGTAAATACTCATTTTAGAGATATTAATCACGATCAGAGTGTGCATGACGTTACTTATGAGAACTGCCAGGCAAGAGAAAGAACGCAGATACTGATGGATCTTGCCAATCAGTACAATGGCATAGTAATCGGAACAGGAGATATGTCTGAACTGGCTCTGGGCTGGGCTACCTACAATGGGGACCATATGTCAATGTATGCAGTTAATGCTTCTGTACCCAAGACACTTGTAAGATATCTTGTTCAGTTTTTTGCAGATACGAGTAAGGAGAAAGAACTGACTGATACACTATACGATGTTTTGGCTACGCCTGTATCGCCAGAACTTCTGCCTCCATCCAATGGAGAGATATCACAAAAAACAGAGGATCTTGTGGGCCCATATGAACTGCATGATTTCTTCCTCTATCACATGCTTCGTCAGGGAAGTTCTCCATCAAAGATATATCGTCTGGCTAAAATAGCCTTTAAAGACGAGTATACAGATGATGTAATTCTTAAATGGGAGAAGACCTTTTACAGGAGATTTTTCTCACAGCATTTCAAGCGAAGCTGTCTGCCAGATGGACCAAAAGTTGGTACAGTTGCAGTATCACCAAGAGGAGATCTTCGTATGCCTTCTGATGCCTGTGCATCAGTATGGTTAAAGGAGCTGGAAGAGTGTAAATAAACACTGATTTTATAGGCAATTAACTTGACTGACACTATGTAAGGTACTATATTTATATAGTACTTTTTATGTGCTATAGATTGGGCGATTATAGGGTGTGAATCTGTTTTGTCAGATTATTGTTTGGAGTATGTTAGGACAATGGTGTGCGAACATATCACACTTTTTTTATGTAAAAAAAGAAATGAAGTAATACTTATGAGGAATATTATGAATATCAAACATATGGCTGTAAGCATTATATCCATACTAATGGCGTTTTCGCTTACTGCCTGTGCGTCAAATAATGCTGAAGTATATATCTCTTCAGTGGAAGTATCTATTAGTGATCTTACTTCTGGTTTGCAGACAATAGAGGAAGCGAAGGAAGTTGAGGATATAGTATTAATGGCAGAAGGCGAAGAGGATGATACTGCTTCAACTGAAAGTATAGAGACCGAATCACAGGAGACGAAGTTCGTAGACATTGCTAATGCAAAAGTTGGAGATTATGTGCTGTTTGGAAGCTTTGAACAGGACAATGATGATAAGAATGGCCAAGAAGACCTGCAGTGGCTTGTGCTGGATGAGGATGATGAAAAGATACTTCTACTTAGCAGATATGTAATTGCTAAGAAGGCATATAACGACACAGATAAGGCAGTAAGCTGGGAGAAGTGTACATTAAGACAATGGCTCAATGAGGAATTTGTCAGTAGCACATTTGACGAAAAGGAAGCAGAGCAGATAATAACTTCTGTTCTGGAGAATAAAGGCTCAGCTGCTTATTTTTCGGATTTTAAGAAGAAAGCTGGAACAAGCGCTGACAAAAAGACTAAGGATAAAGTATTCCTGTTAAGTTACGATGAAGTAGTTCAATACTTTGAGCCAACTAAGGTTGAAAACTTGTATATATACGCTGATAAGGATTTGATTACCACTGCTACAGCAGCTTCGGAGATAGAAAACAAAAGTTTATCAGAAAAAGAGTATGAGGATTTCTATAAAGAAGAAGGCTGGCCACAGGATTGTGTGGGAGTAAGTGGATCAGGCTGGTTTTTGCGTTCCCGCGGAATCAATACAGATGATGTGATGAGTGTGGGCTATGATGGAGCAGTAAGGGGTCTATACCTTGAGTATGGGGCGGACTATGAGAGCGTAGCCTTTGAAGGTGGTGTAAGACCAGCAATCTGGGTTAGAAAATAGCTAATAATACACAGGTAAGTAGATGGAAGAAAACAGAGTAACAACAACAGCGAATAAGGACAAAAAAGACTGGACTACACTAGTAGCTTTCTTAATACTGATGGTGGTTATGGTTGTCTATGTGTTCTATTACGATGTTAATGGATGGAAGGCAGCTGGGGAAGGCAAGGCATATTATGTTCAGGGCAGTAAGCTGGTAGGTGTCCAGACTGTTGAGAAGTACAAACAGAGCAATGTATATATATTTGATCAGCAGGGAATTATGAAGCCAGGCTGGATCATTTACAATGGTCATTACTATTATCAGGATGATATCAATGGTATATATACAGGCAATCAGACAATAGATGGAGTAGTTTATCATTTTGAAGATGATGGAGTATTTCATGGTGGACTTTATATTCAGGATGGCATCGCTTATATTCGTAACAAATACGGATTTTGTAAAGAGGGACTGGTTAGTGCAGGAGACTATGTGTACTGCTCGTCTGAAGATGGTACCATAGCATATGGCTGGCAGGAGATAAATGGCCAGAAGAGATACTTTGATAAGGTATCCGGTCAGATGCTTACAGATGGAGTCTTTTTCATAGATGGAAAGGGCTACGGCTTTGATAGTAACGGTAAGCTGCTGAGTGGATGGCATGAGTATGCGGATGGAGACAGATACTTTAATCCAAGTACAGGACAGATGTATACTGGAGACAGGGAAATAAACGGCGCAAAGTATTATTTTGAAGAGGATGGTGCAGCATTCAACGGTTATCGTACTGTTGATGATCAGGTTTATTATTACTCTGTTAGTGATAATTCACTTTACACTGGCTGGCTTCAGGATGGAGACGATTATTTCTATTACGATGATAAAGGGGCCAGAGCAGAAGGCCTGACCAAGATAGATGAGAAGACTTACTATTTTGATGAAGATGGTAAGATGTTCACTGGCTGGAGTGGAGAATACTACTTTACCAATGAAGGATATATGGCTACTGGTTTTGTGGAACAGGATGGCAAATTATTCTATTTCCAGGAGGATGGAAGAAGATGGACAGAAGCAGGCTGGCAGACCATTAATGGCAAGAGATATCTCTTTGATGGAAACGGCCTGGTAACAGAGACAGCGGCTATTGTTACTATTAATAAGAACTCTTATAAGGTTTCTAATGGTGGTACTACGGTAAAGACGTCCACCGTGGTTACACCTGAGAATCTGGACAGCTATCTGTTAGGAATTATGGATCAGTACGGAAGGGATCCTCAGTCTATCTTTAATTACTGCAGACAGTTCTCTTACAAGTACAGAGACAAGTCGGATATCAATACTATGGCTTGTCGTATTCTTAATAATAAGAACGGTGCCTGCTGGGATTATGCGGCTCTTTGCTATAAGATGCTTAGACTGGCTGGATATAACTGTCAGATAGTAGTTGGAAAAGGAGCTATATATTCAGAGCATAACTGGATACTTATAGAGATATCTCCTGGAGTATGGCGTCATATGGATCCAGAACGTAAGGGTTATTATATCTATATGTTAACAGATGCTCAGTTGGAGTCCTATGATGGTATTGCAAGGTCAGTAAGATATCAGTGGAATCACAGTGCATATCCTGCGGCACAGTAGTAGGAAAGATTATTGGTTTATTAAATGATTTATTAGGGCAAATATGAAGAGTAGTTACGATTATCGAAAAAAGAATAATAACTACATAACAACTTTGGAGAATGGCGCCAATAACAGACGTAAGATAAACAAGCGTTACAGACGTCGTTTGTCCAGAAGGAGAAGAATAAGACTTGCTATCTTAAAGACAATAGCAGCATGTTCATTTATAACTCTCTTGGGTATGATGATTGCGGTGATTCTTCTTATCAGAACGAATCTGCTCAGTGACAATGAGTCTTTGGCAGAAGCGCAGGACACTGAGATTGCTCAGTTGGAGAATCCTGAGGATGAATTGATAGCTGAAGTAGAGGAGCCACAGGAGGAAGCGCAGGAGGAAACATCCAAAGAGCCCGAGGAGACAGAAAATCAGGAGTGCTTTGAAGCAGAATTATTTACTGTAAGCAGTACACCTACAAGTATAAAGCTTGAATGGGCAGATGCGGAACTGGGCAATTATTATGTACTCTATAGACCGGTGGTGGAAGGAACTGAGAGGCATGGCAAGGCTACCCGTGAGGACGGATCAGCATCGATGTCCACAATCTGTACCTGTGTATTTGAAGCAAATGACAGCGGTGATGAGAATGAGTCCAATGGTTGGATAAAGCGTAATGCTACCTCCAACAAGCTGGTTTTAGATGGACTGGATCCAAATACAACCTACCATGTTCATATAATATATGCAGACAAAAGTCTGGGACAGTATTCAGATCCCTTTGATGTAGCAACTGCTAATTTGGGATATTGTGACCCATTTAAGGCGACTTATTCGGTTATGCGTATCAGTGAGCGTAGTGAAGAAACTGGTGAAGTCATTAACAGAGGCTCAGCATACTCTGTTTTGATGTCATCTTACACTGGATGTGAGGGAGCAGTTGTTAAACCTATGTTTGACACAGATGTATTTAGCCGTGCATCCAGGGATCAGAGAAAGAATCTTGGTACTATAGCAAAAGGAAGTAAGCTGATCATTACTCCTGATGAGGGCAATAACTATTGTTATTATGATGGCAACAGCTATAAGATACATATTCAGTCTGAAGATGGTAAGCAGTATGGCTGGATAGAGGCCAGAGCTGTGCTTATAGATATGAACAAAGTATTTACTGTCAATAATGCTGTATCAAGTATGCAGTTTGACAGAACCAATGCTTATTCATCTATCTTTACAGCAGGTGGAGATGCTCAGAATGTGGAGACCCAGCTGATACCAGCTCAGGCTACAGAGGGAGTTGAGGCTGATCAGACTGTGGCCGTATCTACTGTGGATGTATCTGCTGTGGTGGCAACTGAGCAGGCGGATGATGAAGAGTCAGAAAGAACAAGAAGAGCAAGCAATCCTGTTGATCCTGCATTTTATGATGCAGATCAGGATGGCGTATTAAGCCCTGAGGAGTATGCCAATACAAGATATGCACCGCTTATGGTAAATGGTGACCAGGCGTCATACATGAATACTTCTGGTTATAATGTTATAGATAATGTTACCAATCTTGAGCTTAGCAACTATGAGAGTAAGGATTATATGCCTGTTATATGGGATCTTGCCATGGAACTCAAGCAGTGTCAGAAGAATGCACTGGAAAATGGTTACACCATTAAGATGTATGAGGGCTATAGACCGCTTTCTACATCAAGACTTGTATATAATTCGCTAAATGGTTCAGGAGTTTTGGCAGTGCTGCTTAATGATACGACTCTTGCACAGGGTTATATAACGGGACAGACCTACAATGTAGGACATTACATTGGATATAACAGCCGACATAACAGAGGTATTGCAACTGACCTGACAATAGTTCGTATTCTTAGTTCAACAGAGCTGGGAGAGGAAGCGCATACGCAGACTAAGATGCACACGCTTGATTACAGATGCAACATGTTTTATAACACCTGGGAAGCAGACCTGCTGACAGATATTATGACAGGACATGGTTCAAATCTGAATTATCTTGGCCTGAGACAGGAATGGTGGCATTTCCAGTTAAATACCAACCGCAAGGATCTCTATCCTTATATAGAGTCTTATGGATACGAAGACCTCGTTTTTTAAGAGGATAATGTGAAAGATAGATTATTATGAAGAAAAGTATTGTTGTACTAGTTATACTGACAGCATTTCTTACAGGCTGCAGTAAAGGTGACAGATCTGCTTTCGTGGAAAATACTTCCATGGATGTGGAACTGTTGTACAATTCGGATAGTGAAGAACAGATAGTAGATGCTATTAAGATCGATACATCTGATAATGGTGATAATTCAGAACTGCTGAATATCTCGTTATCTGCAGATCCTAAGAACAATGCCGATGCTTTGCATTTTTCTGAAGATCTTAAAGCAGGAAGCTTTGATGAGAATGATTATAGTATCACGATTGATAATGTTGATATAAAACTGGGTGAAGATTTCCTTCCTGATTATGAAAAACTAGGAAAAGCAAGAATAGAAAAGAGTAAGGCCTGCCTTGAAGCCGGTTATGATATTGATTACTTCTATGACAATGACAAGCTTGTAGTCTATACCATGGTTAAGAATTCAAAGCAGCTTATCTTTAATATAGAAATACGTGACTCGAAGTACACTACTTCCAAGGGTGCCAAGATAGGAGAATCCACAAAGGACAATATATATGAGATGTATGGAATGCCTACAGATCATAGTGGCACTGTGTTTAAGTACGTTCTTTCAGACAAGAAATACAGCATAGATTTTACGTTTGATAAGAATGGAGTTCTTGAAGGTATCGACTATATAGATACTTCGGTTATGTAATTATTATTTGTGGGGTAGATATGGTTTTTAGTTCTTTTGCATTTTTATGCATATTCTTTCCTGTAGTTTTGATTCTGCATACGCTAATTAAGAATACTACAGCGAGAAATGCGCTTCTTATTGTGGCGAGTCTGCTTTTTTATGGTTATGGTGAGCCAAAGTATATTGTATTATTGCTGATTTCATCCTTTATGAACTATCTGTTTGGAATCGCAGTTGATAAAAATAAAAGCAAGCTTACCCTGTCTTTGGCAGTTATTCTTAATCTGGGACTCTTGCTGGTATTTAAGTATCTTGGATTATTTGTTACTACGATTAATTCTTTCTTTCCGTCAGGAGAGCTCATTAAAAATATAGAGATAGCACTTCCTATTGGTATCTCATTTTACACATTTCAGGCACTGTCTTATGTAATTGACGTGTATAGAGGAGACACCAGAGTTCAGAAGAATTTTGCAAAGCTCTTACTATACATATCATTTTTTCCACAGCTCATTGCAGGACCTATTGTTAAGTACCATGATATAGATCTTCAGCTTGAGGAGAGAAGTGTATCCTATCTGGATATTCGCAATGGTCTCTTCAGATTCTGTGTAGGTTTATCCAAGAAGGTTCTTATATCCAATAGCCTTGCATATGTTGCGGATTCACTCTTCAACAATACAGCTCTTTCGCAGGTTAGTTTTCTTTCAGCACTGATAGCAGGTTTTAGTTATATGATGCAGATCTATTTTGATTTCTCGGGATACTCTGATATGGCTATTGGTCTGGGCAGAATGTTTGGATTCCATTTCCTGGAGAACTTTAATCATCCATATATATCAGATTCTATTCAGGAATTCTGGAGAAGATGGCATATATCACTGTCATCTTATTTCAGGGAATACCTTTATATTCCACTGGGTGGAAACAGAAAGGGAAAGGCACGTACATATATAAACAGATATATAGTATTTGCTGCAACGGGTATCTGGCATGGTGCCAATTGGACTTTTCTGGTATGGGGACTTTTTCATGGTACATTTCTGGTGCTGGAGTCCTCAGGGCTTATTCCTATTAAAAAATGCAAATGGAAGGCAGTCAGATGCGCATATACACTGCTTCTGGTCATGGTAGGTTTCATTATGTTCAGAGCAGATAATATTACTCAGGGACTTTATTATATTAAGGCTTTATTTGGCTTTGGTTCGTCCAGCAAAGTTGGCTTTTCTCTGGCTATGCAGTTTGTGAATGTCTACTATGTGCTTATATATATTATTGCCATTATTGGTTGTACAGAATGGCCGGTCAATACATACAGGAAGATTATGAGAACTGACAGCATGGAAGATATGCCTGTGGTATCTGAGATTATCAGCATGCTTTTGTGTCTGCTGGCTATAATAGTCTGCTTTATGTCATTGGCCTCAGCAAGCTATAATCCATTTATTTACTTTAGATTCTAGTGAAAGGTAATAGTAACTTTATGAATACAAGAGCGAAAGTCTTTTACATACTGACTATGATAATACTACTGTTACCTGCGGTAGTGATGCTTATATGTGGCAGCGATGCCGTGTCTTCTGAAAATCGAGAGCTGGCTGCAGTGCCAGTGTTATACAACGAAGAAGGAATTAACTGGAATTTCTTCAATGACAGTGATTCATATATATCAGATCATATAGGCTTCAGAAGTCAGCTGGTTGCTGCCAATACAGCTATATATACCGGGATTTTTAATATGTCCCCTGAGGATGATGTAGTACTTGGTAAGAATGGCTGGTTGTATTATTCAAAGGGACTGGACGACTATTTTAATATTCCAACAGTATCCGACAGAGCTATCAACAGTATTGCTTATTCTCTCAAGATGTTTCAGGATGGGGTCGAGGCAAATGATTCAGAATTTGTACTTAGTTTTGCACCTAACAAGAGCAGCCTGTATCCAGAGAATATGCCGGCCAATTATATAGAGTCTGATAACAGGGGCAATCTTGAAAGAATAGAAGAGGCTCTCAAGGCATATCAGGTAAATTATGTAAGTCTTAAGGAATTATTTGAAGCCCAGGAGGAGGTATACTACAGACCTCAGGACAGTCACTGGAACTATGAGGGAGCTCTTAAAGCCTATAATGCACTTATGGCAGCTTCATCATTAAACTATGATAGTTTTGCAGATCTGGAGTTTGCAGATTCCTATGAGTGGACAGGAGATCTTGCCAATATGCTTTATGCAACAGAGGTTCCATTTGATGACCAGCATATACCTATGAGATCCTTTGGATACAAATATACTTCCAAGCAAAAGAATGTGGAGGCTAATCATATAGACACTGCCAACAATGATGGAGAAGGCTGTGCCCTTGTGTACAGAGATTCTTTTGGTAATACTCTTATTCCTTATTTCGCTGAGAATTTTGCAGAGTGTCATTTCAGTAAGATTGTTCCTTACAAGCTGTCTGATGTGGAGGAATACAATCCGGATATAACGGTAGTGGAACTGGTAGAGCGAAATATTCCTAATCTTGCCAAGTCTGCTCCTGTAATGATGGCCACTGAGGTTCAGTTGGAAGAAAAGGGCTATATGGTTACTTCAGCAAAGGAATTGTATACTGCTGAGTATGAACAGGCATCTGAAGGAACACATATATATGGTACTATTGAAGAGGAACTGCTGGGTGACAGTTACCAGGTGTATGTTTTTGTAGATGATGGCGAGGGCAATATCACCAGCTATGAGGCATTTCCTATATATGAGCAGTATCTGTTGGATGGAGAGGAAGACAGCCTTCCAAAGGATAATGGATATTCATTGTATGTGCCACAGGAGAATGCCAGTGTTATGCAGATTGTAGTAGCAGTCGATGGAGTCTATTACATCCTTTAAACAGAGAAAAAGTATATTGGTGATTGGCAATTATTACAAATTATTCAAAGAAATAAATAGAAGATATGTACTAAATATATTGGACATTTGATGCCAAGTGATTTATACTATCGGTTGAAATAACTACCATATTACTAGGTAGTTCATATATTAGCGTAAGGTGCCTTTGACTATGCTTTTGCATAGGGCCAAAGGGTAAAAGGGAAACAGGTGTGAATCCTGTACGATCTCGTCACTGTGTAGTGGAGTCTGTTATGAAAAAGTCACTGGATAATATTCCGGGAAGGCAATAACAGACGATGAAGCGAAGCCAGGAAACCTGCCTTATTGTCTAGGTGCACATGATTACGAGGACTTAATCGTACCGGCTTTAAGAAGGAATTAACTTATTATCCCTTTGTATTTTGTGTGCCTATATTCATTGAATATAGGCTTTTTTATTTGTGCTGCTTTTATATAGTATGCCTCATAAAAATGCTTATAAATATATTTTAGTAGAGGTGTAAA
>DCJA01000041.1:0-30257 GCA_002317175.1 Lachnospiraceae bacterium UBA1712 | reverse complement strand
AATTATGAAAAAAAGACTTTGTGCGGCAGCACTTGGAGTAACACTTGTGGTTGCTTCCATGACTGGCTGTGGAGAAACAAAGACAGCTGAAGTTGCAACAGCTGAAGAGAATGTAGTTGAAGAAGCAACACAGGAAACAACAGAGGAAGCTGTTGAAGTAACAGAAGAAGTAGATCAGGCAGCACTTGATCAGGAGGCAGCAGATAAGGTTGCAGCTCTTATCGATGCTATTTATGTTCAGGAGAGAACAGACGAAACAGACGCGCAGTGTAAGGCTGCCAAGGAGGCTTGGGATGCACTTACAGATGCTCAGAAGGAATTAGTAGAAGGTGAAGAAGCAGATCCAGACTATTTTGGTCGTGATACAGGAGATGCATCTTTGGATGATACATTGAATCAGGATGGAATTGGTGAAAACGAAATTCTTGTAGTAAGCTTTGGTACTTCATTCAATGAAAGCCGTGTTCAGGATATCGGTGGTATTGAGAAGGCTATAGCAGCTGCATATCCAGACTGGTCTGTTAGAAGAGCATTTACTGCACAGATTATTATCAATCACATTCAGGCAAGGGAGAATGCTCCTATCGATAACATGCAGCAGGCTCTTGACCGTGCAGTAGCTAACGGTGTAAAGAATCTTGTTATTCAGCCTACACATCTTATGCATGGTGCTGAATATGATGAGATGAAGGAAGCTGTAGACGCATATGCTGATAAGTTTGAGTCAATTGCAATCTCAGAACCTCTTCTTGGTAATGTTGGAGCAACAGGTGATGATGTTAATGCAGACAAAAAGGTTGTAGCTGAGTCAGTTACAGCAGAGGCCGTAAAGGATGCTGGTTTTGATTCACTTGATGCAGCAAAAGAGGCTGGTGTTGCATTTGTATTCATGGGCCATGGAACATCACATACAGCCAAGGTTTCATATACACAGATGCAGAGCCAGATGGCAGCACTTGGATATGACAATGTATGGATAGGTACAGTAGAGGGTGAACCAGAAGAAACAGCATGCGAAAACGTAATTGATGCTGTAGCTGAGGCAGGATATACTAAGGTAATTCTTCGTCCATTAATGGTTGTGGCTGGTGATCATGCTAATAATGATATGGCTGGAGATGAAGATGATTCATGGAAGAGTATGTTTAAGGCATCAGGCAATTTTGAAACAGTAGATACTCAGATTTCAGGTCTTGGACGTATAGATGCGCTTCAGGAACTTTACGTATCACATCTTAATGAGGTTATTAAATAAAAGTGAAGAATAAAATAATAAATATTATCGCTATTCTGGCTTTGGCATCTGTCTTTGCAGGATGTGCTAATACATCAGACGGCTCGTCGACTGCAGGGGATACACAGATAGAAGAGTCTGTGGATGAAACAGCAAATGAAGCACAGGCTGATAGTAGCATTGAAGAAGCATCGGATGAGAATGAAGTGGCAGATGAGAGTACTCAGAAGGGGCTCGAGCTTGAAGATGGAAGCTATATGGTCAAGTTCGATACAGACAGTACCATGTTCCATGTCAATGAGGCTATGGAAGGTAGAGCTCTTCTTACAGTAAAGTCTGGTGAGGGCAATTTACACTTGATTATGCCTTCAAAAAATGTGCTGAATCTATATAGCGGTTTGGCAGCTGATGCTGAGAATAATAAAGAACAGTGGATTGAACCATCGGTTGAAGAAGTTACATATGATGATGGAATGACAGAAGAGGTATATGCATATGATGTTGCAGTATATGTAATGGATGAGGAATTTGACCTTGCGATAATTGGCAAGAAGAATGTCTGGTATGATCACAAGGTTAGCATTTCAGATCCGCAGCCAGTTCAGAATGAAGAAAAGGAAGCTGCTGAAGCGGGGAATACAGCTTCTTTGACAGGCGTAAATACTGTAGAGCTGTCATTGGAAGGTGGAACAGGTAAGGCTAAACTTACATCACCGGCCAAGATTGAACTTACAGAGGGGGGCTATCTTGTAACTATCGAATGGAGTAGTAAACACTATGATTATATGATTGTAGATGGTGTTAAATATACTCCAGTAGATGTGGGGGAGACATCTATATACGAGATTCCTGTTAAGGATATCTCAGTACCGCTTGAGGTTATTGCTGATACAGTAGCCATGAGCACACCGCATGAGATTGAATATACAATTACATTTGATGCGGACACATTAAAATAACATTATGCATTATCCCATAGCCAATTTTGGTTATGGGATATTTGTGGTTATATTGGTGGGGAAAAATGAAAAGATTTTTGCTTATTATCTGTACATTACTTTGCTTTACAGGATGTGGAAAATCAAATAATAATAGTGACCAAATTAGTCAAAATAGTCAAGAAATCCAAAACAGCCTAAATAGCCAGTACAGCGAAAACAACACGGACGTAGTATTTTTTACGAATACTGTGCCGGCGAAATTAGGAAGCCTTAATCTTCAGTATGCTAATCAGTATAGTGTTGATTATTATGAAGAGGGCTATATACATATCAGGGTTATGGATGGAACTGATTATGTAATAGTAGCCGAAAATAAAGAAGATAACAGTCTGGGTTTAACTAATCCGGTTTATATACACAGGCCCTGCAATAATATATATCTTGCAGCATCATCGGCCATGGATCTGTTTCTAAAACTGGATGCTTTGGATAGTATTACTGCCTGTAGTACTCTTTCCAAGGATTATTCCATGGAAGAAGTGAAGAAGGCTATAGATTCGGAGCAGATTAAGTACATTGGAAAGTATAGTGCTCCTGATTATGAAAGCCTCCTGGAGAGAAAGTGCACACTTGCAATTGAATCTACCATGATTAGTCATTCACCTAAGATAAAGGAGCAGATAGAAAGAATAGGAATTCCGGTTTTTGTTGAGCGTTCAAGCTATGAGGACAATCCAATCGGACGACTGGAATGGATAAAGCTCTATGGAATATTGGCTGACAGAGAACAGGAAGCGGAAGAGTTTTTTGATAAGCAGCTGCTGAGGTTAAATGAATTATTAGCAGACAATTCGTCAGATTCAGATAATAGAAAGTCTGTGGTGTTTTTTTCGATTTTGTCCAATGGCTATGTGACAGTCAGAAAGCCAGGGGATTACATCTGTAAAATGATTGAAATGGCAGGTGGAAAATATGCGCTTGATGAACTGCTTGTGGAAGAGGACAACGCGCTGTCCACAATCAATATAGGAATGGAAGACTTTTACCGTGAGGCTCATGATGCGGACATACTAATTTATAATGGAAGTATAGATGGTGGTGTGAACAGCCTGGATGAATTAGTGGAGAAGAATGCTCTTCTTAAGGATTTTGAAGCAGTAAAGAATGGTAACACATGGAGCACAGGCCTGAATATGTTTCAGGATAGCAGTAAGATTGTAGAAGTTATAGTAGAGATGTCAAAAATACTGGACGAAGACAAGGCGGATGAAAACCAGTATCTGAAGCGGCTCGAATAAAACATGCATATAAACAACTTGAATAAAGCATGTATGTAAACAACTTGAATAAAGCATGTATGTAAACAACTTGAATAAAGCATGTATATAAACTTCTTGAACAAAGGATAAAGGATTTGAAAAAACGAAGCACTCTTGTGTATTTAATACTTGTAATCTTAATAATCATTTTGCTTTTGGCCAATCTAATGACAGGCAGCAGTGATATATCTGTTTCTTTGCTGACAGATATTGTGCTTAGTCATAGCAGACAGGATGCACTGGGAGTCATTATTTGGGATATTCGTATTCCGAGGCTCATAGAGGCGGCATTTCTGGGCGGGGCTCTGGCACTGTCAGGATACCTGTTGCAGTCCTTCTTTGCCAATCCTATAGCAGGACCCTATGTGTTAGGTATTTCCTCAGGAGCAAAGCTGCTGGTAGCAATACTAATGGTATTTTCCTATAAGTTTTTCTTCAGCATGTCATCACTGATGATGGTTATTGCATCATTTGTTGGCTCATGCATAGCTGCATTACTGGTCATTATTGTTGCAAAGAAGGTCAGAAATATGGCAGTGCTTATTGTATGTGGTGTCATGATAGGTTATGTATGTTCGGCTGCCACAGAGCTGATAGTAGCCTTTGCAGATGATTCCAATATAGTTAACCTGCATAACTGGTCTATGGGCTCTTTTGGAGCAGCCTCCTGGAGTAATGTGAAGATCATTATTCCCGTGGTTGTAATTGGAATGCTGGCTTCATTTGTTCTGTCGAAGGGAATATCGGTTTATATGTTTGGCGAAGCCTATGCAAGTAGCGTAGGTATGAATATAAAGCTGTTCAGACTGATGCTTATTCTGGTATCAAGTCTGCTGTCTGCAATAGTAACAGCATTTGCTGGTCCCATATCTTTTGTGGGTATTGCGGTGCCTCATCTGATAAGAAGCGTTACAAAGACCAGCGATGTTAAGACTATGATAGGAGCATCATTTCTAGGTGGAGCAGCAGCCTGCCTGCTGTGTGATCTGCTTGCGAGGTGTATGTTTGCACCTATGGAACTGAGCGTCAGCACAATAACTGCTGTGTTTGGAGCACCTATAGTAATTGTGATGCTGTTAAAGAGAAAAAGAGATCAGTAAGCTGATTTAGACTATAGATAAATGAGAACGAGAGACGCATATGTCAGAGATAATAACCAGAGAACTATCTGTTGGATATGATAACAAATCAATAATAGAGATGATAAATCTTGAGATAAAGGCTGGAAAGATAGTTGTGCTTATTGGACCAAATGGCGCAGGCAAATCGACTATCCTTAAGACAGTTGCTGGTCTGCTTGAGCCAGTGGCTGGAAAGGTGTTTGTTGCAGACAAAGAACTGACAAAGCTAAGTCCAAACGCAAGAGCTCAGAGCATTGCTTCAATGATGACTGGCAGATTTGCCACGGAGTATCTTACTGTGGCAGAAGTAGTAGCCGGAGGTAGATATCCCTACACCGGTCTAATGGGAAAATTGTCAGACGAGGATAGGAAAATCATTGACGAAGCTTTGGAAACAGTTGGTGCTCTGGAACAGAGGGACAAGGATTTTGCTCGATTAAGCGATGGACAGAAGCAGAGAGTTCTTCTGGCAAGAGCCATTGCTCAGAAGCCGGACTTTATGATACTGGATGAACCTACCAGCTTTCTTGATATAGGCTATAAATTATCATTTATTGATACACTCAGAAGCCTGGCCAAAGAGAATAATATAGGTATTCTTATGTCTCTTCATGAGCTGGAGATGGCCTATAGGGTTGCTGACATGGTTGTATGCATCAATAAGCAGGGGACAATAGACAGGATAGGTACAGCGAAAGAGGTATTTAATAATCAGTACATTGAAAGTCTGTTTGATGTGAAGCCTGGCATGCTTAAGGGAAGCTACAGATTTGCTGACACTAATAATCCGGCCGCTCAGATAAGGGCCAAACTTGCTAATCCAAAAGCGCATTTTATTATGGTTCAGGGAACCATGTCCAGCGCTGGCAAGAGCCTGGTTGTTGCCGGACTGTGCAGAATATTTAAGCAGGACGGTTACAGAGTGGCACCCTTCAAATCTCAGAATATGGCCTTAAACAGTTTTATAACTGAGGATGGTCTTGAGATGGGACGAGCACAGGTTATGCAGGCAGAGGCAGCAGGTGTTAAGCCAAGTGTGTATATGAATCCTATTCTGCTCAAGCCGACTAGTGACAGCGGCTCACAGATAATAGTAAATGGTAAGGTTCGGGGCAATATGAAAGCCAGGGACTATTTTGAATATAAGACAGAACTGGTGCCTGATATTCTTGCAGCGGTGGAAGAACTGCAAAAGCAGGCAGATATCATTGTAATTGAGGGCGCAGGTTCTCCTGCAGAGATTAATCTAAAGAGTAATGATATAGTCAATATGGGTATGGCAGCCATGGTAGATGCTCCAGTGCTGCTGGTTGGTGATATAGACAGAGGTGGTGTATTTGCTCAGCTGCTGGGAACTATAGAACTTCTTGATGAAGAAGAAAGGTCAAGGGTAAAGGGACTTATAGTAAATAAGTTCAGAGGTGATAAGACTATCCTGGATCCGGGAATTGATATGCTGGAGGAAAGAAGTGGTATTCCTGTAGCAGGAGTGCTGCCTTATATGAGACTGCAGCTTGAGGATGAGGATTCTCTGTCTGAGAAGTTTGACAGGAGAAGCGATGCTGCAATTAAAGTAGGAGTAATCAGGCTTCCTCATATTGCTAATTTTACTGATTTTGATGTATTTGAGCAGCTGGAAGAAATAGGAATTCATTATATCAGCCATATCAAAGATATTGAATCCATGGACCTTGTTATTATTCCAGGAAGCAAGAATACTATCGCTGATATGATTTGGCTTAAGGAGTCAGGTCTGGAGTCGGCTATTAAAAAATACAGTGCACAGGGAAGACCAGTAATTGGAATCTGCGGAGGATACCAGATGCTTGGGGAGAAAATCAGTGACCCACTTGGAGTAGAAAATGGTGGAGAAGTAGTGGGACTTGGGCTTTTGCCTGTGGAGACAGTACTGACAGGAGAAAAGCACAGAAGTCAGGTATCTGGCAGATTTGTAAAGCCTACTGGAATTCTTGCGCAGATGGCAGGGCTAGCCTATGAGGGCTATGAGATTCATATGGGTGAGACAAGATGTATAGACAGCGCATTAGAAGCATTTACTGACAGTGGATCAGGATATTGCAGAGCCAATGTATGGGGCAGTTATGTGCATGGTTTGTTTGACTCAGAGGAGGTAATCAAGAAACTTGCCAGAATTCTTGCTCAGCAAAAAGGCATTGACATCAAGCTAGATCATGTAATGGACTACAGGAGTCGCAAAGAACAGGAATACGATGAACTTGCTGCTACCATGCGCGAATACATGGATATGGATATGATATATGACTTTATCGGAGTGAAAAATGACAAAGCAGGAACTGTTTAATATAGATATCAGCAATACATCCGAAGAGATATATGTAGCATCAAAGCATAAATGGGACAGCCTGTCCAAACCGCTTGATGGCATGGGGGATTTTGAGGAACTGATATGTAAGCTCGCTTCCATTCAGGAGAAAATCATTCCTGACATAGACAACAGAACTCTTCTGGTGTTCTGCGCAGATAATGGTGTCGTGGCCAATGGCATAAGTCAGAGCGGTCAGGAGGTCACTGCAAAGGTTGCACGCATGCTGGGAGCTGGTGAAAGCGCAGCCGCTACAATTGCAAAGGCTGTAAATGCAAAGCTTATTACCGTTGATGTTGGAATCAATGCTGATAATGAAATAGCTGGTGTAATTAATAATAAGGTTGCTAAGGGAACAGAGGATTTTCTTATCAGGCCTGCAATGACTGAGGAGGAATTAGTTAAGGCGATACAAACAGGGATTGAACTGGTGCAGAATCAGGCCAGAGCGGGAGCGAAGCTGATAGTTACAGGTGAGATGGGAATCGGTAATACAACTACGTCTACAGCTGTACTGGCAACATTGCTTGATATTGACAGTGAACTTATTACTGGAAGAGGTGCCGGTCTTGACAATGAGGGATTAATTAGAAAACGTGAAGTCATCAGGTCTGGAATTGATAAATATAGCGTATATTTTAGCAGTATTAAGGATGAAAAAGCGAGAAGCTTTGAGATACTAAGATGTCTGGGAGGACTGGACATTGCAGCCATGTGTGGCGCATTTATCGGAGGAGCCATGGCTAAGCTGCCGGTGCTGATAGATGGAGTGATAAGTGCTACAGCGGCGCTTTTGGCAGACAGAATAGTGCCTGGAAGCAGAGCATATATGATTGCATCTCACAGTGGAAGAGAGAAGGGAATCTCACTTGCGCTTGAGGAATTAGGCTTAAAGACATATATAGCAGGCAATATGGCGCTTGGAGAAGGAACAGGAGCACTCATGCTGCTGTCACTTATAGATAATGCATTATTCTTATACAAGAATGGCCTGAGTTTTGAAGGTGCAGGAATAGAAGAATACGAAAGGTTTGTCTGATGATTAGTCTGATAATTGCTACACCTGACAGTGGAAAATCTAAGCTGGCTGAAGATCTGGCACTTGAGCAGGCTGCGGGTGGAAGGCACTACTACATTGCGACCATGCTTCCGTTTGGTGAAGAAGGACAAAAACGAATAGAGAAACATCGAGCCATGCGTAAAGGCAAGGGCTTTATAACTCTGGAATGGCCTGATAAGTTAGATGAACGTCTGGAGGAGATAGAAGACTGGGCAGAGTCAACGGTGCTTCTGGAATGTATGTCTAATCTGATAGGGAATGAGTTGTATAGTGAGCAGAATGTCGGGCTGAGTGATGCATTTCTTACGGAACGCATAGTAGAGTCGGTTCGCTTGCTGGGGGAAAAAGCTGCAAATCTCATAATAGTCAGCAATGTGTTTCCAACAGAGGATGAGGGCTATGATGAAGAGACAGTCAGGTATGTGAAGCTTGTTGCTATGGTAAATGACAGGCTGAAGGCTTTGGCTGATCTGGAGTTTAGTCGACTAAACGGAGAATGGATAAGATATGAATATCATTAAGAATATAATAGTTGCATTTTCTTTATACTCGCAGATACCTATGCCGAGGTTTGAGTGGAAAGAAGAAGATATGAAACATAATATAGTGTTTCTTCCATGGATAGGAGCAGTGATAGGGCTGATATGTATGGGACTTAACTACTTGTATTCATTTGTAGAACTGCCACTTATATGCAGGATATGTCTGTATTCACTGGTGCCACTTGTGGTGACTGGAGGCTTTCATATGGATGGCTATATGGATGTGCAGGATGCACTAAAATCCTACAAATCCAAGGAAGAAAAGCTGGAGATACTTAAGGATCCGCATATAGGCGCCTTTGCTGTTATCAGAGTATTGATATATGCACTGGTCTGGACAGCAGCTCTGGCAGTTATTTGTGAGAGGGAGTCTGGAAAGTCCACAGCTGCTTTTTGTCTTATTTTCTTTATATCCAGAGCAGTTTCTTCTTTATCCAGCCTTAAGTTAAAGCATGCCAAAAGGAATGGAATGCTTCAGATGGAAACACAAAAGGCTGGTAATACTGATTTTGTACTGTGTCTGTTGCAGCTGATTGCTGTATTTGCATTTACAGCTTATATGGAGCCAGTTTATGCAATGGCTCTGGCACTAGCAGCTCTTTTACATTTCTTTTATTACAGAAATATGTGTTATAAGCAGTTTGGAGGTATAACCGGTGACACAGCAGGCTTTGACATAGTAAGCCTTGAGGAGTGCCTGCTGGTAGTTATAGCAGTTTTGGAATTTATTATTTAATGGAGAAAATAATGGATGAAGTGATTAGCTCTGGCAGGGAGATAAGCTGCATACTAATCAGACATGGAAAGACCAAAGGCAATATAGAAAAACGTTATGTTGGCTGCAGAACAGATGAGGAGCTGTGCCAGGCTGGCATTGAGGAGCTGAAGGCTAGTCCTTTAAAAGATACAGCTTTCTTTCAGGGACTGGCTGATAGCAATGGGGGGAGAATACAATCAGAAGTTTATATCAGTCCTATGATTAGATGCAGGCAAACTGCCCAGATTCTTTTTCCGGATTGCAGGCAGATAGCACTGGATGGCTTCAAGGAAATAGATTTTGGTAATTTTGAGTATAAGAATTATATGGAGCTTACGGATAATGCGGACTATCAGGCCTGGATTGATTCAGATGGTACTATCGCATTTCCAAAGGGAGAATCCAGAGAGGAATTTGTTGCAAGAAATATTAGCACATTCAGACAGTTGTTAGTGGATACTGGCGACAGGATAACAGGAACGCTTCCCTTTGTGATTCACGGCGGAAGTATTATGGCTATCATGAGTGAGCTTACAGGAAATGATTATTATGATTTTCAGATTGGATGTGGTGATGCATATCTGGTCAGATTATCGATTAATGAGGATAGAATAGATGTATTATCATATGATCGCCTTTATGGCAGGGGTGATTCTTGACTGGATAATTGGAGATCCAATGAACTTTCCACACCCAGTCAGATGGATAGGTAATCTTATTTATGGTCTGACAAAGAAACTGTTGGAGCCATATCTTGATGGAGAGCGTAATATGAGGACTGAAAAGCGAAACGGCCTCATATTAGTGCTGATTGTACTTGCTTTGACTATAACGGTCAGTGCGGTTGTTCTTGTGGGAAGTTATCTGATTCACCCATATCTAGGGCTTGTAACCGAAGCCGTAATGACCTGTTATCTATTGGCAGCAAAAAGCCTGTATCTGGAAAGTATGAAGGTGAGTAAAGCTCTTAACAGAGAAGGTATTGAGGCTGCAAGACATGCTGTATCCATGATAGTGGGAAGGGATACAGATGTCCTGGATGAAGAAGGAGTCATCAAAGCCGCAGTGGAAACAGTAGCTGAGAATACCTCGGATGGTGTCATAGCTCCCATGCTGTATACATTTATAGGCGGACCTGTACTTGGCTTTGCATATAAGGCAGTTAATACCATGGATTCCATGGTGGGCTATCACAATGACAAATACGAAGACTTTGGTTACTATGCTGCAAGGCTGGATGATATAGTAAACTACATTCCTGCAAGAATAAGTGCATTAGCTATGATTCTGGCAGCCTTTGTAGCGGGAAGCAATTATTCGGGAGCAAATTCGGCAAGGATATATAAGAGAGACCGATATAACCACAAAAGTCCCAATTCGGCCCAGACAGAAAGTGCATGTGCAGGTGCTTTGGGAATCAGACTTGCAGGAGATGCAAGTTACTTTGGAAAGATTGTTAAGAAACCATTTATAGGTGACCCATTAAGAACAATAGAGCGCGATGATATCAGACGGGCGGGAGTGCTGATGTTTGCAACCCAGATTCTGATTCTGATAGTCTGCTTCGCTCTGGCAACAATTATAGTATTGTTAGCGAAATAATGTTGTTAAAATGTCGAAGATTAAAGCATAGGTTGAAGATATATTATGGCACACGGCGGAGATGTATATACAACCCCAATTGAATATGATTTCTCGGTTAATCTTAATCCCATGGATTGCAGAGAAATAACAGAGACGATTATACAAAGAAGCGCTGACAGACTGGCACAATATCCAGATTATGAGCAGAGAGAATTCAGACAGTTTGTAGCATTGTCTGAAGGAGTTGAAGCCGAAGAACTTTGGGGAGGCAATGGTGCTTCGGAATTGTTTATGGCCATTGTATCCATGGTGAAGCCGAAGAAAGCTATGCTGATTGATCCAGGATTTGTAGGCTATAGACATGCACTGGACTCTATAACAAAATGTGAGGTTATATCCTACAGACTTGATGGTAATCAGGGCTTTGTTCTCGATGAAACATTTCTGGAAGAATTAAAGGAACAGACACAAAAGGGGCTGGATATAATTTTTATTGCCAATCCCAACAATCCTGTAGGATGTTGTATCCCAAGGGAACTGATGGAAAAGATAATGGATATATGCAGGGAGACTAAGACAACTGTGGTCATTGATGAATGCTTCAGCAGGATGTCTGAGGCTGGCTACAGTATGTCTGCTTATATCGGGGAATATGAGAATCTGTTTATCGTCAATGCCTATACTAAACTGTTTGCAATCCCTGGGGTGAGAGTGGGATATGTCATTTCCAATAAAGATAATATCAGCAGAATCAGATGCTTCCTCCCAGAATGGAATATGTCCGTTATAGCACAGACCGCAGGGGTTATATGTAGTAATGCACTGATTAACACTGACTGGGAAATGAGAAGCAAGGAACTCATCAGACAGGAGAGAGCATATCTAACAGATGAAATGAATAAGCTTGGCTACAAAACCTTCAAATCAGATACAAACTTTATTCTATTTCAGAGTGATGATTTGGGACTGTTTGATTATTTGTATGCAAAGCAGATTCTGATAAGAAACTGTGATGATTTTGCAGGTCTTACAAAAGGATTTTACAGGATTGCAGTTAGGAAACATAGTGACAATGAAGCGCTGATAAATGCGTTGAAGATAAGGAACAACTAGGATGGAACTGGAGCATGTACTTCCACAGGATATTGAGAAGCGAAGCTTTGAGATAATCACTGAAGAACTGAAGGCAAAGAATATAGATATTGATGAGGATAAAGCATTTCTCATAAAAAGAGCAATTCATACTACTGCAGATTTTGAATATGCCAGCAGTCTGTGTTTCTCTAAGAATGCTATTGGCACGATGGCAGGACTGATTAGAGCAGGTGCACACATTGTAACAGATACCAATATGGGACTGTCTGGAATCAATAAGAAGGAGCTTGCCATCTATGGAGGCGAAGTGCATTGCTTTATGGCAGATGAAGATGTAGCCAGGGAAGCGAAAGAACGCGGCGTTACCAGGGCAGTGGTTAGTATGGAAAGAGCGGCAAAACTTAATCAGGAGGTTATCTTTGCCATAGGAAATGCGCCAACTGCATTGATCAATCTGAGAAGCATGTATGATGCGCATATATTTGTTCCTAAGTTTGTAATAGGAGTACCTGTTGGTTTTGTAAATGTGGAGTATGCCAAGGAACTTATAATGGATACGGATATTCCATACATCATTAACCGTGGTAGAAAAGGCGGAAGTAATGTGGCTGCAGCGATAGTAAATGCAGTGCTTTATGAAATGCGAAAGGGTAAGCTATGAGATATGGCTTTACAACTGGCAGCTGTGCAGCGGCAGCAGCCAAGGCGGCAGCTTATATGCTGCTTAGCGGGAATCGAAAAGAGAATATAGTAATCACTACTCCAAAGGGAATTGATTTTCATGCAGAGATTGTAGAAATCAGTATAGCTGAGCAGGCGGTCAGTTGCGGTGTTATCAAGGATGGCGGAGATGATCCGGATGTTACTACCGGAGCAGTTGTATATGCAAGAGTAGCCATTAATAAACAGCTTGACCAGAAGATTATTATTGACGGTGGCGAAGGCGTAGGCAGAGTAACCAAGCCAGGACTTGATCAGCCCGTAGGCAATGCAGCTATCAATTCTGTACCAAGACAGATGATTGAAAAAGAAGTAAAAGAGGTTATGGAGCTGCTGGATTACAAGGGTAGTTTGGAGATTATCATTTCTGTAGCTGATGGGGAGAATATTGCTGGCAAGACCTTCAATCCAAGGCTGGGAATTGTGGGAGGAATATCTATTCTTGGTACTTCAGGTATAGTTGAACCCATGAGTAGCCA
The DNA here is from genome assembly GCA_002317175.1 of Lachnospiraceae bacterium UBA1712. GTDB lineage: Bacteria > Bacillota > Clostridia > Lachnospirales > Lachnospiraceae > Colinaster. The sequence continues at coordinate 17,061 of DCJA01000041.1, read as the reverse complement.
GGCTCTTTTGGATACAATCAGAGTTGAGTTGAATCAGAAAAAAGCCATGGGTTATGAAAACATAGCTATAGCTCCTGGTAACTATGGACTGGACTTTATGAAAAATGAATACGGCTATGATTTGGATGAAGCTGTAAAGTGTTCTAATTTTATTGGAGATACACTGGAAATGATAGCCCAGATGGGCTTTAAAAAGGTAATGCTTTGTGGTCATATAGGAAAGCTTATTAAGCTGTCTGGCGGTATAATGAATACTCATTCCAAAGAGGCTGACTGTCGTATTGAACTGATGATATATTCAGCCCTTATGGCAGGGGCGGATATGGAGACTATGAAAATGATATCTGAATGTGTATCCACAGATGCCGCTTATGGAATTATAGAGAAGGCTGGTCTGGCCAGAGCATTTATGGACAAGGTCATGGAAAAGATAGATTTTTATCTTAATAAAAAAGTAGCAGACAGATACAAGATAGAGTGCATTGTATATTCCAATGAATACGGTTTGCTGGGAGAGACAAAGGGTGCAAAAGAATTGATGAAGGAGCTTACAAGTGGAGAATAAGGAAGTATTAGTTCATTTTGTTGGAGCTGGTCCTGGAGCAGCAGATCTGATTACTGTAAGAGGAATGGAACTGCTAAAGCAGGCTGATGTGGTAATATACGCCGGTTCGCTGGTTAATCCACAACTGCTGCAATATGCTCCAAATGCACAGATCTATAATAGTGCAGAGATGACACTTGAAGAAGTGATAGAAGTAATGAAGTCAAGTTATGAGGTGAATAAGAGCCTGGTAAGGCTTCATACTGGAGAACCAAGTATATATGGTGCGGTGAGAGAACAGATGGATGCGTTGGATGAAATGGGAATTGCCTATGATTCATGCCCGGGAGTAAGTGCATGCTTTGGGGCAGCAGCCAGTCTTAATCTGGAGTATACACTGCCTTCAGTATCGCAGTCGCTGATAATAACCAGAATGGCAGGAAGGACAGCGGTACCTGAACTTGAGAGTATAGAGAGTTTCGCAGCTCACAAGGCCAGTATGGCGATATATCTTAGTACGGGTATGATAAATGAACTGGCAGAGAAGCTGGTTGCAGGAGGCTACAGTGAGGATACGCCTGCAGCGATAGTATACAAGGCAAGCTGGCCAGAAGAGAAGAAATATATATGCAGGATCAGAGATCTTGCTAAGCTGGCAGAAGAGAATAATATCACCAAGACAGCGCTTATTCTGGTGGGGGACGTAATTGGAACGTCAGACTATGATAAGTCGAGATTATATGCAGCAGATTTTTCTACGGAATATCGAAAAGCAAAATAGGGGAAACAGTATAGATATGATAATAAGAGCCTGCGCATTTACCAGTGAGGGATGGAAACTGGTGGATACCCTGGAAAGCAAACTTAATAATTGGCTGTGGGAGAGAAAAGACACTAAAGAGGAGACTGATGTCTGGGTAAAAAAATGCTTTGAGTTTAAAATGCCTCTTGTATTTGTTGGAGCGATGGGGATAGCAGTTAGAAAAATTGCTCCCTACCTGGCTGATAAGCTGGCGGACAGTCCGGTGATTGTTATTGATGAAAAGGGACAGTATGTAATCCCAGTTTTATCCAATCATGTTGGAGGAGCCAATGAAATTGCAGCAAAGATAGCTGAGAACATTGGAGGACAGCTGATACTTACAACTGCTACAGATGTTCAGGGACTTTTTGCGGTGGACGTATTTGCAAGAAAAAATGGACTTCAGATAATGAACCGTGAAGGGATAAAGAGAGTATCAGCAAGGCTGCTCGAGACAGGAACAATTAAGCTGTTCGTTGCAGATAATATAGAGTATGATTCGTCAAAACTTCCTGACTGTATTCGGATAGTGAATGAGATAAAACGTGATACAGATGTGCTTGTATTAGAGGATGCTTCTTTGGAAAGATATGCTCTGAAAAAGCATAATGATGAGACAAGTGACTCGCTGTCTGACATTGAAATGAGCTCGTTACCTGGCGCTGAGAATCCCCTTGTGTTGCTATTCAAGGAGTATGTTATGGGAGTGGGCTGCAAGAAAGATACAGTTTATGAAAAACTGGAAGACTTTTACTCAGAGATACTTGATCGTAACGGAATAGATAAGGCAAGAATTGCTGGAATGGCCAGCATTGATCTGAAACAGAAGGAAACTGGACTTCTGTATTATGAATCCAAAAACAGAATACCATTTTATACATATAGCGCAGAAGAACTTCAGGCGCTTGATGGTGTATTTGAAGAATCGTTATTTGTACAGTCAGTCACAGGTGTAGCCAATGTATGCGAAAGAGCAGCTGTGAAGCTGGCTGGTGATGGTGGCGAATTATTAATCAAAAAGCAGGCAAAGGATGGAATGACTTTGGCAGTAGCCAGAAGAAGACCAGGAATAATGACATGGGAAACATAGTTTATATAGTTGGAATTGGACCAGGTGATGAAGAATTCTTCTCGGGTCAGGCAAAAAATGCAATTGAAAATAGTGATGTGGTTGTTGGATATACTGTGTACGTGGAGCTGGTAAAGGCTTTATATCCAGACAAAGAGTATCTGACAACCGGAATGACCAAAGAAATAGAAAGATGCAGAATCTGCTTTGATCTGGCAAAACAGGGCAAGGCAGTAGCACTGGTATGCAGTGGCGATGCGGGGGTATATGGTATGGCCTCTCCAATGTATGAACTGTTGCCAGAATATGAAGGAGTGGAACTTAATGTGGTTCCAGGAATAACGGCCGCCAATAGTGGAGCCGCAATGCTGGGTGCCCCTCTTAATCATGATTATTGTGTAATAAGTCTTAGTGATCTTTTAACCCCCTGGGAACTAATAGAAAAGAGGCTGAGGGCTGCAATAGAGGGCGACTTTGCTATCGCAATATATAATCCTTCAAGCAAAAAAAGAGCCGACTATCTGCAAAGGGCCTGTGAGATTATGCTTGAAGCAGGAGCATCAGAAGACAGAGCCTGCGGCTATGTGGAGAATATAGGAAGAGAAGGAATGACGACACATGTCTGCAGACTCAGTGAACTTAAAGAGGCTCAGGTCAATATGTTTACTACGGTTTTTATAGGCAACTCCACTAGCTTTATACAGGGAGACAGACTCATTACCAGGAGAGGTTATTAATGAAAACGGTTCTTGTTTTTGCTGGAACAACTGAAGGAAGAGAATTGCTGGAGATACTGGACAGAACTGGTATCAGTGTTCATGCCTGCGTGGCAACCGAATATGGAAGTCAGATCTTAAAGTCTACATCGAATGTTACAGTTCACACTGGTCGCCTGGATGAGCAGCAGATGCGCGAATTATATAAAGAGACAGGCTGCGAAATAGTTGTTGATGCAACACATCCATATGCAGTAGTGGTAACTGATACAATCAGAAAGAGTATAGAGGGAACAGATATATGTTATCTGCGACTACTTAGAGATAATGACGCTCATTACGATTCTTGGGAATCTGATGCAGCTGATAATCTGGCAAATGGCATATCAGATGGTCAGCATTATTATGACGATATTCAAAGCTGTGCCTCAGACTTAAGTAACTATGAGGGCAATATTCTTCTTACGACTGGTAGCAAGGAACTGGCTGCTTTTGCCTCTAACAGCGATATCAGAGAAAGATTGATTGTTAGGGTTATTCCGGGAATGGAGAGCCTTAAGCTGTGTTACGACGCAGGACTTGAAGGCAGACAGATAATAGCCATGCAGGGGCCATTTTCACAGGAGATGAACGAGGCTGTTATCAGGGAATACAGTATAAAGCACCTTGTTACCAAAGAGAGTGGAGTAACAGGTGGAGTGGACTCTAAACTTGCTGCCGTAAAGAAGGCGGGAATTGATGTACATATTATAAAGCGTCCTAAGCTGGATAAGATAGACAGTTGCAAGAAGTATACTGGAGTTGAAGAGAAGAAGCATTCAGAAGATATGTATAAGCCTGAGGGAGTATCCATTCAGGAGCTGTTAGCAAAACTTGAAAAGCTTCTGGGAGTTGTGCTGAACAGAGGCAGACTTGATATAGTACTTGCAGGTATTGGACCAGGTGCTGCTGCTATGATGACTAAAGAAGTACAGGAAGCTATAGAGCAGGCAGACTATATCTTTGGCGCAAGACGTATGCTTGACGCAATCAGTGGCCGAGCTAAGAAATATCCATATTATCTTAAGACAGACATAATTCCAGCGCTTGAAAAGATTGAGGATGAAAAATATAAAGATAGCAAGGTGGTAATAGTTTTTTCTGGAGATACAGGCTTTTACAGTGGAAGCAAAAAGCTTTATGAAGCTATCGAAGAAGTTAAGGCTGCCACACATGCAGACTGGTCAGTGAAGATATTGGCGGGAATCTCATCAGTTTCAGTTCTGGCTGCCCGATTTGGTCTTGACTGGCAGGATGGTAATTTTATTAGTCTCCATGGAATATCCAGGGAGGAATGGATTCCCAAGCTGATTGATTCGGTAAAACATTATAAGAAAACTTTTTTCATAACTTCAGGAGTAGAGGATATACACACACTTGCTGACCTGTTGTCAGATAATGAACAAAACTATAGTATTCTCATTGGTTACCAGATGACTTATCCAGAGGAGAAAACGCTTAGTTTAAGTCCCAGGGAATGTCTTGAACTATCCGAGGAAGGCCTCTACAGTGGCATTATAGTTGCCAGACACACACGTCCAAGAAGTCTTGTTCCACATCTGGAAGATGATTTCTTTATCAGAGATAAAGTACCTATGACAAAGGAAGAGGTTAGAAAGATATCCATTTGTCAGATGAAAATTAAAGAAGGTGATGTGGTATATGATATCGGAAGTGGAACTGGTTCTATTGCGGTTCAGACAGCCATATTATCGCCTTCACTTAAGGTATATGCGCTGGAATGCAATCCAGAGGCTGTGGAACTGATAAAGAGAAATGCAAATAAGGCAGATGTATATAATTTATCTGTGATTGAAACTATGGCACCAGAGGGTATGGATGAGCTTCCTTCAGCGGATGTATGTTTTATTGGTGGCAGTAAAGGGAATCTAAGAGCTATACTTGATAAACTGTATCAGATTAATCCGACTATGAGAGTGGTTATGAACGCTGTTAGTCTGGAAGCTATTTGTGATATGAAGCGTGTAGTTGAAGAACTGAACATATGTGACCTGCTGATTGAGCAGTTGGCGGTAAGTCAGGTTAAGACACTTGGAGATTACCATATGCTCAGCGCCAACAACCCGGTATTTATTTTTTCGTTTCAGTTTTGCAGAGACTAAATACAGGAATTAATATATGGAAAATGCTTTTATGATTGCGGCAACAGGGAGTGGCTGTGGAAAGACCACGATAACCTGCGCATTGCTGCAAGCAATGAAAAATAGAAAATTGATAGCAAAGTCTTTCAAATGTGGACCAGACTATATAGATCCCATGTTTCATAAGAAGGTGTTGGGAATTGAATCAAAGAATCTGGATTTGTTTTTTTCAGACAGGGATGAGATAAGAAGACTTTTTTATGCTGAGAATAGTAGTGATATATCTGTGGTTGAAGGAGTTATGGGTCTTTATGATGGTATTAACAGCAGCAGTAATCAGGGATCCTCTTATGATCTTGCCTGTAAACTTGAAATACCTGTTGTGCTCGTTGTGAATGCTCATGGCATGGGACGTTCACTTCTTGCTCTTATTAAGGGCTTTCAGGCGATGGACGAAGATAATCGAATTAAAGCGGTTATACTCAATCAGATATCACCTATGTTTTTTGAGACTGTCAGGCCGTTGATAGAAAATGAACTGGGACTGACAGTACTTGGTTATTATCCAAAACTGGTTGAGGGCACTTTTGAAAGCCGTTATCTGGGGTTAAAGATGCCTGATGAAATCGAAGGGATTAAGGATGATATACAGAGAGCGGCAGCTACTATAGAGAAAACTGTGAATATAGATAAGCTTCTTGAGATTTCAAGGATAATGAGAACAGACAGAGAAGTTACTGAGGCAAATGTCGAAGTAGCTATTGCCGCTGATTGTGCAAAAACAGATATCGAAGCTGATGCGGGTGATTACGAAGCTAAAGCCTCGTGTGTTAGTGTGGATTCAGCATGTGAAATATCGCGAGTTCGAATTGGAGTAGCAAGAGATGAAGCGTTTTGCTTCTTTTATGAAGAGAACCTCAAGCTTCTTAAGAGCATGGGGGCAGAGTTAGTGGAATTCTCGCCGATATCAGATAATGTCATTCCAGATAACATTGACGGATTGCTTCTGGGTGGAGGTTATCCAGAGCTGCATGCTGGCAGACTTTCAGCCAATGTAAGTATGCTGGAGTCCATTAAAACCGCAATTGATGCAGGTATGCCTTCTCTTGCAGAATGTGGAGGGTTTATGTATCTTCATGACTCAATAGAGGTGGAAGGCATAAGTTATCCAATGGTCGGAGTATTAGAAGGAAACTGTGCAAAGAAAGAAAAACTGATTAGATTTGGATATCTGACTATAGAAGAAAAGGATGGTCATTTCCTAAAGCAGGATAATAGAAGTATAAAAGGTCATGAATTCCATTATTATGACAGTAGCAATAATGGATCTGATGCAGTTTCAGTAAAGCCGTTTTCAAACAGAAGCTGGGAAGCTGCACATATAACAGATAATCACTGGTGGGGCTTTGCGCATCTTTATTACCCGTCAAACAGAGCATTTGCAAAGGCATTTGTAGATAAATGCCTTATATGGAGGGAACAGCGATGAATAATTCATATCGTTTCTTTGAAAACAGAGAATGTAAGTATTATCCATGCCATAAGGATGTTGAAAATATCAACTGTATGTTCTGCTACTGTCCTTTGTATCAGATGGTGAACTGTCCAGGAACATATAAGATTATTGAAAAAGATGGCAGGGCCATAAAATCATGTATTGACTGCACATTTCCGCATATATATGAGAATTATGACAAGATTAATCAGATTATAAGAAAAAATAACTAGAAATGCTCTATGTCGACAGCGCTTACTCTTGTCAAAAGTTTTTTGTGAGGTTTTATTATGCATTTTGATATTATTCAGATTTTTTGATGTTATATTACAGTTTTATTACACTTGCTTTGATATATTAGTTCCAACGAAAGAGATAAACTTTTTCGAAGCACCATATGGTGCAACGTCTCAATTGACGAAACAAAATATACTCCCCCTTTAAAGGCCGTCCACTTGTTGGATGGCCTATTCCCTTTTATGGGGGTAATTTCTGAACAATTTCTTAAGACTTTTCAGCTGACTTGAGAGTTTTGACAATATAAAGTACAATGAAGGGTGGAGGATTATAGAAATATGCGAAAAACAATATCCTTTCTTACATTATTACTAATGATGGCCTGGCTTACTGGCTGTTGTCTTGCTCATGATTGGAAGGAAGCAAACTGTGAAGAGCCAAAGACCTGTAAAATATGTGGAGAAACAGAAGGCGAAGCATTGGGCCATGTATGGCTGGATGCTACATGCAATTTAGCAAAGACCTGCGAAGTATGTGGTAAAACAGAAGGCGATCCACTTGGACATGACTGGAGAGAGGCAACATGTCAGAAACTTAAGACTTGCGCAGTATGCGGAGCAACAGAAGGAGATTATGCCGATCATGTGTGGATAGCTGCAAGCTGTCTTAGACCAAAGCATTGTGAGATATGTGGAGTAACTGAAGGGACAACACTGAATCATACCTGGGTAGCTGCAAGTTATGACTCTTCCAGATACTGCTCTGTATGTGGAGTAGTGCAGGGGGATGAACTTACACCTGCTTTTGAGAAGCGCAACTATGAGTTTACTCTTCAAAAGGGTACAAGTTGGGAGTACAGCACAATTGCCAATGCCGATGATAAGGCTGTTAGTGCAACAGCAACAATAACAGATTACAGAAAATACAAATCTGACAGTGCGCATGCAGCTCTCGATGGATATGAATGGAGAGAGGTCACGGTTGAGTTTAAGTCGGCTACTGGTATAAAGGTTATGTTTGGCTATACAGATACCTATGCAGGTTTGGAGGAATACCCATATTCCAACTATATTACTTATTCAAATGGCACAAAGCTGGGAGTGCTGGCAGATGAGGAATTCAGATATGAATGGCAGGATGACGAGACCTGTATCAGCTACGGTAATCTTGCGGTCAGAGTTCCTGAAGATTATGAAGATTTAGTATTCTATGTGTGCAGTGCAGACTATGCCAATACACAGAGAATAGATCCAAATATAAAATTTATGGAGATGAAATAAATGTTACGAATTAAGAAGAAAATAATCATCGCAATGATGATTATCACAATGACGCTGGGATTCTCATTTACCAGTTACGCTTATGAGGAGGTTACGGGCGTAGGAAAGGTTACAGCCGATTCTCTCAATGTAAGAAGTGGCCCTGGTAAGGATTATGATGCTATGGGCAAGGTCTATAAGGACAATGAGCTTTGTGTAATTGGCATTGATGGCGAATGGTTGAAAATCGAATACCAAAGTTCAGAGGGCTATGTCGCTTTGGAGTATGTTGATTTTGAGCCTGATGAGGTTGAGGAAGTAATCGAGGAAGAAGAAACTTCTGATAGCGAAGCTGAAGTAGCAGCAATTGAAGAGACCAACGAAACAGAAGATGAGCCTGCATTTAATTATAAGATTATATTCGGACTCATTGGCGCAATAGTAGTTCTGTTAATCATTATTCTGGTTACAATCAAAAGCATCAAGAACATGGATGAAGATTATGATGATGACGATGAAGACGATGATGAGTACGAAGATGACGACGATGACGAGTACGAAGACGATGATGAGTACGAAGACGATGATGAGTACGAAGATGACGATGACGAGTACGAGGATGACGAAGAAGATGACGATGACGAGTACGAGTATGTAATGGTACGAAGACCAAAACAGAGTTCATCTCAGAGTTCAAGACAAACGCAGCAGGTGAGAAATTCACAACAGACTACAAGAACTCAGGCAAGACCGTCGCAGCCTGCAAGACCGGCAAAGAAATCAGATGATTATTCAATAGATATAGATCCAAGATATTTTGATTAACTATAGTGGGGCTAGTAAATACTTTATAGTGGAGGGTTACTATGGACAGAAGAGTATTTCTTATAGTTTTGGACAGTTTTGGAATTGGAGAAGAACCTGATGCGGCAGATTTTGGGGATTTGGGGAGCAATACTTTAAAGAGTATTACTTCCAGTGCTGCATACTCAACTCCAGTAATGAAGAGTATGGGACTCTTTAACATTGATGGTATAGATTATATGGAGGGAGTTGAGGCACCTACTGCGGCTTTTGGCAGATTGCAGGAGGCTTCAAGAGGAAAAGACACGACCATAGGACATTGGGAAATTGCTGGAATGATTTCAGAAAAACCACTTCCGACTTATCCAAATGGTTTTCCAGATGATGTTCTTGAAGAGTTTGTAGAGCGAACAGGAAGAGGTGTTCTTTGTAATAAGCCATATTCAGGAACAGATGTTATACGTGATTATGGTGTTGAACATATGGAGACTGGTGACCTGATAGTGTATACATCAGCCGACAGTGTATTTCAGATTGCTGCCCATGAGTCAGTAGTTTTGGTAGATGAGTTATATAAATACTGTGAAATAGCAAGAGAGATTCTTCAGGGCGAACATGGTGTAGGACGAGTAATTGCAAGACCATTTGAAGGCGAGTATCCAAATTTTGTCAGAACTCCAAGAAGACATGATTTTTCACTTGTTCCTCCTAAGACCATAATGATGGATGTTATGGTTGAGGCGGGGCTGGACACCTACGGAATTGGTAAGATCTATGACATCTTTGCTGGAAAGAGTATTCAGCATACTCAGAGGATTGAGGATAATGTTGATGGAATGAACAAGACTCTTGAACTGATGGATGTAGATTTTAATGGATTAGCTTTTATCAATCTAGTTGATTTTGATATGAAATATGGTCACAGAAGAGATATTGAAGGCTATGCAACTGCATCCACAGTGTTTGACAAACAGCTTGCGGAGTTTGTGACAAAGATGCGAGACAGCGATATTCTGATGATTACAGCAGATCACGGATGTGATCCAGGCTTTAAGGGAACAGATCATACCAGAGAATATGTGCCATTTATCGCCTACGGAAAGGACATTAAGGCAGGAAGCAATCTTAGCACCAGGTCAAGCTTTGCTGATATAGCGGCTACTATCCAGGATATTTTCGGAATAGAGATAAAGACCAGTGGTAATAGTTTCTGGAATGAGATAAAGAACTAACTCTTGAAATATCAGATATAGGGGTGAACAGTATGGACAAGATGGATCTTGTTAAACTTGCGATAGAAGCCAGAGAGATGGCATATACACCTTATTCTCATTATTGCGTGGGAGCTGCCCTTGAAACTGCTGATGGGAAGGTGTATAAGGGGTGTAACATAGAAAATGCGGCATATGGACCAACTAACTGCGCTGAGAGAACAGCTTTCTTTAAAGCAGTTAGCGAAGGTGATTTAAAGTTTACACAGATAGCGATTGTTGGAGCTCCTAAGGGTGAGCAGATAAGTGATTTTTGTGCACCGTGTGGAGTATGCAGACAGGTGATGAGTGAGTTTTGTGATGGGGACACATTTTTGATTCATCTGTACGATGGAGAGGAGATAAGAAGCTATACGCTTAAAGAACTTCTGCCATTGTCATTTAGCTTATAATTACAAAATGTTGTTGTGACCAAGCGAGTCAACTACGGATGCTTGTGCTAATTCAATTGGCTTGTTATTTGAAAATAACAGGATGGGGGCAAAAAAATGAGAATGTATGATGTCATTGCCAGCAAAAGAGATGGCAAAGAGTTAACTACAGAAGAAATATATGAATTTATAGAAGGTTATGTTAAAGGTGATATACCAGATTACCAGGTATCGGCTCTTCTGATGGCTATATACTTTAAGGGAATGTCTGAAAGGGAGATACTTGATCTGACCACAGCCATGGCTCAGTCAGGTGATCAGGTTGATCTCTCACCAATAGAAGGAATAAAGGTTGATAAGCACAGTACCGGTGGTGTTGGAGACAAGACAACTCTTATCGTGGCACCTATTGTGGCTGCCAATGGCGTGAAGGTTGCCAAGATGAGTGGCAGAGGTCTTGGACATACTGGCGGAACAGTTGATAAATTGGAGTCTATTCCGGGATTTAGGACTGATCTGAATCAGGAAGAATTCTTTGATGTGGTAAAGAGAACAGGCATTAGCGTTATTGGTCAATCGGGTAATCTGACGCCTGCAGACAAGAAACTGTATGCGCTCCGTGATGTTACAGCTACAGTAGAGAGTATTCCTCTCATTGCATCTTCTATTATGAGCAAGAAACTGGCTGCTGGTTCGGACTGCATCCTTCTGGATGTAAAGACAGGAAGTGGCGCATTTATGAAGACTGTAGAGCGCTCCATAGAACTTGCAGAGGAAATGGTAAAGCTTGGGGAAAATGCAGGAAGAAAGACCTGTGCTCTGATTACAGATATGGATGTACCGCTGGGCAACAATATAGGTAATAGTCTGGAGGTTATTGAGGCGGTTAACACTCTTAAGGGACAGGGACCGGCTGATCTTACTCATGAGATTCTCTACCTTGCTGCCAATATGATGGAGCTTGCAGGCTTGGGAGATGAAGAAAGCTGTCTTGCCAAGGCACAGGCTGTAATAGATGATGGCTCTGCATTAAAATGCCTGATTGAAATGGTTAAGGCCCAGGGTGGAGATGCTTCAGTTATCGAAGATACAGATAACTTTGAGAAGGCAAAGTTCAGCCACGAAGTAAAGGCTCCAGTTGCGGGATATATAGCAACCATGAATACAGAGGGCTGTGGAATAGCTTCTGTTCTATTGGGAGCAGGCCGTGAGACACTCAACAGCCCTATTGATATGGCGGCGGGAATTATCATTGCCAGAAAGACTGGAGATTATGTGGAGGCAGGAGAGACAATAGCTACGCTTTATGCCAACGATGAAAGTCTTTTTGAAAAGGCTGAAAAGAAATATCTTGAGTCTATAGCATTTTCTGATGAAAAGGTGATTAGAAATCCGTTGCTTTATGCAAAAGTAAGTAAAGATGGAACCAAACGCATGGCGTAATGACTTGTATAATTATAGGATATTGGAGAGAAAAATGGATAATCAGACAATAGCAACATATATTGATCATACTTTATTAAAGGCAGTGGCAAGCTGGGAACAGATAGAGGAGTTGTGTGATGAAGCAATTAAGTATCATACAGCAAGCGTGTGCATTCCACCTAATTATATAGCAAGAGTTAAGGCAAAGTATGGAGACAAATTGCCAGTAGCTACTGTTATTGGATTCCCTTTGGGCTATGAAGTGACTTCTGCAAAAGCAGAGGAGACTAGGGCTGCTTTGGCTGACGGAGCGGATGAAGTGGATATGGTTATCAATATCTCTGACGTAAAGAATGGAGACTACAAGGCTGTTGAAGATGAGATAGCTCTGCTTAAGAGCATTTGCGGTGATAAGGTTCTCAAGGTAATTGTAGAGACCTGCTATCTTACAGAAGAAGAAAAGATTGCTATGTGCAAGGCTGTAACCAATGCAAAGGCGGACTATATTAAGACCTCAACTGGATTTGGAACAGCTGGAGCTACAATAGAAGATGTTAAGCTGTTTAAGGCTAACATTGGTCCAGATGTAAAGATTAAGGCAGCAGGTGGGATTAGAACCAAGGAAGACATGGAAGCCTATATCGAGGCTGGTGTAAGCAGAATTGGATGTAGTTCAACAAAGGTTTTATTTTAGAATATTTTATACTTTGTTAATTGATTCAAATAAGCGCGATATGATAATTTAGTATTGCTTGTTAGAGTAATACTGATTGGAGATATTAAGATGTACAATGATATTTTTTCTATTGGTCCTGTAACTGTGCATGGTTATGGACTAATGATTGCAATTGGAGTTATGGTTGCAATTCTGGTAGCTGACAAGCGTTCGATGAAAAGAGGAGTAAACGGGGACTATGTGTACACACTTACATTACTGACTGTAGTGTTGGGATTTATGTGTGCCAAGGTGCTGTTTATTATTACTTATTTAGAAGATTTTCTTGCTTCACCTCTTGCATTTATTCGTGGAAGCGGCTTTGTAGTATTTGGCGGAATAATCGGTGGAGTAGCAACAATTTGGGGATACTGCAAATATAAGAAGTTAAACTTTGTTGATGTATTTGATATTGTGGTACCAAGTGTTGCGCTGGCTCAGGGATTCGGAAGAATCGGATGTCTGTTGGCAGGCTGTTGTTATGGTCGTGAAACGGAAAGTCCTATTGGAATAGTATTTACCCACTCTGATTTTGCACCAAACAATGTAAGACTTATGCCTACACAGATTATGATGTCCATTGGTGATTTTATTATTGCTGCTGTATTATTCTGGATAAGTAATCGTGTTGAGAAGAAAATCATGAAAGAGAAAGGACTGGAACAGAGACCATTTGGCTGTGGCGGTCAAATCGGGCTATGCTATCTGATACTCTATAGTATAGGAAGATTTGGAGTAGAGTTCTTTAGAAATGACTACAGAGGTTCAGTTGGAATCCTTTCAACATCACAGTTCATTGCTGTACTTGTTGCACTGGTGTGCGCAGTAATCTATTATTTCGGCTTTATTAGAAAGAAGAAAGTAGCAGAGGTAGAAGATAATGGCAATGTGTGATACTTGCGCTAATTACGCATATGACGAAGATTTTGAGTACTATGTATGTGATATTAATCTCGATGAAGATGAGATGCAGCGCTTTTTAAGTAATAATACAGAAGCTTGTCCTTATTATCAGAATGGTGATGAATACCAGGTGGTTAAGCACCAGGCATTCTAAACATCCAATAGAGGTAAAGAATGGATAAACAGGAATTTGTTACTGGATTAAGACGTAGTCTGTCGGGAATTGATGATTACGAATATATCAATGACACAGTTAATTACTACGAGAACTATATAGAGACTGAAGTGAGGCAGGGAAAGACTGAGGAAGCTGTTCTGAGAATGCTCGGAGATCCAGGACTCATTGCGAAATCAATCAAGGCAAGCCGTGGAGAAATCACTCCTAGTGCAGGGAATGATACAGAAAAATACAATGATGATGAAGCTGGTAACAGAGGCTTTAATCTTAGCTGGATTGAGAAGCTGCTTAGACTTCCAAGTTGGGCTTTGAAACTGGGTGGAGCAGTTATTGTAGTCGGATTAATAGTCCTTTTGGGATTTCTTATTCAGTGGCTTTTCCCGGTACTGGTAATCGGCGGAATTGCATATGTATTTTATAAATTTGTCAGAGATAATTTTATGTAGATGATTTGTAAATATGACTTGACATTCGTCTGAAATATGTTAACATATACACGTTGTCAATATATATGTGCGTTTAGCTCAGCTGGATAGAGCGTTTGGCTACGGACCAAAAGGTCGGGGGTTCGAATCCTCTAACGCACGCTAACCCTTGGGACCCGGAAATGCTGATTTTATCAGCACTTCCGAGTTTTTTTATTATCGTAAATATTGCAAGATTTTACATACTTTTACATACTTTGGTGAAAAACGTTGATTTTGCTGGATTTGTAAGCAAATTAGATTATTATATTTTATTAGACGATGGCCAACATATTTAATCCTTTATTAAGGATCTTTCTGTTTTCTTCATCAGAATTTACATCGAAAGAATAGTTATTCATTGTTGTGATAACTGATTGATGTCCTACTTCTTCAGCTATTTTTTCAAAAGACATACCTGCATCTCTTAACATTGATATATAGGTACTTCTGATTTTGTGCATAGACTTGAAATTGGGCATACCTGCTTCTCTACAATATTTTTTCAAATGACTTTCCATGGCTCTGTTATGAATACGAATTCCGTTCTGATATACGAAAAGCCATTCTGACTCTAAATCGATGCTTTTGTAATAATCTTTAAGTAATGAGAGGATATATATAGCGTCATCAGTTAGGTCTACAGTTCTTTCACCGAAAACCCCTTTGGTGTTTCCCTCAATAACCTCATACCTACATTTGCCTGTTGAGCGAGTATTAATATCATTTTCCTGATATTGATTTTCCATACGTCTCACGGAAATAGTCTTTAATTCCCAGTCTATATCTTCCCATTTAAGTACAACGACTTCTCCAACTCTCATTCCAGTTTGAAATGTAAGTAATATGGCTAATGGAGTAGAGTGAGGTGATGACTTAAAATCATCAAAAGCAAGTTTCGTAATCTGAAACGCTTCATCCTTTGTATAGGCTTTTTGAATTGATTTCTTTTTTCTAGTGTTATATAAGCCAAGAGATTTGGTATTAATAGCATCAAACGGATTCTTTTCAACATATCCTTTCTCTAATGCATACTTATATAACTGATTAAATACAACAGCCATTTGTTGATAGGCCTTGTAGGCCATTTTGTGTGTTTCAATATTGTTGCAAAGCCACATCTTGAGATCAATAGTATCTATTTGGGTTAAGTCTCTTTTGATGATTTCATCATCTTTGTAGTACTTATTAAATGCTTTAATATACATATTGATTGTTCCAGGCTTTTGTGTTGCGACTTTGTATGCCATAAAGTCATCAAAAATATTTTCGAATGTAAATGTTTTTGTTTCTTTTACTCCGTAATGACATAAAAGAAATTTTATTAGGTCGGCCTCCTTTTTCCTTACAACCTCTTTGTATCCTCTAACCGAAGTGTCATCCTTTATCTGGGTATGCCATCGTTTATCAGACTCAGAGAAGTAAACTTTGTACGGGTGTACTTTTTTTAATATTTTATTCATGATAGATTCCCTCTCAAGAGCAATCAAATCACCTAACTCTATTATACCATTTTCAATATAGATTTGAAAGAGCTCGTTAACCGAGAGAGAAGCGTTATTATGCTTCTTTTTACCCATAGTATTCCCTTTATAATAGTGAACAATAGTTGCTTCAGGAAAGGAGAAGCTAGCACTTTCCTGTCAATAAAAAAGACACCTTGTTAAGGTGTCTGCGAAAAATAACGTTATTTGATGGTAGAATATTAACACAAGAAAAAGGGAATAAAAATCGATACTCGTTCCTATTTCGTTCCAGCATTTCTTGAAAAACATTTGGAGCGAAAACGGATTGAAACTGAATTGTATAATACATTTTAGGTGGTATGATATTACTATCAGAATATAGTTGTTGGAGATCAGAGAAAACCTCTGGTCTTTTTTTTATGCGCGAGGAAAGGAGGATACAATATGAATTCCATAATTAAAGATTTTAGGAATAGTCATGAATGTAGATACTGCCTGTACTATAGAGATAAGTGTAAGGCGAAAGATGCATGTGTATTTGATTTCATTCCAGCTGATTCACTGGAAGAAGATATTGAAGTGTTCTTTATATCATAAGGAGGAAAAAATGGAACAAGAAGTTAATATGAAAATGGTATGCATTGTAATGCAATCAAGTGAGAAGGCAAGCCAGGTGTTTTATAATGCATTGCAGAAGTTTATTGCAAAACAGAGTAATAATTACACTAAAAGCAAAGATAGTGCAGTAAACAAAGCAGAGCCTAAGGGGAAAATCGTAAAGGTAAAGGATTTAAGAAAAGATGGCGATCAAGTCGAGTTTGAAAAAATGGGAAATGATAATATGAAGGATTTCAGGAAGTATGCCAGAAAGTATGGAGTATCCTATTCTATGGAAAAGGACAAAAGTTCAACGCCACCAACCTACATGATTTTCTTCAAAGCAAAAGATGGTAATCTTATTAGAAAAGCGATGAATTCGTTTGTGGCCGAAAAAATGAAGGACGATAAAGAAAAGCCTGAAAAAGGAATCTCAAATGCCTTGATTGATGCAAAGGATAAAGTTAGTAAGCAACCAAGCAAAGTTAAGAAAAAAGAAAAGATACGGTAGTGGCAAAAGGCTACAATGTATATCGATTAAACTAGGTTATACATTGTAGCCATTATTTGATAGAATAAAGAAAACCTGCTAATAGAAATCAAG
>DCJA01000028.1:60651-66215 GCA_002317175.1 Lachnospiraceae bacterium UBA1712 | reverse complement strand
TTCGAGCCCTGTAGGTCCCACTTATATGCCGATGTGGCTCAATTGGCAGAGCAGCTGATTTGTAATCAGCAGGTTATCGGTTCGAGTCCGATCATCGGCTCTAAAAACTAAATATAGTTTTTATGGATGGATTCCCGAGTGGCCAAAGGGGACAGACTGTAAATCTGCTGCAAATTGCTTCGGTGGTTCGAATCCACCTCCATCCATTTATAGGGGTAGCATTTCCTATCCTAATTGACGCGGGGTGGAGCAGTCTGGAAGCTCGTCGGGCTCATAACCCGAAGGTCATAGGTTCAAATCCTGTCCCCGCTACTAGATGATTTATCATCGTAAGCCCAGATAGCTCAGTTGGTAGAGCAAAGGACTGAAAATCCTTGTGTCGTTGGTTCGATTCCGACTCTGGGCATAATAAGCTAGTAAGACTTCTGTTTTGCTAGCTTTTTTGTTACCTTGATTTATGTTATTATTTTGCTAGCTCGAATTATTTCTTATGAGGCTTATATGTTTATTAGTGATTTAGAGAATGGAAGCAAAATTACATTATCGATAAAAATTGGCTCTGAAAATGTAGAATTCGTCAGTAAGGTTATGGACGTAGTGCCTAAGAAGCATGCTATTCTTGCAGAAGTTGTTAAGGATGGTGATAAGGTTGTTAGCTTTAATGGTAGTAATATATTTGTTGATGTATATTTTCATCCTGAAAATGATTCTCCAATTGTTTTCAGAAATGTTAAGGTCATTGTATATAAGGATAAATCAGAAAATGTATATTATGTTATAGCATCAAATTCAATTGGTATTACTGTTAATAGAAGAGAAGCTTTTAGAATATATGTTGGTGCTAATATTGTGGTACAAAAGGGTTTGAATAGGTCTGCAAATGATGCTATTTTGAAAGATATTTCAAGTACGGGTTTTGGAATTGTTGTTGATTCTGCTGTTGCTGAGTACGAGATTAATCAGACAATACATACTGTATTTAATGATGAGATTGAAGAGGTCAATCAGAAATATTCTTTTCAACTATATGGCATTATTATGAGAAAAGAAGAGATGGAGAATGGTAAAGTAATCTACGGATGCAGACTTAATTCAAAGGTTAGAGGTCTTGATACTTATATTATGATTAAGGAAAGAGTCAGACTGAAGAATAAAATGGGTAATTAGGAATTCGGATATGTAAGTTGTTACATGTCCGTTTTTTGTAAAGAAGAATGCTAATGAGGTGTATATGTATCCTAAAAAGTGTGCCTGCTGTGATAAGGGCCTGATTAAAGAAAAATATGATATTTGTAGTATTTGCGGATGGGAGGATGACAAGATTCAGAATAAGGATGAGTCTTTCTCTGGAGGAGCAAATACTAAATGCCTGTTGGAGTATCGTAAAGAGTTTCTTGATAAAAATAGTAACTGGGTTGCTCATTATCCTGTTGATGTATTAGAAGATACGGGATTAGTAAAAGCGTTTTATACTACGACAAGAAATAATGCCTGGAAGTATGGAAAAGATGGATCCAGGGAGAACTGCGATAATTTAGCACAAACTCTGAAAATATCACCAGAAGACATGATTATGCTTAATCAGACTCATACTGATGGAATAAGAGTAGTTACAAGAGCAGAAGCAGGTGAAATGGTAACCAAACCAATCACTATAGATGGAAATGACGGTATGGTAACCAACATTAAAGGCTTGCTTCTTGCTACGGTAGAAGCAGACTGTGTTCCTATATATATGTTGGATCCTATAAATAAAGCAATTGCAATGATTCATAGTGGTTGGAGAGGAACTGCAAACCAGATAGGAGTAAATGCTGTTCACAAAATGGAGGAGAATTACAAGACGAATCCGAAGGATCTTATAGTTGTAATTGGTCCATGTATTTGTAAGGATTGCTATGAAGTAGGTTCAGATATAATTGGTGATTTTGAAAAGCATTTTGGACAAAACGAAATAGATCAGTTTTTTATACCAAGAAATGGCGAAAAGTATAGTCTCGATCTGAGAAAGGCTATATATATTTCGCTTTTGAGAGCAGGTGTGAACATAAATAATATATATGATACAGGCCTATGTACATATGAAAATGATGAATTATGCTCTTGGAGAAGAGATAAACCAATAATGAGAAGTATGCTTACTGGAATAATGCTCATTTAACCTCTTGTTAGTAGGGTAAATACACGTTATAATCAAATCATTGCATGCAAATAGGAGTATGAAAGATGATTTGTGATAATGTTTTAGAATTTATTGGCCATACACCAATGGTCAGACTTAATAGAATTAATGATCCGGATGCTGCAGAAGTGCTGGTAAAGTACGAGGGATTAAATGTTGGAGGATCAATCAAAACCAGAACAGCCTTCAATATGATTAAGCAGGCAGAAAAAGATGGTATTATTAAAGAAGATACTATTATTGTTGAGCCTACAAGTGGAAATCAGGGTATAGGTTTAGCTTTAATAGGTGCTGTTAAGGGATATAAAACCAAAATAATAATGCCTGATAGTGTAAGTGCTGAAAGAAGACTTCTGGTTAAGCATTATGGTGCAGAGGTAATACTTGTTCATGACGCAGGAGATATAGGAGCTTGTATTGATGAATGTTTACAGACTGCGTTGCGTATGGCAAAGGAAGATCCAAGAGTATATATTCCTCAGCAGTTTGAGAATCCTGCAAATCCAAGAGTGCACAAGCATCACACAGGCTTAGAGATACTTGAGCAGGTTGCCGGTCCAATCCATGGTTTTTGTTCAGGAATTGGAACAGGTGGAACAATAAGCGGAATTGGAGAAACTCTCAGAGCACAGTATCCAGATATTGAGATATGGGCTGTAGAGCCTGAAAATGCTGCAATATTAGCAGGAGGAACTGTTGGAACTCATCTGCAGATGGGTATTGGTGACGGACTTATTCCTGATAATCTGAATCAGAAAATATATGATGATATCTATATTGTAACTGATGAAGAAGCTATTCAGACTGCTAAAGACCTTGCAAGACTTGAGGGACTTATGTGTGGTATCAGTTCAGGTACCAATGTTGCTGCAGCACTGAAGCTGGCAAAGAAGCTTGGAAAAGGAAAAACAGTAGTAACTGTACTTCCAGATACAGCGGAGAGATACTTCTCAACACCTCTGTTTGAGAATGACTGATGACACAATATATTGATAAAAAAGCTTATTTTAGGGAAATACAACATCTTGTATTTCCCTTTATTTATGCCGCTTTTTCTTGTATTTTATAATACGCTATGATACACTTGAAACGATAGATAGTGGGAGATTATGTGGATATATAAGGTACAATATCTTGTATTTCACAAGCAGTAAAGAGGATATAGCCTTGGATAAGTACGAATATAAATTAAGATCTGATGAAATAAAATCACTTATTAAGCAGAGAGAGTTCCAGAAAGCGGTAGAGATTGCAGATACAATTGACTGGACAAGAGTAAGAAGTGTTACAACACTTTGTACTATTAGTGATCTTTATAAGATAAACCGCAGATATAAGGATGCCAAGATTCTTTTAGAGCAGGCATATGAGAGATATCCAAATGGCAGAATGATAGTTTACTCATTGTGTGAATTATGTATCAAGATGGAAGAGATTGTACAGGCAATAGAGTACTATAAACAGTTTGTGCAGATGGCTCCAACTGATAACGGCAAATTTATCCTTCAGTACAAAATATATGAAGCTCAGGAAGTGAGTCTTGAGGAAAGAATAGCTGTACTTGAAGAACTGAAAAAACGTGATTATAAAGAAAAATGGGGCTACGAATTAGCGTACCTCTATCATAGAATCGGTCTTTCAACAAAATGTGTGGAAGAATGTGATGAGCTCATTGTATGGTTCAGAGAAGGTGCATATGTTAAGAAGGCTATGGAACTTAAGATGCTTCATCAGCAGCTTACAGAAAGCCAGATGAGCTTATATGAGAACATGCTGCCTCCAAAGGAAAGACAGGAATTCATTGCGCAGAATACTGCAGAGATGAAACAGGAGAGTAGTCCAGAAGATGAAATCATGATAAAGACTATGGATATGAGCAAGTACAATACGATTAATCTCCAGAAGGAACTTGCTGAATCCATGAAGGATGTACTTGTAGCTGACGAAAATTTTGCTCCATTGGTATCAGATGGAACTAATACACAGCCAGGTACTTATATTCCAGACGATTTTTCTATTGAAAACAGAACAGGTACTACAACAGAAAAGATGTCAAGAACGCTTGTAAATGAGAATACAAGCGATATGTATGAGAGATCTCCTTTGCCAACTGCATCTTCTAATATGAGAGATACAGGGGAAATGGAAGAATTGTTCTTTGAAGAGAATAATAATGAACCAGTTGCTGAACCAGTTATTGCAAGTCTTGAAGCAACTGAGCAGGTTAAGACAAATATTGCTCCATATGATCCAGTAAGAGATCTTGAGCTTACAATGGTATACAATCCTAATGCTTTACCTAACGAATTGCAGAATGCAGACGAGCTGGGTGATATCGATGAAGAGGCGGTAGAAGAGGCGGAGATTCCAAAGGTTGGAACCAATACTGCGGAATTATTTAACATTAATGATACTGTTGAGATAGTAGAACCAATTGAAGCAACAAAAGTATTTAATAAGGAAGAGCTTCATGCAGTAGCAAAGGCTTATAATTCTTCTTTGCAGGCTGATAAGTATGAATTTGACTTTAATGATCCATCTATCAAACAGCCACATGAAGATCTCTCTGACTATATTTCAGAGGATATTGGAGACCGCAACAAAGAAGAGCTGTTAGCACTTATTGATATGCGTGTACAGGAGGCAGTAGCAAAAGCTCTGGATATGAACAGACCATTAGTTATTCAGCCACAGGTTGCACAAGCGGCAGTAATGGTTGGTCAGAATGATATGCCTCCAAAGAATATAGAAAATGTATTATCTCAGGATTCTGATGGACAGATTAGTCTTGTAGTTCCAGAAACACCTTTAGTTGAAAAGCAGATTACTGGACAGATGAGCATTTCTGATATCCTGAATGAGTGGGAGAATACAAAGAAGCAGAATCAGGCAAGATTTGAGCAGAGTTTTGCTAATAAAGTTCTTCAGGAGACAGGAAGCCTGTTCACACAGGAAGAAGTTAAGCAGCTTGATGGAATTCTTGAAAAGCTTGAAAGAGACGAGATTCCAGATGGTGATATTGATACAGAAGCAGAATATGAAAAATACCTGGCTGAGCTGATGGAAGAGGAAAATGCTAAAGCAGCAAATGAACAGGAAGTTCCTTTAGCAGCAGAGGCTACAAATGAAGTAGTGGTAGAGCCAGTTTCAGAGCAGACATCTGAAGAAACTGACGAGGTTGAGGAATTAGTAGAGGAACCTGTAGTAGATGAATCAGCTTCAGATGAGTATGATGCTATTAACTTTGAAAATACTATAGAGCCAGTAGCAGAGGAAGTTGCTGAAGAAATGGCAGAAGAGCCAACAGCAGAGGAAGCTGCTGAAGAAGTGGCAGAAGAGCCAGCAACAGAGGAAGCTACTGAAGAAATGGCAGAAGAGCCAG
>DCJA01000028.1:47945-60496 GCA_002317175.1 Lachnospiraceae bacterium UBA1712 | reverse complement strand
CAGCCGCAGAGGAAGCTGCTGAAGAGGTGGCAGAAGAGCCAGCAACAGAGGAAGCTGCTGAAGAAAAGGCAACAGAAACACCTGTAGCTGAAAAATCTGAGACAGAAAAATATGAGGATGCTTCAAACAGAAGCATGAATGAGGATGAACTGGCATTATTTGGTCAGTTTGCTCAGACAAAGAGTGCAAGACAGAATCTGTTACACTCAATTGATAAAATAAGCTTAGCAGCATATACAGGCAATGTGTTTGTAACTGGAGAAACTACAGATGAATCACTTGATCTTGCAAAGAATGTAATCAGATACATCAAGAATACTGATGCAAACTTTACAGGAAAGATTGCAAAGGTATCAGGTGAAGCACTTAACAATAAGAGTGTAGGTGTGATGGTTGAAAAGCTTGCCAGTGGTGGTCTTATTATTGAGAAGGCTAGTGGTATGAGCGCAGAAACTACAAAGAACCTGTTAAAATCTCTTAATCAGGAAAAGACAGGAATTGTTGTTGCTCTTCAGGATACAAAGAAGAATATGCATAAGATGATGGAATACTTTGACGGCATGAAGCAGATCTTCAATGTTCATATTGAGGTTGAAGAGCTGAGTGATGATGCCCTTGTTGCATACGGCAAGAAGTATGCGGAACATCTCGAGTATTCTATTGATGATATGGGTATCCTGGCATTACATACAAGAATAGATGAATTACAGACTAGTGACCATGTTGTTACAGTCGCTGATGTAAGAAATATTATGGATGAGGCGATTGAAAAGGCTAACAAGAAGTCATTAAAGCATTTTACAGATGTATTGTTTGCTAAACGATATGATGAGGAAGATATGATTATCCTCAGAGAAAATGATTTTATCAGTTAAGTGAGGTTAGGGGAAGTGGCAGAAAAAAAGAAGCAAAATGTATTTATATCAGAAGCTGATCAGTATCTCTTTGCTCAGGGGACGCATTATGAGATATATAAGAAATTAGGAGCTCATCCATCTAATGAAAATGGGGAAGATGGTATGTTTTTTGCGGTTTGGGCTCCAAATGCTGCATCAGTACATGTTATCGGAACATTTAACGACTGGGATGAAACATCACATCCACTTGACAGATTGGGACCAGGTGGAATATTTGCAAAGTTTTATGCAGGTGTCAAGGAAGGGGAATTATACAAATTCCTTATTACTACTCCGGAGGGTGAGAAGCATTATAAGGCTGATCCATATGCCAATACAGCAGAGCTCAGACCAGGAACTGCTTCAAAAACCTGTGATATCAGTAAAATAAAATGGACAGATTCATCATGGATGAAATCCAGAGCCACAAAAGATATGAATAAGGAACCAATGGCTATTTATGAGTGCCATATAGGTTCATGGATGAAACATCCTACAGGTGAGGATGGTTTCTATACATACAGACAGTTTGCGGACAGAATAGTTGAATATCTGTCTGAGATGAAATACACACATGTTGAGCTTATGGGTATAGCTGAATCACCATTTGATGGATCATGGGGATATCAGGTAACTGGATATTATGCACCAACATCACGTTATGGAACACCAGAAGATTTTGCATATCTTGTTAATACTCTTCATAAGCACGGAATTGGTGTTATTCTGGATTGGGTACCAGCGCATTTTCCAAAGGATGCACACGGCCTTTCAGAATTTGATGGAACATGTCTTTATGAGCATCCTGACAAAAGAAGAGGCGAGCATCCTGACTGGGGTACAAAGATATTTAACTATGGCAAAACAGAAGTTAAGAATTTCCTGATTGCTAACGCCTTATTCTGGATTAAGGAATACCATATTGATGGACTTAGAGTTGATGCAGTGGCATCAATGCTATATCTTGACTATGGCCGTGACGGTGGTAACTGGTTACCAAATCAGTATGGTGGTAATGAGAACCTTGAAGCAATAGAGTTCTTCAAGCACCTCAATTCAGTTATAGAAGGCTTGAATCTTGGTGTGATGACAATTGCAGAAGAATCAACAGCATGGCCAAAGATTACAGCGAGTGTTAAAGACGGTGGTTTAGGCTTTAACTTCAAATGGAATATGGGTTGGATGCATGATTTCTGTGAATATATGAAGCTTGATCCATTATTTAAGAAGAATAATCATCATGCATTGACATTTGCTATGAGTTATAACAGCTCAGAGAACTATATTCTTCCATTATCACATGACGAAGTAGTACATCTGAAGTGTTCTATGGTTAATAAGATGCCTGGTTATCAGATCGATAAGTATGCAAACCTTAGAACTGGATATACATTTATGTTTGGACACTGTGGAAAGAAGCTTCTTTTCATGGGACAGGAATTTGGTCAGGAGCGTGAATGGTCAGAAGCAAGAGAGTTGGACTGGTTCTTACTTAGTGAGCCACTTAACAAAGGACTTCAGGATTACGTTAAAGAGCTTTTGAATCTCTACAGAAAAAATAAGGCTATGTACGAGATAGATAATAGCTGGGACGGATTTGAATGGGTCAATGCTGATGACGCTGACAGAAGCACATATAGCTTTATAAGAAAGAGTGCTGACGGTAAGAAAAAGCTGTTATTTGTTCTTAACATGACACCAATCTTTAGAGAAGAGTATGCTGTAGGTGTTCCAACATCAAAGAAGGTTAAACTTGTTCTTAACAGTGACGAAGAAAGATTTGGCGGAAATGGACACACTATTCCAGCCAGCATTGCACCAAAGCCTTATAAGTGTGATAACAGAGATTACACGCTGAACTTTGATCTGCCTCCTTTCTCAGCAGTGATCTTTGAGATTTAAGGTTAGATTAACTTAAGAAAAAATGAAATTAAACCGAAATAAAGAGTGAAGATGATTCTTCACTCTTTTTATTTTGAAAGAAAACAGGTGAACTTATGAGAATTGGAAACAGCATTGAAGCTATACAGGTTGAAAACAAACAGCAGGCAATGAGTACAACCAATTACTCTAAGGCAAACAATACACACGCAATAAGATTAGACATTACTGATATAGGTAAGGATACCGGTTTTATTATTGATCAGGGAAGATCAATGCAGGATGTTATTAGTGAAGCAGGTGCCTTAGACGTGCAAACCAGACAGGACTATATGACAGTAGTGTCTAATACTATGTCTGAAGAAGATTATGCTCAGATGTGTAAGGATGGATTTAAACCATCACAGATGTCTGATGAAGAAACTGTTACAATCATGGACCATATCAAGGCAGTTGTAGCTCAGTCAGGAGATGTTGTTGCAGGCTTCAATGATGACCTGAATACTAATAAATTGGAAGCTATAACAGGAAGTGCAGCAAAGGCCAATTCACTTGCAAAGGCCATGAAGGAAGCTGACATTCCACAGACAGAGGCAAACGCAAAGAAAATAAACAACGCGGCTAATGAGATTCAGGGAATTAATGAGATAAAAGAGGCTGGCATTCAGTATATGCTGGAAAATGGCATGGAGCCATCAATCGACAACATCTATCTTGCGAACTATAGTGTTGCAGGAGCAGAAAAGACAGGATCAAAAGCTTATTTCTCTCTTGGTATGCAGGGTTATCTGGCTCAGAAGGCAGATGCTGCGGATATCAGCAATCTAAAGGACAACATTGAGAAAACTGTAGCAGAATTTGAAATTGAAGATATAGATCATAATACTCAGATAAGAGAAGCAAACTGGCTTGTTGAAAAAGGAATAGACCTAACAAAGTCTAATATAGAAAAGCTTGATGAAATATTTAATGTTAAGCTACCCATTAGTTATGAAGAAGCTAGTAGAAGAGCTGCATTCAGTTTATCCAGAGGAGAGGAAGCCAAGAAAGCTAATCTCGCAGAAGAAGAGCCAAATATCTATCTGAAGGCAGCAAAAATACTGGAAAAGACCAATGATATATCTGATAACCAGTTAAAAAATGTCATTAACAGCAACAGAAGAATTACAATAAATAATCTGTATTACGCTCAGACAGAAGCAGCTACTCTAGCTGATGATAATTCAGCACTTCAAACTGGAAGAGCAGCTTTGGAAGAAATCCGACTTCGTATGACTTTGGATGTAAATGTATCTTTATTAAAGCGTGGAATAGAGATGGATACAATGCCTCTTTCTAATCTTGTTGATACACTTAAAGCGGGACAGGAGCTGGTTAATAGAAGTATTTACGGTAATGAGCAGCCAGAAAATCTGGGAACAAAGGCAAGTGTATTTAATAATACAAGGCAGCTGGTTTCTGAACTTCCATATATGCCTGCAGCAGTAATTGGAAGACTTAAGATAGAGGCTGAATATTCACTTACTACTGTTCATCAGATTGGAACAGATCTAAAAGCAAGATATGAGGCAGCAGGTGAGAGCTATGAACAGCTGATGACCGCACCAAGAAAAGATATGGGTGACAGTATTAGCAAGGCTTTTAGAAATGTGGATGCAATTCTTGCTGATATTGGTCTGGAAAATAATGAAATAAATGCAAAATCAGTAAGAATTTTGGGATATAACAGCATGGAAATAAATGCTGAGAGCATAGGTCAGGTAAGCGACAGGCTGAATGAGATGAATCAGCTGATTGATAGTCTTACTCCAGCAAGAACACTGGAGCTTATCAGGCAGGGCATTAATCCTTTGGAGATGAATATTACTGATCTTACAAAAACTCTGAATCAGATGGAAACAACAGACAACGACGATAAGTATTCTAAATTCCTATACAAACTGGAAAAGAGCAATGAGATATCTGCATCTGAAAGAGAAGCATATATAGGAATATATAGACTGATTAATCGTCTTGAAAAAACAGATGGAGCAGCCATTGGTGCACTTATCAACGAGAACGTAGACATTAGCTTTAAGAGCTTACTTACAGGAATGAGAAGCAGAGGCGTCAAGTTCAACGAAAGCATAGATGACAATTATGGTTTTATTCAGGATGTTATCAAAAAGGGTGTATCTATATCAGATCAGATAGAGCAGGCATTTGTAAAGCAGGTTGGAGATGACAAAAATGCGGAATATGACAAAGCCTACACTAATGAAGCTTATAAAGACTATATAAATACACTTTTAAATGGGCAGGATGCGGCTAAAGGTCTCGTATCAGAAGCTGAAAGTGTAACAGCAGACAATATTGCAGCTTACAATGCTCTGAACGATAGTGATAACAATGTATTCAATATATTAAAGAAATATGAGAAGAGATCTGAAAGAGCACAAAAGGCATTTGATGATTACAAGAGCAAAGCAGATTCTGTGCTTGAGTCTTTTGATAACAGAGATACTGCAATGGCACAGTACGAATCAATGATAAATGCTGGAAAAGATACTATAGAAGAGTATCAGTATTCTGCAGACAGTTATCTTGATTTGAATCAGATGAGATTATCACATAAACAGCTTTCACTTGCACTCAATAGAAGTAAGCAGGAAAGATATACAGTTCCAATGGATATTAATGGTGAAGTAACAGCCATAAATCTGACTCTGAGGCACGGGGATGAAAGCAGCGTAGTTGCAAGCTTTGAATCTGCCCAGTATGGCCAGATAACAGCTCATTTTTCTATAGCAAATCAGAATGTAAAAGGAATGATTGTATCAGAGTTGAAGGATGGAGTAGGGGCCCTCAAGGAAGTTGTAAGCAGAATGGCTGAAAAAACCGAGCTGTCAATGGATATAAATGTTGTTGTCGGCAAAGAAATACAGACATTTGCAGAAAGAAGTAATGATTCTTCGACATCTGCCGATAATAATAGTGTAGACACATCAAGCCTGTATAAACTGGCAAAGAGTTTTCTTATGGAATACAGTTTATCAGCATAAAAGGAGAACTAGTTATGAGCATGAAGATCAATTATAACGTTTCGGCTATGTTGGCTAATAATTCACTGAAGACAGGAGATAAGAAATTACAGAATTCTCTTGAACGTCTTTCTTCAGGATATAAGATCAACAGTGCCAAGGATAACGCAGCTGGTCTTGCAATAAGTAGACGTATGAATGCTCAGATTAAGGGATTAAAAGAAGCAAATCAGGATGCCAAGGATGGCGTATCTGTAATTGAGATTGCAGATGGAGCTTTATCAGAATGTCACGATATTTTACAGAGAATTAACCAGCTTTGTGTTCAGTCAGCAAATGGAACAAATACAGATGAAGACAGATCAGCCATTCAGTCTGAGATAACTCAGTTATCAGATGAACTTGTAAGAATTGGAAAGACCACACAGTATAATGGTCAGGTTCTTATGGATGGCACATTTGACCTTAAGGGTTATGTTGAGAACAACAATAACGTAAAGGTTAAATATTATTCAGATGCAGTTAAGTATGCAGATTATAAGATTGATATTACTGAGCCTGCAGCAGGCGCAAAGGAATATACTGTAAAGATGACAGATAAGGGTACAGCTGAGGAAACAGTGCTTACAGGATATTTTGAAGACGGACAGCTTACTGCAACAGGACCAAACGGTTATGAAATCAGGCTTGAACTTAGATCAGGCTGGGAGGCTCAGAAGAGTCTTGATGTTGAGCTTAAGGGCTATGGTGCTATGACATTACAGATTGGTGCCAATGAAGGACAGACACTTGATATGCGTATTCCTGAGTTGTCACTGCTTAACCTGGGTATGGGTGATACAGAGGGCAATCTTACATTAATAGCTGGTCCAGAAGGTGTTGCTGATCCAACAATTGATTATGCACAGAAGGCTCAGGAAGGAATCGAGAAAGTCAGCAAGGCTATATCATTTATCTCAGAGATGCGAAGCAGACTTGGTTCTTACCAGAACAGACTTGAGCATACAGAGAGCAATCTTTCAACATCTGAAGAAAACATGACAGCAGCTTATTCGCGTATCATGGATACAGACATGGCTGAAGAAATGGCTGAATACAGCAATCTTCAGGTTGTTACTCAGGCAGCTACAGCAATTCTTGCTCAGGCTAACGAAAGACCATCACAGATGTTACAGCTTCTTCAGTAGAAAATGAGGTCTATATATGAATAGCGATATCAAAAAACAGTATGCTATGAGAATATCACAGGCCAATAATGTTCAGATGATTATTATTTCCTATGAAATAATAGAGACTTATCTGGAGGAAGCATATTCTGCAGCGGATGACGCATGTTACGCAGAAAATGTAGAGTTGGCTAAGCGTTGTATAGACGAGATGATGAACAATCTTCATTATGAATATGAATTGGCGAAGAACCTTAAAGAATTGTATTTGTATATGAAGAAGAAGTTACGCCAGTCTGTATGGGAAAATGATAAAAATGCTCTTCTGGAAGTAAAAGATATGGTTGCTTCTTTGAGAAAGTCTTACGAATCCGTAGCAGATCAGGACAGTTCTCAGGCAATAATGCAAAATACCCAGAGTGTGGTTGCAGGCATGACCTACGGACGAAATCAAATTCTTGAAGAAGTATCGCAGGATGCTGTCAATCGAGGATATAGAATATAGTATAGTGATTAATAAACCCTCTTTATTTTATGTAAAGAGGGTTTTGTATTTTATTATAAATAATATAAGAAAATGCGGTTCGATTTTTGTGAATTATCAATAAATTTGTGAGAAATCATTTCAAACTATAGACAAATGAAGTTATCTGGTTGTATACTTCAAGTCACATAAAACATATCAAATCTTTAAGCAAATGAAAGGGCAATCTTTAGTCGCCCTATTATCACTTGTATTTAATTGAATAAGGGAGAGTGAGAAATATTCTTATACTATTTGTATTTCTATTTCTTGCGGCAGTCTTGGATTATAAGTTTGGACGAATACCGAATCGGATTACGTTATCGGCATATCTTACAGGAATTGGTTATATAGCCTGTTTTTATCCTGACATGCTAGTTATACGTATTCTGACGTCTATTGCGATATTACTTTTACTATATCTGTTTTTTAGCATGAGTATGCTTGGAGCAGGAGATATTAAACTGCTTATGATGATAAGTATTTTTATGGAAGCAAAGATACTGGCAGAACTGATTTTAATAGCAGCTATGTTTAGCGTTGTGACTGCAATAGCAAGGACTATAAGAAATAAAAAGGGAGTAGTGGACTTTTTAAAGGTACGAG
This sequence comes from Lachnospiraceae bacterium UBA1712, assembly GCA_002317175.1. Taxonomy (GTDB): domain Bacteria; phylum Bacillota; class Clostridia; order Lachnospirales; family Lachnospiraceae; genus Colinaster. The sequence continues at coordinate 52,404 of DCJA01000028.1, read as the reverse complement.
TTCATATGGCAGTTCCTATATTTATTTCATATTGTGTAATACTAATAAAACTTTACTTTGGAGGATAAAGCAGATGAAGCATGTGGCTGTTATATACGATAAGGACAGACGCTATGGAGAATGTCTTGCAGATTTCTTTAATGCATCAGAAATGTTTCCTTTTGAAACAAGAGCATTTTCAAATAAAGAGGAGCTGGACATTTTTTGTTTAAAAACAAAGCCGGAGGTAATCATTGCTGATGAAGCAGAAATGGAGGATGTAGATGATGCATATGTATCAGATCTAATAATTCTTTCTTCACTTAATTCACGTACCAGTGAATGCAAAAACTATATATATAAATATCAGGAAGCGGAGAATATTATAAGGCAGATTATGTCATATCTGGCTAATTCAGAGAATATAAACGCTGTTATTGCAAGAAAAAAAGAAATGAAAATAATCAGTTTTTACTCACCAGTTAAAAGAACCTTGTCGACTACTATGGCTATAGGTATGGGACAGCTATTAAGTAAAAATCACAAGACACTGTACATTAATTTTGAATGCTATTCCGGACTTGAGCAGCTATTAGCCAGAGAATTTGAAAAGGACCTGTCAGATTTTGTTTACTTTCTGGAAAGTAATAAAAAGAATGCGGGTCTTCTGCTGTCAGGAATAGTAATTAATGTAGACGGACTGGATATTATTCCTCCGGTTAAAAATCAGATTGACCTGATAACCCTGCCATATGAAAGATGGGAGGATATGTTTAAGCGGATTGAGTCAGAGTCAGAATATGAATATATAATTCTTGATTTATCCGATACAGTTCAGGGGTTATATGAACTTTTAGATATGTCAGACAATGTAGTAACCTGTGTTGATAATGATGAGGTAGCTATAAGCAAAGTGATTCAGTATGAGAATAGTTTAAAGTCGTTAGCAAAGGAATCTATTCTGGAAAAAACTAAAAAATGTAATCCACCTCACCAGCACAGAAGAAATGGTGAAATCAGGTATCTTGCGGTAGGAGAATTTGGTGATTATATAGCCAATGTATTACAGGGAATTGTCAATGACAGATGAGATTAATGATGTAAGTCAAATAATAAGAAATAAAATCCTTAATATGCTGGAATTCAAAGAAGAAGTATCTGATGAGAAACTGGAGGAGTTAATAGCTCAGGAGGTCAGTATTTACAGCAAAGGCTGTCAGCTAACCTTGAATGATCGGGTGATGATTGGCAAAAAAGTGCTTCATTCCATGAGGAAGCTGGATATACTGCAGGATATTCTGGATGATCCATCTGTAACTGAAGTAATGGTAAATGGATACGAAAATATCTTTATTGAAAGAAATGGACATCTTTTAAGAATTGACAAAAGATTTGAATCAGAAGACAGATTAAAAGATATAATACAGCAGATTGTGGCCAGTTGTAACAGGGTGGTTAATGATTCATCACCAATAGTGGATGCCAGGCTTAAGGATGGGTCTCGTGTAAATGTGGTATTAAATCCTGTAGCTCTGAATGGTCCGATTCTTACTATAAGAAGATTTCCCAAGGATCCATTTACTATGAATCAGCTTATTGAGAAGGGATCGATACAAAAGGAACAGGCAGAGTTTTTACAAAAACTGGTTATAGCTGGTTATAACATCATAGTAAGTGGTGGAACAGGAAGTGGTAAGACTACTTTTCTAAATGCGTTATCAGCATATATTCCAGCAGACGAGAGAATAATCACTATTGAAGACAGCGCTGAATTGCAAATACAGGGTATAGATAATCTGATAAGACTTGAAACCAAAAATGCCAATAGTGAGAATCAAAACCCAATCACTATAAGAGACTTGATTAAAACAAGTCTAAGAATGAGACCAGACAGAATTGTTGTGGGTGAAGTCAGAGGTCAGGAGGCTATGGATATGGTATGTTCTGCCATGAATTGTGGACATGATGGAAGCATGTCCACTGTACATGCCAATAGCGCCAGAGATACTTTGTCCAGATTGGAAACTATGATTCTGATGGCAGTTGAGCTGCCTGTACAGGCAATTAGAAAGCAGATATGTAGCGGAGTGGATATAATTATTCATCTTGGAAGGATGAGAGATAAAAGTAGAAAGGTGCTGGAAATTGTTGAACTGGATCATATGAAGGACGGCGAAATAATTATTAATCCCCTTTATAAGTTCGAAGAGAACAATGAAAGTTCATTATACAGAGTATGTGGAGCATTGGAGAAAGCAGGTCAGTTGATACATGATGAAAAGCTTAAAGCATGCGGAGTTTATATCTGACATTTCAGTATTAAATATTAAGGAATTATTTCTGTATGAAGCAGAAGGAATACTGCTTGTATGCTTATTTGGTTATTTCTTTTACAGGTCTTTACTGATAACAATAATTGGACTTCCGATTTCCGTTTTGTTCCTAATATATAAAGCCAAGGAAACCAGCGAAAAGTTAAGGCACAAAATGAAGGAAGAGTTTAAGGAGACCCTTGTATCAGTAAATGGTTCATTAAAAGCAGGTTATTCTTTAGAAAATGCATTTATTGAGGCAGAAAGAGAAATGACAGGTTTTTATGGTGAAAAGTCACTTATGGTAAAGGAATTAAGAAATATTAAAAAGGGGCTTAGTAACGGTAAAGTATTACCTGTATTACTTTATGAAACAGGAAAGAGAAATGGTATTGAAGAAATATCTGAGTTTTCATCGATACTGATAATAGGTAAACAGACAGGTGGAAATATCAATGAAATAATAGAAACATTTATTCATGTTGCAGAGGATAAGATCCAGGTAGAGCAGGAAATAGACACTATCATTAGCGCAAAAAAATATGAGCAGAAAATCATGAACTGTATTCCATTCTTCATAATTTTTTACATCGAGATAACAAATAGGGGTTTTTTCAATGTACTATATAACAATTTTGTTGGAAGGATAATAATGACCTTTTGTTTAGTCATTTATTTATTGTCAATATATATGGCGGGGAGGATTACAGCAATTAGCATATGAATAAAATAATCAAATATATATACAGGCTGTTAATTAAAAGTAAAGGCTTTGACAATTCCAATATTAAAAGAATGCTTAGCAGACTAAATCCAGGCAGAGTGCAGGAGGAGCTTTTTAGAGATTATTATTTCAAAAAAATTAGGATAGTGATTATTCTAAGCCTTGCCTCAATAGCACTTGTCTGCATGGCGATAATAAATGATATTGCTTCTTCAAAAGTAGATAAGCAGGGAAAATTGGCGAGAAATGGACTAAATGGTATGTCATATGATACGCATCTTGTTGCAAATTTGGATGATGAAGAGATAGCTATCGATGTGAATATTCCGAATCAGAAATATTCCAAAATAGAGATTGAAGAAATGAGTACAAAGCTGTTTGAGATTATCCCTGAAATTATACTGGGCGAGAATGATTCGTTGGAACATGTCACTAAGGAATTATCATTACCTAGTTCACAGGCAGGCTATCCTTTTACTATTCTTTGGGAGAGCAGTGACGTAAATCTGATGGACAACAGTGGACAGATTGATGAAGCACAGATTAATGAGAAATCTACAAATGTTAATTTGAAATGCACTCTTAAATATGATGAGTCAATATTTGAGAGGGAGTATGAGATAAGTATATTTCCAAAAGAGAAAACACAGTTGGAAATAGATAAAGAAGAAATAATCGCTTCCATTCAACAAAAGCAAATTGAAACGCAGGAAAAAGAGTATTTGCAGTTGCCTATGTCCGTGGGTAACAAGGGGATTAGTTGGAGAAAGTCATTCGAATCTACAGGAGCGATAGTGGCCTTGTTGGCTCTTGTAGCGGTTATTGGAAGTTGGTGGGCAGTAGACAACGATTTGACAAAAAAATATAGAAAAAGAGATCAGTTGTTACGTATCGACTATTCAGAATTTGTTAGTAAACTGCAGTTACTAATCAGTTCAGGAATGACATTGAGAGGAGCTTTTGAAAGAATGGAAGCCGATTATAGAAACTCATTGATAAATGGGTTATCAGAAAAATATGTATATGAGGAACTAAGTATATGTTTAAAAAGGCTAAGGGATGGCGCTTCAGAATCAGAAGTGTATCTGCTGTTTGGAAACAGATGTGGTTTGATGTCTTATAAAAAACTTATGACGTTACTTGTGCAAAACCTCAAAAAGGGAACAGGAGGTCTTCTTAATTCACTGGACTATGAATCCAGAATAGCTTTTGAAGAAAGAAAACATCTGGCGAGAAGACTAGGAGAAGAGGCACAGACCAAATTACTATTGCCTATGATTATGATGCTGAGTGTTGTAATGATTATAATACTGGTTCCAGCTTATTTTTCATTTGCTATTTAGTATTCTGAAAGGAGAAAATATGAGAAAACTAAAAGGAATAAAGGAATTTATTATTGAAGATGAAGGAATGGGAACAGTAGAGGTCATTCTTATAATTGTTG
>DCJA01000028.1:0-47940 GCA_002317175.1 Lachnospiraceae bacterium UBA1712 | reverse complement strand
GTTGTACTGATTGGACTGGTAATCATCTTCAAAACTCAATTAACAAGTCTGGTTAATACTATATTTCAGAAAATCAATTCTCAGGCCAATTCAATATAAATGAGAAAAGTTAAGGCTTATGTAACAGTGTATCTTGCACTAATAACTGGAATAGTAATAGTACTGATTTTTACTGTTATTAGAATGGTTCGGCAACAGACTATTAGAATGGAAACCGAATGTGTGATGGATGCAGGACTAAGTAGTATATTTGCTGAGTATCACAGAGAGATGCTAAAGCAATATGGCCTATTGTTTATTGACTGTTCTTATGGCAAAACTGGAAATACGGATAATACAAAAACACATCTATTATCATACCTTAATATGAATTTCACATCTAATGACTATCTATATGATATTACCAAAACAAATGCTGATAATTGCAGCCTGTCTAAGGTGAGCTTTGCATCAGATAATCATGGAGAAGTTTTGCGATATCAGATATCACAATATATGAAGACAAAAAATGGAATTGGATTGTTCGATAATAGTAATCTGAATCTAATCGATGGTTATGAAGAGGAATACGATCAGTATGATGAAAAGCGTACTGCTATAGAGGGAGAAATTGATGAGATTGTTGAAGAGTACAATGCGACACTTAGCGAAGACGAGGAGCCTGTAGGTGTAAGCAATCCAGCTGATTCTGTTGAGAGACTATCCTCCAGTAGTGCACTCTTTTATGCCTGCAGGGATTTGAGTTCCATCTCTACAAATGTTGCACAGCTTAATCATATATATAGTAATCGCCAGCATACTCAGGGATATGGGTTATATTCTAATCAGGATTCGCCAGATGGAGTAATGGATAGAACATTATATATGAATTACTTGTTTGATAAGCTGGCTTATAAAGATAAAACAAAAGATAATGCATGTCTTAATTATCAGCTTGAATATCTCATTGCGGGTAAAGCAGGAGATATTGATAACCTGGAAGTGGTTGCAGAGAAAATATTCAAAACAAGATATTTGGTTAATATACAACATCTGTACCAGAGTCCAGTTAAACAGAATCAGGCTCTTGAGCTTGCAACAGCATCAACGGCAATTATAGCCCAGCCTGAACTGACAGAAGCGGTAAAGCAGGCTATTTTACTGGCCTGGGCCTATGCTGAAAGCGCCAAGGATATGAGAATACTGTTTGATGGAAATAAACTGTCCTTGGTCAAAACTGAAGAACAGTGGAATACCCCTATTGAACAGATTGTTGATTTTAGACATCATCTGGATGAATACAGGGTGATAGGTGGAAGCCTTGATTATAAGGGCTATATAACGGGATTTTTGCTTTTACAGAATCTGGATAAACAGAATGAGAGGCTAATGGATATTATGGAGATGGATATAAGAATCACTCCAGCTAATGCAAATTTTTGTATGGATAACTTAATCTATCAGCTTTATGCAGATGTTAATGTTTCAAGTAAATATGGTTATGGCTGCAGTATCAACAGAGGCTTTTCATACAGATAGGAGGTGGGAGATGGATGATGCTCTTTTTGACAGCTTTTCACTAAATAAATGTTCCCACATAAATAGTAAAATTAAAAAAACTCTTCAAGCACAATTTGTCACTAAATCTTACGCATACACAGACAAACAATCAAATCATAAAAGCTCAAAAAGAGTGTCATCCATTTTCTTTACCTTAACTCAGGCAGGAGTGACTGTTGAAGCGGCTATAGCTATCCCAATATTTCTATTTTTTGTAGCCAATCTGATTTCACTGATAAATATTTTTAATACGTATGGGGAGAAGCTGAGTCAGTCCCAGCAAATCGCAAGATCCCAGGCTTACATGTGTTGTGTGGCTGAAGGGTCTGGAGAAGACATAGTGACTGGTATATTAAGTTTTTCTGTCTCACCTTTTTTTGAAGAAATTGGTTTTAACTCTACAGCATCAGTTGCTGTTATGAAATATAGAAAGTGGACAGGTTATGATCTTGCATCCACCACTAATGAATCTGAACAGGAGGAGTATGTATACATTACAGATTATGGAAGCTGCTATCACAGGAATCAAGGTTGTAAGTATATAAATGTATCAATAGAAGTAGTCAGCGTAAATAGTATTGGGGGCAGCAGAAATAAGAATGGTGAAAAATATTATCCATGTGAGAAATGTGGAGGTAATAGTACAGGGATCCTTTTTATAACCCCTGAGGGAAACAGGTATCATAGTAATTCAAATTGCAGTGCTTTAAAGAGAAGTATAAAAAGGGTAAAGCTTTCAGATGTAGAAGGAAGATCTCCCTGTTCAAACTGCGGAGGATAAAGTGTATATATTACAAATTGTAATAATTGTGATTTTTATTGCCTTAGCCATATATGATATTAAATACCTGGCAGTTCCTATAGGGTTGCTAATATGTGGGATAGCACTAGCTATTATCTCATATTTGATATCGGATGATGAATTATTAAGACCAGAATCAGTATTACTTTTGAGCATAATGCTACTGGTATTATATGCAATATGTAAAGGAAGAATGGGGTTTGGAGATATTGTTGCAATGATGATATCCATTTTAAGCTTGTCAGTTACAATGCTTATCAATGCTCTGATTTATACCTCTGTTATTTCAGTGATAGTATCAAGCTGTTTTATAGTTAATAAAAAAACTACTGCAAAACTGCCCTATATCTCATTTATTGCATTAGGGCACATTTTGTCATGCATAAGGAGTCTGGTATGAAGAATAAGAATATGATTGATGCGTATATGACGATTGAAGCTTCTTTTATAGTACCACTGATGGTAATGATAACAGTAGTGATAGTATATTGGATGTTTTATATCTATAACAATTGTGTAGTATATCAGGATTGTTACATTGCAGCTTTAAGAGGAAGTCAGATGATGGACTCATCAAATGCAAACATTCAGGAATCGGTGTGTAGATATGCCAATGAACTGCTCACTAATCAGGTATTTCAATATCAGATCAATCCAAAGATAAAAATAGATCTTGCAAAAATAGAGGTATCAGCAGTGTCATCTATTGATAACAAATTGAAAACTATAGTTAATCAGGATGTAAATTCATATACAACGGAAAGAACAGCAAAGAGTATAAGGATTAATCCTGTAACAATAATAAGAGAAATCTATTAATGAGGATAAAATGTCAGAAATGTATATTAAACAGGAATTTGGGAAATATTATATTGTTGCCGAATCTTGCATTGATGAAGAAGAGTCATATATGCTCCATATGATAACGGAGAATATAATTGGTGGCCACCTATCGTGCAGAGTGTCTTATGAAGGTTCAAGGAAGTGTTTGTTTTATGATGTAACCAATAAGATATCTTTATCGACTGTGTTTGAGAGTAGATATATTAAGCTGGAAGACTTAAGAGACATATTTGAGCAAATCCAGAACATCTACTCTGTTGGAAACAAACATTTACTGGATGAGAGATATTATTATATGGACCCCCAATATATATATAAGGATATGGAAGATGATAAGCTTTACCTTATGTATATCCCTGGAAAGCATAATACGACGAAAAGCAGATATTATGAACTTGCAGATTTTCTTCTTCAGAGAATAGACAGAAATGATAATAGTTGTGTTCAGCTGGCTTACCAGTTTTATCGCATGTCCAATGCAGAGACATTCTCAATATCCATGTTTCAGAATATTATCAACAAGGAAATGCTAATTCATAAAGAACCAATAACCAGTGAAAGCCGGGAAATAAAAGAGGAGTATGAACCGACTGAAATGGATATTGAAACAGAAGCTATTAGCTGGACTGTACCGATTGGAATATCGGTGGCTCTGATACTGTCTATAGGGGTTTATCTGTTGTATATTAGAAAAACTTTATACTCATTGTATATGCTGACTGGTATGATAGTCTTGTTATTAGTTGCAATTGGATTTTGGATAAAAACAATATGGGAATATATATGTGAACAGAGAGAAAACAGTATTGTGATGCCAGAGACTCCAGTTACAGTAGATCAGTACTGGGCTGATGAGGAAACGGTTGTTTTTCAGAATAATACAAATGTTGGAGCTGAATATGATTATTCTGGGATTGGAAAAATACAGTGGAAAGAGAATAATGAAGAAAAAACATATACTATTAAATCTTTCCCAATAGTTATTGGCAAGTTGGAAGGAGAGGTGGATTGCAAAATAAATGACCCAAGCATCAGTAGATTGCACGCAAAAGTGGTTAAGAGAAATCAGGGTTACTTTATTTTTGACTTAAATAGCACTAACGGGTCATGGGTAAGTGGTATTAAGCTGTTAGCTGGAGAAGAGAAGCAGATATACCAGGATTCAAATATAAAACTGGGAAATGTCGAACTGAGAATAGTTTATTAAATAAATATATCTTATGGTTTATAACACTAATATCTGATATAATTTCTATGGTTAGAAGATTAGTTCTAACGCTTTATTGTTCAGATTTAGAAAGAAGAATATTCTCATGAAGCGAATAGTATTAACAGGTGGTGGAACAGCAGGACATGTTACTCCAAACATCGCATTGTTGCCATCTCTTAAAGAAGCTGGTTATGAAATATATTATATTGGTTCATATGATGGCATAGAAAAAAGACTTATGGCTGATTATGAGGTTGAATATCATGGCATCTCTACAGGAAAATTCAGGAGATATTTTGACCTGAAGAATTTTACTGATCCATTCAGAGTTATTAAAGGTTATTCTGAAGCCAAGAAGCTTTTGAAGCAGATTAAGCCAGATATTGTTTTTAGTAAGGGCGGATTTGTATCTGTACCAGTAGTTCGCGCGGCAGCAGACCTGAAGATTCCATGTATTATTCATGAGTCTGATATGTCACCAGGACTTGCAAATAAGCTTTGTGTTCCAGTTGCTACAAAGGTATGCTGTAATTTCCCTGAGACTATTTCAAAGGTTCCAGCAGGAAAGGCTGTATTAACTGGTTCACCAATCAGGGTGGAGCTGACACAGGGTAGTAAGGAAGAAGGCTACAAGCTCTGTGGTTTTGACAGTAGTAAGCCTGTACTTATGGTAATTGGTGGTTCACAGGGTGCACAGTCAATCAATGATGTAGTTAGAGAAGCGCTTGATAAATTGCTGGAAAGATATCAGATAGTTCATATTTGTGGCAAGGACAAGATGGATAATCTGAAGCTTTCTGTGCCTGGATATAAACAGTTTGAATATCTTAAGCTGGAGCTTAAGGATGTATTTGCCATGGCTGATGTAGTTATCTCAAGAGCGGGAGCAAATGCTATATGTGAGCTGTTGGCTTTGAATAAGCCTAATATACTTATTCCACTTTCTATGGGAAGCAGAGGGGATCAGATTCTCAATGCCTCATCCTTTGAAGGACAGGGCTTTAGTCTTGTTATGAGAGAGGAAGAGGTGGATCCAATTTCTATAGTTGAAGCGGTTGACGAGGTATATGATAATCGTGATAAGTATACCAGCAACATGATTGGAAGTGGCCAGATGAATTCCATTAAGACGATTATGGGATTGATTGAGGAATATACCAAAGAAGAGAACTAAGACAAAGAATTAATTATATAATAAAAGGACAGCACGGGTTGTTGTCCTTTTTTAAGATGATATGGTAATACAATTATTAGATAAATACCTTCAAAATCAGGGGTATATAGCGTGCAAAACAGAATATCCACAGATAAAAGAATACTGCAAAGAGGAGAATAGTTGTGTAAATATTCTTCAGCTTGTGGACCTTAAGAAGGATTGTGAACTGACCAATGAGCAGTTTATCGCTCAAAAGAGTAAAATATCAGAAGCAATCAATAAGGATGTCCATATTCTGAGTCTGGTATTTTATGAGAATTATTCAGACGCATTGGCCTGTGTCTGGGATGAGTATATGTGCTGGTTAATAGACAGACAGAATCTGACATTTGCTGATAATTCAGACAGAGTAGAGGATTTTTACGGCTTAAAGGAAGAATTGGGACGCTGGCTTATTGAAACAAAAGCTCTGATACAGTCTGGGGATGTTAATGCTATTAGTAGAAAACTGATGAGTGATCAGGAAAGAGAGGTATATCTTGAGAAACAGAAGAAAAAGCCTTCTCCTGTATCTGTTTCTTTAGTGGTAATTAATGTAATAATCTATTGTACCTATTTTATTATTGGAGAACCCTTTATTACATCGGGTCAGATGAATTTTGAACTGGTAAGTCAGGGTCAGATATACAGATTAGTTACAGCCATGTTCCTGCATGGTGGCATACAGCATATAGCGGGAAATATGATATTACTGTATTTCCTTGGTCAGATAATTGAAAATAAAACAGGTTCAGTAAAGTATGGAATTATATACCTTGTTTCTGGAATTATGGGAAATGTGGTATCATATTTGTATGAAATGGTATCAGGTGCCAGATATGTATCAGTGGGAGCATCTGGTGCGGTATATGGATTAATAGGAGCTCTAATATATCTGGTAATAAGAAAGACGCAGGGGCTTAATATTGATAAGAAAAGACTGTTTTTAATGGTCGCCTATTGTATTTACAGTAGTTTTGCTACAGAACATATTGATTTTGCTGCGCATTTAGGCGGAATGTTATTTGGATTCATAGTAACAGCTTTGTTGTGTCCGAAAGGAGGAAAAGCAGAAGGTGAAAGTTAATATTTATTATGGCGGAAGAGGATTGATGGATGACCCTACTCTGTTTGTTATAGAAAAAATGCAGAGCGTATTGGAAGAACTGAATGTTAAAGTAGAGCGTTTTATGCTTTGTGAACAGAGAGCCAATATTACTACATTACCTCAGACTCTTAAGGATGCAGATGGCATTATTCTGGCGACAACTGTTGAATGGTATGGAATCGGTGGATATATGCAGCAGTTTTTGGATGCCTGCTGGCTATATGGTGATAAAGAAAAGATATCTAAGATATACATGTGCCCAATTGTAATGTCTACAACATATGGAGAACGAGAAGGTAAACTTAATCTTTCTACTGCATGGGAAATTCTTGGAGGTCTTCCATGTTCAGGCATATGTGGATATATTGCAGACAATATTTCACTTGAGCTAGATGACAGATATACGACGCTTATTGAGAAGAAAGCAGAAAATGTATATCGTACAATTAAGCAGAAGGTGGTAAGTTTCCCAGCCAGCAATCAGGCTGTGAAGCAGATGGTATCTGTATCAACTAATACTGATCTTACTCCTCAGGAGTCAGAGCAGTTATCACAGTATGCAGCAGATGACAGCTATGTACAGCGCCAGAAAGAAGATATTCAGGATCTTGCAAGAATGTTTAAGGGCATGATGGGAAAGGAGCCAACTGAAAGCGAGAACTATATTAACAGTTTTAAGGCTAATTTCCATGCAGTTCCAGGATTTAAAGGCTCTTATAAGATTATGGCTGGCAAGAAAAGCATAGTGATTAAAATAGATGGAGCAGAAGCACAGTATTCTATGGATGGGTCTGAGAAGACTGATGTTGAGATTACTGTTTCAGATGATACACTTCAGGAAATTGTTGCTGGAAGAATGACATTTCAGAGAGCATTTATGGCAGGAAACATGAAGATGAAGGGTGACTTTAAGATATTAAGAACACTAGATGATTTATATACATTTATGAAGTAAATATTTGGAGGGTAACATGAAAGACGATAATTGTATTTTTTGTAAGTTGGCAAATGGCGTATTTCCAACAAACTCAATCTATGAAGATGAGGATTTTAATGTAATACTTGATTTAAGTCCTGCAACTAAGGGACATGCGCTTATTATTCCAAAGGAGCATTATAAGAATCTGTATGAACTTCCTGAGGAAACAGCAGGAAAGGTATTTAAGCTTGCTAAGAAGCTTGCTATTACCATGACTGAAAAGCTTGGAGCAGACGGATTTAATATAGTTCAGAATAACAACGAAGTGGCTGGACAGACAGTCTTTCATTTTCATATGCATCTCATTCCAAGATATGAAGGTGACGGACAGGATATTCTTTGGAAACCAACATCTCCTTCTGAAGAAGAGCTTGTAGCTATCAAAAATCAGTTGATATAGGATACTGCGTTAAGTGGTAGTGTGAAGTAGAGAAAAAATTAATCTGTAAATGTAAATTAGCGCCCCGAGAAAGGGCGCTAAAGTTTTAATGTATAGAGACATCTAGCTCGGCAGAAGCTAGTTATCTGTTAAGTTATGAATCCTCAATGGTATCACCATTAAGTAAGCTCAGACCAGATTTCACACCAGATTCAGTAAATTTTGGCATTCCAGCACCTAAATCTGTGATAGTGATGGTCACTTTATTGTCAGAGGATGCAAACCATGAAGTAGACTTTAATCTTATATCATCAATAGTCTGATCTGCAAAAGCATGCTGAAGATAACTGTCGGATGAAGTAATACCAACATTACTAGATAAAACAAAAGAAACAGAATCTGGAATTGACTCGCCATGCTTATCATGATCTGCAGCATATACTTCAATTATTCTACATACATTCTGAATATTTTGTACATCTGTTGACATTCTTGATCTATCAACATATCTTATAAACTGAGGAGCGAGCATACCAACAAGTATGGCCATGATAGCGATGACAACAATAAGCTCTACTAAAGAAAAACCTTTATTATTGCAACGTTTCATAACTTCTCTCCTCCTATGTGTATAATATTACAACAAATGATAAAATATTACAAGTGAAATCTTAAAAAAAATTAAGGTAAAATTAAGGTTAGATTTATGAAAATAGTTTTTTTGGACAGAAATACAATTGGATTTGATATTGATACTTCTATTTTTAAAGAGTTTGGAGAACTCGAAGAACATAATTCCTGTGCTCCTAGTGAAAGTAAGGAATATATAAAAGATGCGGATGTAGTAATCTTTAATAAGACTATTATGAATAAGGATATACTGGAAACAGCGCCTAATGTTAAGCTTCTTTGTGTTACTGCAACAGGATATGACAATATTGACCTGGAATACGCAAGAAGCCATAGTATTGCGGTATGCAATGTAAGAGGTTATTCTACTCCAGCAGTTGTTCAGCATACATTTGCATTGGCTCTGTATGTGCTGGAGCGAATAAGTTACTATGATAACTATGTTAAATCAGGAGAATACTGTAAGGCGGCTGGTTTTTCTAATTTTGATGAGAAATACTATGAGCTGGAAGGAAAAACCTGGGGAATAATAGGATTAGGTAATATTGGAAAAGGTGTTGCCAGGGTAGCATCTGCTTTTGGCTGTAAGGTTATATACTATTCGGCATCAGGCAATAACTGCTCTGATGAATACGAGAGGGTGGAGTTTGATGAACTGCTTAAAGAGAGTGATATCATATCCATTCACTGTCCGCTTACTGACAAAACAAGGGGCATGATGAATCTTGAAGCCTTTAAGAAGATGAAGAAATCTGCTATAATCGTTAATGTTGCAAGAGGTCCAATTGTAGATGAACAGGCTCTCTATACAGCTCTTACAGAGGATATGATTGCAGGGGCTGGACTTGATGTACTTAGCAAAGAACCTATGAGTGTTGATAATCCTCTTGCACAGTATAAAGATAGCAGAAAACTAATTATTACACCTCATATGGCATGGGCGAGTGTAGAAGCAAGAACACGCTGTATGGAAGAAATCTATAAAAACATAAAAGGATTTCTGGATAATAATCCAAGAAACCGGGTAGATTAGATAATAAGCGATATGCTTAATATAGGATGATAGGACAGACGACCATCCTTAAAAATTCGGCTGTAAACTAATGTAAAGATTATGGAGGGACAAAAATGGAAAGCATTATCAGAGACATTAATTTAGCCGAATCAGGTGAGAGAAAGATTGAGTGGGTAAAGAGAAACTGTGATCTTTTACGCATGCTCGAAAAAGAATTTAGTGAAACAAAGCCTTTTGCAGGCAAGAAGGTAGCACTTTCTGTTCATCTTGAAGCAAAGACAGCTTACCTTTGTAAGGTGCTTGCAGCAGGTGGCGCAGAGATGTATGTAACAGGATCTAATCCACTTTCAACACAGGATGATGTAGCGGCTGCTCTTGTTAAGGCAGGACTCAATGTATTTGCGTGGTACAATGCAACAGAGGAAGAATACAATGCCCACATCAGAAAAGTACTCGAAGTAGGACCAAATGTAATTATCGATGACGGTGGCGATCTTGTGCATATGATGCATACAGAGTTTGTTGACCTTATTCCTAATGTTATCGGTGGATGCGAGGAGACAACAACAGGTATCATCAGACTTGAGGCCATGAACAACAAGGGAGAACTCAAATTCCCTATGGTTAGAGTAAACAATGCTGATTGTAAGCATCTTTTTGATAACAGATATGGCACAGGTCAGTCAGTATGGGATGGAATCAACCGTACAACAAATCTTATCGTAGCAGGAAAGAATGTAGTAGTAGCTGGTTACGGATGGTGTGGTAAAGGTGTTGCCATGAGAGCCAAGGGTCTTGGAGCCAAGGTTATCGTAACAGAAGTTAATCCAATTAAAGCAATAGAGGCAGTTATGGATGGTTTTGAAGTAATGCCTATGAATGATGCTGCTAAGATAGGTGATTTCTTTGTAACAGTAACTGGCTGTGACAAGGTTATTACAACAGATGATTTTGAGGTAATGAAGGACGGAGCAATCCTTACAAATGCAGGACATTTTGACTGTGAAGTAGATATGGCTGGATTAAGAGCAATGGCAGTTGAAAGTAAGCTTATGAGAAATAACATTATGGGATATAAGCTTCCAACTGGTCAGTGGATTTGCGTTATTGCAGAAGGAAGACTCGTTAATCTTGCAGCAGGCGATGGACATCCAGCAGAGATCATGGATATGAGTTTTGCTATCCAGGCACTTTCTGCAAAGTATCTTGTTGAGCATCAGGGTAAGATGGATAAGATGCTAATTGATGTTCCAACAGATGTTGATATGGATGTAGCATCAAGAAAGCTTGAGTTCTTAGGCAAGAAAATTGATACTCTTACAGAGGAACAGATTGCATATCTTAACGCATAATTCTAAATTAGCACAATGCGCTAAAGCAGTATGATATAATATGACTAGTTTCTATTCATGATAGAAGCTAGTCATTTTAATTTGCAGGTAAAGATATGAGAAAGCTTCACAGGTATGTTTTTCATATAGATGTAAATAGTGCATTTCTAAGCTGGAGTGCCCTTAAGATTCTTAATGAGAATCCAGAAGCAGTTGATCTTAGAACGATTCCAAGCATTGTTGGTGGTGATAGGGAATCCAGGCATGGAATAGTGCTGGCCAGATCAATAGAGGCAAAAAAGTATGGAATAAATACTCCTGAGCCCATAGCTCAGGCCTTAAAGAAGTGTCCGAATCTTGTGATGGTTGCGCCAGATATGCAGTGGTACAGCTATTGCTCAAGGAAATTGAGAGAACTGCTTAATGAATACACAGATAATCTGATTCCATTTTCTATAGATGAAGCCTGGGCTGTTTTTGAAGGCTATGAAGAAATGTATGGAGATCCGGTGGAGTTCGCATACAGATTAAAGGAAGAAATCAAGCAAAGACTAGGGTTTACCGTAAATATAGGAGTCTCTACCAATTTTTTATTATCAAAGATGGCAGGGGATTTTTCAAAACCAGATAAGGTGCACAGCTGCTTCCCTGATGAGATTGAGAGGAAAATGTGGCCTTTACCTGTAGCTGATCTTTTGTTTTGTGGCAAATCAGCAGCAGAAAAATTGAACAGACTTGGACTGAAGACTATAGGCGACCTGGCGAAGGCAGAAAATTCATTGCTATTACCATATTTTAAGAGTCAGGGTCAGATGCTGAGAGCATATGCCAATGGTGAAGATATTGATCTTGGTGATCTTGATGCAGCAAGAAAAAGCTATAGCCATAGTCATACAACTTCTTATGATGTCACAGACAAAAATGATGCCAAACAGATACTGTTGTCATTGACAGAAACTCTTGCAGCAAGAGTTAGAGATGACCAGGCTTATGCCAAATGCGTTAGTCTCCATTTAACAACAAGTGAATTCAAGAAGATCAGTAGGCAGAAGACACTGGATAGAAAAACAGATATTACAGGAGAGATATACGATGCAGTATGTCAGCTTGTAGATGAGTATTGGGACAAGGATACCTGCGTAAGGCTACTGGGAGTAGGTGTAAATGTAGCTGATGAAGAAGATTACGAGCAGATAAGTCTGTTTGATAATGAGGAAAGAAAAAAGCAGATGCGCTGCGATGATGCTATGGATTCCATACGTAAACGTTTTGGAAATGGAGCAATTCAACGAGCAAGTCTGCTTGATAAAAACAAATAGATTAAGTTGATGTAATAATTAGTCTTCGTCGTCACCCTTCATACCGATGAAACTAGCGATAGAAGATACTACACTTGAAACAACAGTAAGAACAACTGCTATAATAATTACAAGAAGGCCACCGCCTAATATTAAAAATGAACCAGCCATATTTATACCTCACATAGTCAATAATTGATTTGACGCAATAACAGTATGACATAGAAACTGGTAAAATGCAACGGAGAAAACAGCATGAACGAGAAATCGCCTAGAAATATAAAAGCTGATGTGATAAGAGGATTTGCAATAATCAGTGTAGTAGTGGGACATTGTATTCAGCAGGGAAACGGACTGGAGTATTACAACAATTCCCAGTACTGGTTTAATAAGTTATATCAGTTTATATACAGCTTTCATATGCCACTGTTTATGATACTGGCCGGCTGGTTTGCTTATTATAGCTTAAAGAAACTGGAAGGAAAGAGAACAGAACAATGGAAATTCCTAATAGGAAGAATAGCCTTATATGTATTTCCTATTTTCTTCTGGACCTTGTTTGAATTTGTAAGAGGCTATATTACTAACCTAAGACTGGGCAATGAAAATGCGCCCTTTGCGGATCTTGCAATTCAGTTTGTGAATTACTTTATAACTAATATATGGTTTTTATGGGCCATTACATTATGTCTTATAGTTGCGTTTATAATGCATCTGTATTTGAAAGATAACATCTTTATTTACCTGCTGATGTTTTTGGGAATGTTTGTAATATCAGATAATTACAATTTAGGTGTATATAAGTTTCTACTGCCATTTTATCTAATTGCATTTTACACGAATATGTATAAAGAGGCCTTATTAGCTACAAATGCAGGGAAAAAGATCAGTAAGCTTTATTCAGAGAAGAGCTGGATAATAATAATATTGGCAGGAATTATATTTATAATATTATTCCTGTTCTATAACGATATGACTTTTATCTACAGATCAGGATACAGAATATCAAGAGCCACGCTTTTCAGCCAGACAGTATTAGATATGTATAGGATGCTAATTGGGTTTGCAGGAAGCATATTCTTTATATTGCTGATAGGGAAAATTGTTGATATATCAGCTGCTTATAAATGGCCTGTTTTGAGCCTGTTTGGTAAGAATAGTCTTGGTGTGTATATACTTCAGGGATATTATATTCTCCTTGTTCTGACAAAATATACAAATAATCTTCAGCCACATTGGTGGATTGTACTAATTGAGTCTATTATGGTTTGTGCTGCATCACTTGTTAGTGTTATTATATTAGACAGAGTACCAGTGGCGAGGTGCGTTGTGGGGAGAAAGCCATTTAGGGGACAGCATTAATGTCAAAAAGTATATATGTAGTTATATCAAGTACATGTACAAATTTTGGAAAAACAATAAGAGCAATTGGTAAAGTAAGATATAATCACGCATCAGTTTCACTGGATGAGCAGATGCATGAAATATATAGTTTTGGACGACAGAAGCATTCAGCATTACTTACCGGAAAGCTGGTAAAAGAGAATATCTCAAGATTTACCCTGGATAAAGTATCACATGTGGATGTTACAGTATTCAAGATAGATGTGACAGAAGAGCAGTACAAAGACATTACAGAATTTATACGTGATGTGTATAGCGACAGAGAATATCTGTATAATCTGTTTTCGGTATTAACATACCCTTTGACCAAGGGCTTGTCCGTGTATAAGGCATTCACCTGTATTGAATTTATAATGTATCTGTTGACAAGACTGGATATGGAATTTGATAAGCCTTTGTATGAATATAAGCCAGATGATTTGTTGACGATGTTAGAGGATAATATCTATTATCAGGGTAATCTGGTCGAATATGTAGTAGAGAAAAAGGCTATGACCAATTATTTTGATCCGTTTTCTGTGCCAGACTGTAAGGAAAGTGCTATTTGCCTTTCCAAGCTTTTAGCCAGAACAGTGACACTTAGGAAAAATGAGTTGTACTAATAAAAAAGGAATGAGAAAATCTCATTCCTTTTTATGTGCTCTAATTACTATGGTAATAATTCTTTTCTTCTTGCTTCGAAGTCAGCTGCTGTTATTACACCCTTATCAAGCAGGTCTTTGTATGCAGCAAGTGTAAGCAGATTGTCAAGTTCAGAATCCTGTCTGATCTTTTCACTTGCAAGAGCTCTTGCTTCAGCTTCTCTTCTTTCCTGTAATGCTCTGAGTGGAGCATCATTTTCTTCTCTTGTATTACCACAACTACATGTACCAGTGTAAGCTGGATTAATCTTCTTACATTTTTTACATTTCCAGTTAGTATTTTCTGAAGTAGTAGTTGTCTTATGTGCTTTGATTGTTTTGATGTAATTGGCATTGTTATCTGGTCTGCTCATTGCAACTAAGAGAGGAACAAGTCCAAAGAAGAAAGCAATTATAAACCAGTCATCATAAACATAACCTCTGTAGAGTAAAACTTTGTTTGTGGCTTTTCCATATACGATTCCTCGAATAATAAAGAATACCACCAGAATAGCGATTGTAGGACCATTAAGCATGTGGATGTACCCCCCTGTTTAAATTATTTGCATGTATATAATAATACTATTATTTCAAATAATCTATGCGCTTGAAAGAATTAATTTTATTTGCCCGTACACTTTTTTATTTTTTTTTAATAAATATATCTTAAATACTTTCTTTTATCCTATTTATTAAGTGATATACTGATTACATGAAATTGAAAAAAAGACTGACAATTACATATGCGATTATGATGTCATTTCCCATTTTTACAGCTTTAGTGGGATTTTTAATGGTTATTCTTTCTGGAAGTGAGTTTGTGCCAAAGGCTATTTTCATGCAGGTATTTATTGCACTGATTGTGGTACTTATTCTGATGAGTCTTATTCTAACGACCTGGACAAACAAGGGAGTATTTGCACATATCAGGCGATTAAATGAGGCTATGGGCTGCATAGCTGAAGGTAATTTTGACTATGCGCTTCCTCGTGATGAGATAGGTGGAGAAATTGGCGAATTATATAAGAGCTATGAGGATATGAGACTCAGACTGAAAGAAAGCTCAGAGGATACTATTCGCAATGAGCAGCAGAACAGAGAACTTATAAGTAACATCACTCATGATCTGAAGACTCCTATTACAGCGATTAAGGGCTATGTTGAAGGAATTATAGATGGTGTAGCTGACACAGACGAAAAGAAAGAGAAGTATATAAAGACCATTTATAATAAGGCCAATGATATGGATCGACTGATTAATGAACTTACCTATTATTCAGGAATCGATTCAAACAGAATTCCATACACCTTCCACAGGATAGATGTGTCTGATTTCTTTAATGACTGTATTGAAGAAGTTGGAATGGATCTGGATAACAATAATATAGAGCTTAATTATTCTAATCTTCTCGAGCCGGGAACAAGAATAATTGCAGACCCAGAACAGCTTAAGAAGGTTATTAATAACATAATTGGTAATTCAGTAAAATATATGGATAAAGAACACGGAATCATTGATATACGTCTGTTAGATGCAGTTGATTCAATACGTGTTGAGATAGAGGACAACGGAAAAGGCATTGCCAACAAAGATCTTGGCAATATATTTGAAAGATTTTATCGCACGGATGCATCCCGCAATTCATCAAAGGGCGGTAGCGGTATAGGGCTTTCTATTGTTAAGAAAATTGTGGAAGATCATGGTGGATACATATGGGCGACCAGCAAAGAGGGAGAAGGAACCTGTATGCATTTTGTAATGAGAAAGTATGTTGGACAAAATGAGGAGAGTGAGCAGGCATGAGTAAAGTACTTATTATAGAAGATGAAGTTGCAATTGCAGATCTTGAGAAAGACTATTTGGAACTCAGTGGTTTTGATGTAACGATTGAGAATGCAGGAGATACGGGATTAAAGAAAGCACTGGATGAAGATTTTGATATTATCGTGCTTGATCTTATGCTACCTGGAATTGATGGATTTGAAGTATGCAGACAGATTAGAGAAAAGAAGGATATGCCAATAATCATGGTATCAGCCAAGAAAGAGGACATAGACAAGATTCGTGGTCTCGGGCTTGGTGCAGATGATTATATGACAAAGCCATTCAGTCCAAGTGAGCTTGTAGCCAGAGTAAAGGCGCATCTTTCAAGATATGAACGTCTGGTCAATACAAATCAGAAGGTAAATGATGTAATTGAAATTCGTGGAATAAAGATAGATAAAACAGCCAGAAGAGTATATATAGATGGCGAAGAAAGAACCTTTACTACAAAAGAGTTTGATCTATTAACTTTCCTTGCAGAGAATCCAAATCATGTATATACCAAAGAGGAATTATTCAGAGAAATATGGGATATGGATTCCTTTGGAGATATTGCAACTGTAACTGTACATATCAAGAAGATCCGCGAGAAGATTGAAATCGATACAGCAAAACCTCAATACATTGAGACAATCTGGGGAGTGGGCTACCGCTTCAAGGTTTAAACGAAAATAAATATATAACAAACATCGCATAAAAAGCCACTTTTTCACTTTACACAGCCTTTTTTGAGAGTTAAAATGCAATCATAAATGCAAGCATCAAAAAACGCTATATAGAGAAAAGGGGGCTTTTTTATGTCTAAGGATAAGAATAATAAAGATTTAGGACTTGAATTAGAAATGATATCTACTGCGCCGCTTGTTCATTCAGAACCTGAGGAACTGGAATTTTTATTAGAAGATGAAGCGATTAAAAGAGAAAATGTTAAAGCAGCCGAGGAAGCATTATTAATACATGATGAAAAGAAGGAAAGCAAACCTAAGGCGCGTATAACATATAAACCATTAAAGAACGAAAAAGGAATTCGTATAAAATATAAGGACGGCAAATTTCATAGTTATGAGGTTACTATTACTTTTAAGCGAGTGACTGTTTTTGATGAAAAGAAAAATATGCATGTACAAAAACAGGTTCAGCAAAGAAAGACCTTTACTAACAAGGATGATGCTATTAAATGGAGAAATCAGCATCAACTTGAAAAGATTGAAGCAAAGCAAAGAAATAGAGAATATAACAAGTATGGTGCAACTGTAATTGAAGCTGCTGAGGCATATTATGAATCTATTGAAAAGCTGGTAAAAGAAGGCAAGAAGACAGAATCATATTTAAATCAGTTAAGAATACAGACCGATCATTTTCGTAAATATTTTACAGGTGAAGGAAAAACGTATGTAAAGCATATTGATGTTCAGCAGATTGAAGACTATTTTGCATTTGAGGAAAACAAGAAGGAACATAAAGCATCTAGGGCATCAATTGAAAAGTACAAATCACACTTAAAAGCTATATGGGAATTTATGATGAAGGATAAAGCAAAGTATGGTATTTTTGAAAATGTTGTTATTCCTGCCCAAATCACTGCTCCTGAAACAGAATACAAAGCGGTTGCTCTTCATTATGATGAGTTGAATGAACTGATAAAAGAAGCTTGTAAATTGGAAGACCCAACATTTTTATATATTGTTGTAATGTCAATGACACAAGGATTAAGACGTGGTGAGCTTTGTGGATTAATGTGGAAGGATATTAATTTCGCTACAAATGAAGTTATTATTTGCCATAATCGTGTACAGCTAGTTACTAAGGATACAACAAAACTTCCAAAACGTGAAAAAATTAGAACTATTGAACTACATAAAGCAGGTTTAGATACAATCAAGCTATATAAGGAATGGCAGGAAAGAATTCTTGGGCGAAGTGTTAAGCCAGACGAATATGTAATGCAATGGGAAATCAATTTGTTACAGAACTATGTATGCCATACAGGAAAAGTATCACGCAGATGGAAAGAAATTTTTGATCAAATTAATAATGCCAGAGAAAAGGATAAAAAAAATAGGCTTCCTTACGGTCGTATCCATGATGGAAGGCATACATATATAACACTATCTTTACAAGGAGTAAAAAAGGTTGATGGCACAATAATTACACCCGCATCATATTTTCAAGTATTTCAGAGCGCAGGTCATAGTTTACCAAAGAATATGTCAAACACTTCAACAACTGTTTATAATGAAGATGTTGGCGCAAGATGGGATGTTACACGCTTTTGGAATGATGTGATATATACAGATATCTCAGCAGAATGGAGAATGAATGAACTGCGAAGAAAAGCAGAATACGATGCTTTGACAGATTTCCAAAAAGACCGATTAAAAGCTAGAAAAAGACAAAGATTAGAAAAAGCACTTGAAGAAAGATTGAATAGCAATCCGCCTAAGGATATATTGATTGATTATGAATAAAAACAAGACCGCCAAAATTGGTGGTCTTGTTCTTTTGTTGATTTTTAATCAAAATCATTATAATTAGGTATGCATTACATATGCATGCCAATCGAAGAATGTGAAGAATTCACTAAATCCAAAGATGTTAAGGTTTATGATGAAAAGAAAGCGCGTGAAGTAACAAGAAGAATTAAGACATCATATACAAAGAAGTTTAATGCTAACAAGCTATTTAACAAAAAATTATTTAATAATCTTCATGAGTGGTTGCAAAAGCAAATCAATGACAGGGGGATTCAGGGAACAATTATTACACCAGAAAGAATGGCTTTCAATCAATGGAAGCAAGAACGAATTGAATATTATAATAGTTTGATTGATAAAGAACCTGATAAAAGAGATTACTACGTAAATCTATTCTGGGAAGAATACCAGAAGATGAATCCAAAGAAATATAAAGCAGATAGACCAAAAGATGACCGATTAAATGATTTTATTGAAATGACAGAAGAAATCAAGAAGCAGAAGGAACAATTACAATTGGAAGCTATGGCATTTGAGGAAGCAAAAGAAGAAATACAGGAAGTCATGCAGGATTATATTGAAGAACTTAATGATAATGGATGGACTTCGGAGCATTTTGATGCTGTTATTAATAAAACCAAGTATGACACGGTTATGAAAGCATTAGAAATAATAGAAAAACTAATTGCACCATTGTTAGATAGGCTACCTAAATTGTTTCAGGATGTTATGGCAGTCATTACTGGAACCAAAATGAAAATTAATGAAATAGATAAAACTCAAAATAAAAAACAATTTGCACAAAATATCCATAAGTAATTTAAAATTTGTTGCGAGTGGTATACCTCATATATATAATATTTTATATATGGAGGGATTTGTATGAAGAAAATTCTTTATTTAGTTTTAATTTCAATAATATCATTAGGACTGATTGCATGTGGTTCAAATACAGATGTTACTGAAAACATAGAAACCACGGATGTTGCTGAAATAGAAGTGAATACTAATGAAGATACAATTGCCGAAGAGGTAATTGAAATGGAAGAACCGACATCTGAAATAAATGAGGAAGCTGTTGAAGAAGTTATTGAAGAAGCAGAAGATACACTTGTTGAAGAAAAAGTGGAAGAAATTGTAGAAGAAAATGTTTCAGATGAAACAGAAACTACTACATATACATATTCAGACACATCTGCAACAATGTACGCTAAGTCAACTGTAAACGTTAGAGACTTGCCAGACCAGTCTGGAAATAAAGTTGGAAGTCTTTCACAGAATCAAGAAGTAACTGTAACTGGTAAATGTAATGAAACTGGTTGGTACAGAATTGATTATAATGGAAGTGTCGCATATGTTTCTAACAGTTTCTTAGTAAATGAAAAGGTAGAAGTTGCACCACCTGCTGAAACTAATACACCTGTAAATAACAATCCACCTGCAAATAATGGCGGCGGTCAGGCAGGTACAGGACAATACCCATATTACACTTGGATTGATAAAGATTTTTATTTTGTATGGTATGGTCAGTCACAAGATGATATTGCTACAAAATTTAATTTTGCCGATACAGATATATATTGTAATATCTTAAAGGAAAGATATCCAGGTTATCCTGATGCAACAGCAGGAGGTATAAGTGATGGTAAATATGCACCAGTAACATATATTTGTTTCTTATATAATGACGAATTAAAGCAAACATATCCTGTCGATGTAATCAATACATACGAAAGATAATTTAATATTGACAAAAAAGCACTCTTTCGAGTGCTTTTTTAGATTCTTGTGGATTTTATTAATAGTTGCATTTGATATTCAATCAAAATATCTATAAATAATATCAAATAAGTTGCTTATATTTATATTATTATTTTTAATTCAATATTATATACAAAGTATAGTGTTCACATACGTTTGATTTTTGAATATATAGTATGTATTATTAAGAAATCAATTTGATTTTGATATCCGTCTATATTATATAAATGCAAGCAAATTTTGCTAGATGTGCGAATGCAAGCAAAAATGCAAGCGTTAAGAATAGATATTAGGTTTAAAAACAAATTGAAAAATTTAACCAGCAAAAAGATGGAAGGCGTCAAACACCGATAAATAAAGGCTTTTTGCGCATTAATAACCATTAAAATAGCTATCCAGAAAATAAAAGACTATTTGGGGTGTGGGATATAGATTCAAGGTATAAAAGTTGTTCCAAGGCAAATTTATTTTGTAAAAATAACATAAAAAAAGGCAAAGCCGTTTGGTTGACGTTTGTTCAATCCAAACGGTTTTTTTCATACCATTTTTCTAGAATGTTTTCTGAAAAATAAAGGAAAATACCAAACACTTGTTCGTTTGATGATGATGTGATATAATAATTAAGTAATCGGTTGAGAATATTGTAGGGATAGTCTGGTGGTCCTTTTCGGAAACGGAAAGGAGGAAACTATGAGTACACTTGAAGTGCTTACATTGCTACTGGTAGTCTTTGCTGCCTTGGCATACATAGATAACCACCACAACCATAAGAAGTAAAATGGCTATCCCCTACTGCAATAGGGAATAGCCGTTTGTAACACCGTAATTATTTACCTTGTTTCCGATAACCATCGGACACGCTAATATCCGTTGATTTCTTAACTAGATTATAAGGCGGTTGTGAATCTTTTGCAACCGCCTTTTTTATCTTCATTATATCTAGACCAGACATATCTTCTTAATGGCAATGTCCTTATCTGATTTTACTATAAAGCCAATATCTTTTTGGCTGGAACCGGCCGCCACAGTTGAATTGTAATCAACGGGAGTAATGATAATACTATTTCCAGATACTTTGTAGATTCCATTCCAGCTTTGGTCGATTTCAACCTTATTTTCAAATTCAATAATGACTTTCCAGCCGATAGCATCAGCAGTGCTATCGGTATTTTTTATTGTAACATTGTATTGAACAAAATCGTTGTTGCCATCGTTCCAGGAATTGCTGTCGTCTATGTCAACTGAAAGATTACCGCTGGAAGAGCTATTTGAGCTGTTAGAAGATGTATCATTATCGGCTGCAATGCTGTTTGTGTCACTATTATCGTTATTAGATGAATTTGAAATAGCAGACGATCTGGAACCGTTTGTTTTGCTGGATAAGCTATTTACATACCACTGGCCTTCCTGTGATAAATCATCCATTGTCCATCCACTTGTCTTACTACAATTAGATTTGATAAGTGCGCTACTCTCATCTTTGTTGGAAAGATTCCATATACAGTAGCTGACATTGTTTTTATCAAAGAAATCAATCCATTTATCGGCTTCTTTTTCATTGCATTTACCATTACCGCTGGCATCACAAATTCCAAATTCTGAACAGAACAGAGGCAGACCTTTATCCAGTGCCTTTTGTGCTTTGTTTCTAAGATCCTTCTTATGTGTGTCTGCATAGAAATGAATCGCATAAAGAATATTGTTGTAATCAGTTATAGGATCCTTGGCTGCAATATCTACATCCTGAGACCAGGTTGGAGTACCAACTATAATAAGCGAATCTGGACTGTTCTTTCGGATAACAGCAATAACTTCCTCAGCGTAGCTTTTTACAGAGGACCATTTAACGCCCCCATTAGGTTCATTGCAGATCTCGTATAGCACGTGATCATTGTCGGCATAGAGTTTGCTCATTTCATCAAAGAAAAGCTTGGCTTCATCTTTGTGAACGTTTGGATCATGATCACCTAACACGTGCCAATCTATAATTACGTACATTCCAAGGTCAGTAGCATACTTAACCCCATCCTTTACAAGCTGTTTAAGATTATCCTTGTTACCACCTGAGCAATAGCCATTATTCTCATCACTGTACATAGCAAGTCTTATGCAGTTAACACCCCATTCATCACGCAGTGTGGCAAATGCGTCAGCATTAACATACTGAGGGAACCATGCTATTCCGTGGGTTGATACCCCGTGTAACTGGAAAGCTTTATTGTTACAGTCAACTATACTTGTGCCATTTAGCGTAAGTTTGCCGTGATTTTCAAAAGGAGTACCCTGTTCGTTTTCTGAAACATTGTTAATGACAAGCGTGTCATTGTTTACATTGCCATCCTTACTGTTACTTGTGTCATCTTTTTCTCCAAGAGAATCAGAGTTATTGGCTGTACTATTATCAATAGAATCAGAGTCGCTATCGGAATTGTCTATATCTGCTTCTTTAGTACTCGAGCTTTCATTTGTCGTCCCTACACCTGTTGTATCCATAGACTTTGCAGCCGAATTATCACAAGCTGTCAGAGTCGCAGCCAGGCATATTGTTATTAGTAAATATTTAAATCTGTTCATATTTCTCCTTTGTTAGTTCTATAAGAGTGACAATAGAACCTTCTTCACAGTATAATAACATATGGGCTAAAAAACTAACAATCTTGAAAGATATGATTGGTATGGGATTAGAATGATGGAGGTATAGCATGTTATCAATAGCAAGCAGGATATTTATAAGAAACTGCACAAAATCAGATACTAAAAGAGATGAAGGACTTACAACTCCTGAAGATATAGAGAGATTTGATGATATTAAGTATGCAGACACTGACCCTTGTCAGCTAATGGATATATACAGACCAAAGAATATTGCTGATAAGAAGCTGCCAGTTATAGTCAGCTCACACGGAGGAGGCTGGGTGTATGGCAACAAGGAGATATACCAGTATTACTGCATGAATCTGGCGCAAAGAGGGTTTGTAGTGGTCAACTACACTTACCGTCTGGCACCAAAGCACAAGTATCCATCAGCAATTGAGGATACCAATAGTGTCTACACATGGATTATGAATAATGGTGCTGATTATGGCATGGACCTCAACAATATCTTTGCCGTAGGTGATTCAGCAGGCGCTCAGATAGTTGGAATCTATGCATCGATTCTTACTAACAGTGAATATGCCTCACAGTATTCATTTAGGGCACCAGAGAAGCTTAAGTTAAATGCGGTGGGACTTAATTGTGGCAAATACAATACCTCCAATGAAAAGGCATCAGGATTTTTTAAGGATATGCTTCCAAATAAAGGAACAAAGGAAGAACTCATCAAGGTATCCGTAGTAGAGCACATTACAGAGCAGTTCCCTCCAAGCTTTATTTTTACAGCCAATAAGGATTTTCTGATTAATGAGCCGGCAAGTCTTATTAAATCGCTTGAGGCAAAGGGTGTGGAATATGAGTCCAAGCTGTACGGAACAGAAGAAAACCCGCTGTATCATGTATTCCACTGTAACATTAAGTCAGAGGATGCAAAGATAGCCAACGACGACGAAGTTAGTTTCTTTAAGAAATATATACAGTAAAAAAAGCCTATTCTGTCAGCGTACAGAATAGGCTTAATTATTATGGCTAAGCTGGAAAATGTTTGCTTAATCAGTTATGCATAAAACGAAGTTTCCAGTAAGGGGATCTCGTCGACTGTAATCGATGAGTCCCTCTACGGGCACATTTTCCACAAAATCCGGCTTAGCCTTTGGCTTCTCGCGAAGGTAGTAGTCTAATGTAAGCAGATTTCGAAGCTTATCTATATCACAGCTGTATGTAATGACACCGTCGGTTGTGGCTTTATCATTGACGATAGCAGTATTGTCACAAGTATTAATTGTGGAAGCAAATTCAAGCAGGATATTATAGCGACGGCTTCTGGCTGGAGTCATGACAAAGAGGCCGTTCTTCTCATAATAGTTACCAAGTGCTTCAAACATCTCAAAAGCAGAATTGTAAAATGAGAGAAGATAGGGCACTGTCTGAGTGAACTGAGCAGAATTGTAGAAGATCTCTACCATCTGCTCTATATTTTTAAGCTGACGTATCTCTTCATAGCTAATGAAATTTGTACAAAGTACTTCGTAAGGTGCATCAGAAGTGTAACGGATACCGAACTCGTCCGCCTGTGCCTTGATTGGAGCACCGTTTAATACCTTTAAAAATCCTAATTGAAGCTGATCTGGCTTCATAGCAAAGACATCATTGAAGGATTGCTTAAAGCTTGTGTAATCCTCGTATGGCAAGCCTGCAATAAGGTCAAGATGTATGTGGACGTTATTGTTTTTTCTGATTCTGCCCACTACTTCGGTAAGGTGCGAAATCGAGGTAGGACGGTTAATAGCCCTAAGTGTATCTTCGTTGGTGGTTTGAACACCAATTTCTAGCTGTACCAGTCCTGGTCTCATCTGAGCAATTATATCTATTTCTTCCTCAGTTAAAATATCTGCTGCAATCTCAAAATGGAAGTTTGTGACACCATTGTCATTGTCAATAAGGTGCTTCCATATCTGACAGGCGCGCTTGGCATTGCAGTTAAAGGTTCTGTCGATGAACTTAACCTGTTTAACCTTGTTTTCCAAAAAGAAATCCAGTTCCTTAAACACCAGATCCAGACTTCTGAAATGAGTGGTCTTATCAATGGATGAGAGGCAGTAGCTACATCTGAAGGGACAGCCACGAGATGACTCATAGTAGATAATTCTGTTAGCAAAATCCTCAAGAAGGCTGTCGTTTTTGTCCAGAGTCTGATAGAGAAATGGAAGATTATCCATAGATACGGTATCCTGTGTACCCGTGTATCCATTTGGGGTAAGAAGTCCTTTGATTGAATTCAGGGCTTCATCACTAAGCGGAGCAGGTTTGTTGGAAAATGAGCTGACGTCAGCCCTTTCACTGGCACAAATAGCTTTCACTGCATTCACATAGGCTTTGATTAATTCCTTAAAGGTGACCTCACCTTCGCCGATAAAAATAGCTCGAACATTGCTTAGTTCCAGGTATTTTTGAGACTCATAGGACACTTCTGGTCCACCAAGATATATGTCAGTATCAGGCAGAATCTTGCCAAGATCCCTAACCAGTTCACGAACCATATCAACATTCCAGATATATACCGAAATGCCGATGACAGAGGGCCTGCATTTGTAGATGTCAGCAAGTATGTCCTCGCGGTGATTGTTGATTGTATACTCGCGTATGTCAATATAGTCAGCATATTCTGCACCTGCATAAGCCTTCAGACTTCTGATGGCAGGATTCGAATGTATATATTTGGCATTAATTCCTACAAGTAAAAATGAAAAATCCATAAATGAAAAACCCTGTTATTGAAAGATTGATTTATTCTTGTTCGTGTTTGTGAAGAAGCAAAAAATATATGCTTGCAAATTGTATTATAACACAGTGAAAATGGTATGAATTCCTTTTATTTAGGCACTTTTTTTGCTATAATAACTGTGACTGCGCATAGAAAGGCGGGACTGACATGGAAGAAGCAAAATTAATTGCTGATGGAAATGGAAAAAGAGTAT
This sequence comes from Lachnospiraceae bacterium UBA1712, assembly GCA_002317175.1. Classification (GTDB taxonomy): domain Bacteria; phylum Bacillota; class Clostridia; order Lachnospirales; family Lachnospiraceae; genus Colinaster. Next base: position 21,954 of record DCJA01000028.1, on the reverse strand, counting down.
ACAGACAGGGAGACAAGCTCCTTAAAATGTTCGGCGAAAGATACACCAAAGCTGACATTCTTAATGAGGCATCAAACCTTGCCAGAGTTGAAGGGACTGGACTCAATGTACCAAAACTCATAGAAGTATCTGTTATTGATGGAAGCTGGACAATTGTATCTGAGTTTATAAAAGGAGATACTCTTGCAGTCCTTATGGATAAGAATCCAGACAAGTATGACGAGTATATGGCCTTGTTTATCGATCTTCAGCTGGCTGTTCATGCACAGACATGTCCAGAGCTACGTAAGCTTCGTGACAATCTTACAAGACGTATTGGTAACAGCAATCGTCTTACATCCACAACCAAATACGATATGATTGCAAGGGTAAATGCCATGCCAAGACATAACAAGCTGTGTCATGGTGATTTTAATCCATCCAACATTATTATTACAGAAGATGGAACGCCATATATCGTGGACTGGTCACATTCCACCAGAGGTAATTCGGCTGCAGAAGCGGCAATGACATATCTGTATTTCCTTCTTAGGGGCAAGAATGAAAATGCTGAGAAATATTTCGAGATGTTCTGCGAGAAGAATAACACTGGTAAAGATTATCTTCTTCAGTGGATGCCAATTGTAGCAGCGAGCTATACAGAGAAATGTACTGACGAAGAATTTGAAATGATAAAGCCATGGATATTTGGCACAAAATAAAATGAGTATTATCGAAGCGATGGTATGAAGTTTTGGTAATAAATAAAATGAGCATTATCGAAGCGACGGTATGATGTTTTGGTAAGTTTCATGAAATAAGGAGTCATTTAGTTATGAGAATGTTTGATACGAAAGTACAGCATTTTAAATATAAAATCATACGTGAAGTAGCCAGACTTGAGTGGGAAGGAACACTTCTGGATAACATCTGGGATATCCCACAGATGCTTATACCTGGCAAAACACCGACAATGCGCTGCTGCGTATATAAGGAGAGAGCAATCGTATCCGAAAGAGTACGTATGGCAATGGGCGGACATAAAGACAATCCTAATGTAATAGAGGTATTGTCTATGGCCTGTGATGAATGTCCAATGGGTGGTTATGAAGTAACCAATGCCTGTAGAGGATGTCTTGCTCACAGGTGTGAAGATGTATGCAGATTTGGGGCTATCTCATATGATGAGAACCATGTAGCTCATATTGATAAATCCAAATGCCGTGAATGTGGTCAGTGTTCAAAGGTATGTCCTTACACAGCCATTATTCATCGTAAGCGTCCTTGTGAAAATGCCTGCAAGGTTAAGGCTATTTCAGTGGGCGAGGATATGGCAGCTACAATCGATAATGACAAATGTATCTCATGTGGAGCATGCGTATATATGTGCCCATTTGGCGCTATTATGGAGAAATCATTTGTCCTTGATGTTATCGATTTGATTAAGAAGAGCAATAACAATCAGAATTATAAGATGTACGCCGTTGTGGCACCTGCAATTGCAAGTCAGTTTACTTATGCAAAGTTGGGTCAGGTAATTACTGGTATCAAGGCACTTGGTTTCGACAAGGTTATGGAAGTAGCCCTTGGTGCTGATATTGTTGCAAAGGGTGAGGCAGCAGAGTTAGTTGAAAAGGGCTTCCTTACATCATCTTGTTGTCCTGCATTTGTTACATATGTGGAAAAAGAATTCCCTGATATGCTTGAGCATGTTTCCCACAATCTTTCACCAATGGGAGCAATTGGCAAGTATATTAAGGAAAAGGACCCAACAGCCAAGGTAGTATTTATCGGACCTTGTACAGCTAAGAAGGGTGAGATTAAGAAAGAGTCTGTTGCACCATACATCGATGTGGTTCTCACATTTGAAGAATTACAGGCGCTGTTTGACAGCAGGGATTTGGATATTTTAGGCATGGAAGAGTCTGAGATTGATGATGCTTCTTCATATGGAAGACTTTTTGCAAGGTCTGGCGGAGTAGCTGGTGCAGTTAAGCAGGGTATCCAGGAAATGGGAGCAGATTTTGATCTTAATACCATTGCCTGTGATGGCATCGAGCAGTGTAAGATTGCACTTCTTCAGAAGCGTAAGGGAGTTCTTCCAAACAACTTCATCGAAGGTATGGCCTGCGTTGGCGGTTGTGTTGGCGGTGCCGGCTGCATGACACACAGCGACAAGAATAAGATTGAAGTAGAGAAATATGGTAAGCTTGCGGGTGACAAGACCATTATTGGGGTTGTGGACGCGTTGGATTAACTGGTAAATGTGAGTCCGTGGGTGCGGCGCATTTGCAATAAAAATGAACTAGAATTGTGCATGGGGCATAATTTTAAATAAGCAAAAGAGAGGGTTATACAAACTATGGGAAATTATTTTCAGCCAGAGATCGAAACTGCGTCTCGTGAGAAAATCATCGAGATTCAGAATGAAAAGATCGTAAAGCAGGTAAAGCACGTATACGAGAACGTAGCTTACTACAGAAACCTTATGGATGAGAAGGGTGTTAAGCCTGAAGATATCAAGACAATTGATGATATCAAGAAGCTTCCATTCCTTTCAAAGGCAGATCTTCGTGACGCATATCCATATGGATTACTTGGAACAGATCTTAAGGATTGTGTAAGAATTCAGTCAACTTCAGGAACAACAGGAAGAAGAGTCGTAGCATTCTATACACAGAAGGATATTGACCTTTGGGAAGAGTGCTGTGCAAGAGCAATCGTTGCTGCAGGTGGTACAAATGAAGATGTATGCCAGGTATGTTACGGATATGGTCTTTTCACAGGTGGTCCTGGATTGAATGGTGGTTCACACAAGGTTGGATGCTTAACACTTCCAATGTCTTCAGGAAATACAGACAGACAGATTCAGTTCATGATGGATCTTGGATCAACAATTATCTGCTGTACACCATCATATGCCGCATTTATTGGCGAATCTCTTAAGGAAAAAGGTTACAAACCATCAGATAACAAGCTTAAAGCAGGTATCTTCGGTGCAGAGCCATGGACAGAAGAGATGCGTAAGCAGATCGAAGAAAGTCTTGGAATTAAGGCATACGATATTTATGGTCTTACAGAGACCTCTGGTCCTGGTGTATCTTTCGAATGTGAAGAGCAGACAGGTATGCATATCAATGAAGATCATTTCTATGCAGAAATCATTGATCCAGAAACAGGCGAAGTTCTTCCAGACGGTGAAGTAGGTGAGTTAGTATTTACATCACTCGATAAGGAAGCATTCCCACTTCTCAGATATAGAACAAGAGACCTCTGTGTTCTTACAAGAAAACCATGTTCATGTGGTAGAACACACGTTAAGATGTCTAAGCCAAAGGGACGTAGTGATGATATGCTTATCATTCGTGGTGTTAACGTATTCCCAAGTCAGATCGAAACAGTTCTTCTTAATGAAGGTTATGCTCCAAACTATCTCATCAAGGTAGGACGTGAGAACAATACAGATACACTTGATGTTGATGTAGAGTTATTACCAGAGCAGTTCTCAGATAAGGTTTCAGATATCCAGGCTAAGGAAAAGGCCCTTGAAGGCGCTATGCGTACAATGTTAGGAATCGGACCAAAGATTCACCTTGTTCCACCTAAGTCAATTGCACGTTCTGAAGGAAAAGCTGTTCGTGTTATCGACACAAGAAAGCTACACGATTAATCGGGGACGGTCCTAATGCCACGCTCATGTGTACTTTGGCGCGCGGATGGACTTCATTTTTGGGGAAATACAAATTCAGGTTATTGAGGTGTGGATGATAAGATGTCCACGCTTACAAATGGAGGAGGTTACAATATGGCAATTAAACAGTTATCAGTTTTTATTGAGAACAAACAGGGCAAGCTATCAGATGCAGTTAAGGTTATTTCTGAAGCTGGAATCGATATGCGTGCGATGAGCATTGCAGATACCAACGATTTTGGTATCTTAAGACTTATCGTGTCTGATATTGATAAAGCAAAGACACTTCTTAGCGAAGACACTGTTGTCAATGTAACAGACGTAATCGCTGTTAAGATGAATGACAAGGAAGGCGCTCTTTACAATATCCTTAAGGTTCTTGAAGAGGCTAATATCAATATTGAATATACATATGCATTCACAACACATGAGGTTGGTGCATATGTAGTATTCAGAGTTGGAGATGTTGCAGCAGCAGAGAAGGCACTTACAGACAAGGGCTTCGAGCTTGCTACCGAGAAGGACATATAAGAAATGAAAGGCTCTGGCGAAACCGCCAGGGCCTTTTTATATAAAAGAGTAGTCCCCGCCGCAAGAAACCAACTGAATTAGTAGGGATATATAAATATTGTATTGACATTTTACATATTACATTGTATTCTTGCTACGGATACAAAAATTTAATATTGTTATTTCTCTTATTCAGAGTGGTGGAGGTACATAGGACCTGTGAAGCCACGGCAACCCCTTAACAGGAAGGTGCCAACCTGAGCGAAAAATCGAACAATAAGAGGATTTGAGTATCAGTAGTCGAGTCCGCTTATAGTAAGCGGATTTTTTTATTTCATAATTATCGAAATGCTTTGGTAAAAACGTATTTTGATAAGGTATTCATGGCATGGGGTCATGATGTTAGCAGAGTGGACAGCCACTAAAGAAAGGAAAAACAATGGAGAAGAAATTATTTACTTCAGAATCAGTAACAGAAGGACATCCTGACAAAGTCTGCGATATGGTGTCAGATGCAATCCTTGATGCATGTTTTGAACAGGATCCAATGAGCCGTGTAGCTTGTGAGACAGCAAGCTGTACAGGTTTCGTACTTGTAACAGGTGAAATCACAACAAAGGCACAGCTTGATATTCCTGCAATCGTTAGAAAGACTGTAACAGAAATCGGTTATGATGATGGAAAGAAAGGTCTTGATGGCAACTCATGTGCAGTATTTGTAGCACTTGATCAGCAGTCAGCTGATATCGCTATGGGTGTTGATAAGGCTCTTGAAGCTAAGGCTGGTGAGCTTAAGGATGATCTTGATACAGGTGCTGGTGACCAGGGTATGATGTTTGGTTACGCAACAAATGAGACAGATTCTTATATGCCATACTCAATCGACCTTGCACACAAGCTTGCACTTAAGCTTACAGAGGTTAGAAAGAATGGAACACTTACATACCTTCGTCCAGATGGAAAGACACAGGTATCAGTAGAGTATGATGAAAATGATAAGCCAGTACGTCTTGAAGCTGTAGTACTTTCAACACAGCATGATGAAGAAGTAACTCAGGAACAGATTCATGCTGATATCAAGAAGTATGTATTTGATCCAGTACTTCCACAGGAATTAGTTGATGCAGAGACAAAGTTCTTCATCAATCCAACAGGAAGATTCGTAATCGGTGGACCTCACGGTGATGCAGGTCTTACAGGACGTAAGATTATTGTAGATACTTACGGTGGAATGGCTCGTCACGGCGGCGGAGCTTTCTCTGGTAAGGACTGTACAAAGGTTGACCGTTCAGCAGCTTACGCAGCAAGATACGTAGCAAAGAACGTAGTAGCAGCAGGCCTTGCTGACAAATGTGAAATCCAGCTTTCATATGCTATCGGTGTTGCTGTTCCAACATCTGTACGTGTTGATACATTTGGAACAGGCAAGATTTCTGATGAGAAGATTCTTGCAGCAGTTCGTGAGAATTTTGACCTTCGTCCAGCAGGAATCATCAACATGCTTAACCTTCGTCGTCCAATCTACAAGCAGACAGCAGCTTATGGACATTTCGGACGTAACGATCTTAACCTTCCTTGGGAAGAGCTTAACAAGGTTGACGCACTTAAGAAGTATCTTGCATAGTCATTTGACATATTCTAAACGTAGTGATTGCTACGGACTAATATAGAATAGATATTAAAGGGATGTGAATTTGTATTCACATCCTTTTTTGTGTGAGTATAGTTTGTCGCTAAATATGAAAAATGACAATTATATACAGTGTAAGACCAGCTTTTATGAGCTGGCTGAAAGAAGCACTATCATAATTGACGAAAAATGATTCCAATTTTTGTATTCTTTTAAAGCCTCAATAAAATTGACTTGTATTTTTCAGAATAATATAATTATTAGTACGAAAGGGGTGAAAAGATGGGAAGAATACATATTTCCAATCTTCAGCCAGGAATGGTACTGGATGCAGATGTATACAATGCATCAGACCAGTTAGTACTGCCAGAAGGTTTAAAACTGAATGACAGAGCGATTGAGAAATTGGCTTACTATGGCATAGAGATAGTAAAGATTGCCAATGAGAAGGATCAGATTGCTGATGAAGCGCCAGTACAGCAGTCAGTTGAGAATAATGCAGAAGAAACATATTCTGACAGACTGAAGAAGACCGAAGAATTTAAGGTATTCAAAGAGAAGTTTGAGAATGCAGTTAATGATGTTGAAGGTTTCTTATCGGATGTGGTAGAGCGTAATATGCCACCTGATACTACCAGTATTATGTCAAAGATTCAGGAGATGTTACATCCACCTGGAGGAGATGTTATCAATGTATTTGACATGATTCATAACATGCGTGCATTTGATGATATGACATATGTACACTGTCTCAATGTTGGACTTATCTGTAATGTATTTGCCAAGTGGCTTGGATTATCTGAACCGGAGATAGAGCTTGCTACTCAGTGTGGTATCTTACATGATATAGGAAAGCTGAAGATACCAGAATCCATTATCAAAAAGCCAGCCAAGCTTACAGATGAGGAGTTTAGTATCATCAAGTCTCATCCAATGGAAGGATATAAGATACTTCTTCCTTGTGATGTGGATAATCATATTAAGAAGGCCTGTCTTCAGCATCATGAGAAAGCAGACGGAAGCGGATATCCTATGGGAATTAAGAATGAACAGATGGATTTCTATTCACGACTGGTATGTATCGCTGATGTATATGAGGCTATGACTGCAGTAAGAATATATCGAGGCAGTCTTTCTCCATTCCAGGTTATCGAAGCCTTTGAGAGAGAAGGCTTACAGAAGTATGATACCAAGATGATAATGACATTCTTGGAGCATATCGTAGATACATATATGCTTAACAGAGTAAGACTGAGCGATGGCAGAGAGGGTGATGTAGTATATATCAATAAGACACGTCTTTCAAAGCCAACAGTTAACTGTAATGGTACATTTGTGGACCTTACCAAGGAGCCGGATGTATCTATAACAGCTATTCTTTAAAAATTAATAAGTATGCATTAATTGAAGCTGATTCCTGAGTACATTTATATACTAATTAGAGTATCAGCAATACTAATAAATAGAGAATAATGATATAATAGAACACAAGGTCGACAGGCCTTGTGTTTTTATTAATGAGCAAGCGACAGGAGTTATACGATGGCATTTGCACATCTGCATACCCATACAGAGTTCAGTCTGTTAGATGGATCCAACAAAATAAAAGAATACGCAAAACGTGTTAAGGAACTTGGAATGAATAGCGCTGCCATAACAGACCATGGTGTCATGTATGGAGTTATTGATTTCTATAGAGCAGCAAAGGCTGAAGGCATCAAGCCTATTATTGGATGTGAAGTATATGTAGCTCCTGGTTCAAGATTTGACAGAGAAGCCGTACAGGGTGAGGGCAGATATTATCACCTTGTTCTTCTTGCGGAAAATAATACAGGCTATGCCAACCTTTGTAAGATAGTAAGTAAAGGCTTTACAGAAGGCTTTTATTATAAGCCAAGAGTAGATGAAGAGGTACTTCGTAAGTATCATGAGGGAATCATAGCTCTTTCAGCCTGCCTGGCGGGTGAATTGCCAAGAAATATTATGAGAGGCTTTATCGAGGAAGCCAGGGATACTATCAGAAAGTATCAGGATATCTTTGGAAAAGATAACTATTTTCTGGAGCTTCAGGATCATGGCATTCCTGAGCAGATGACAGTTAATACAGAGCTGCTTAAGCTTAGCAAAGAGATGAATGTACCATTGGTGGCAACCAATGACGTTCATTATACATATAAAGAAGATGCAGAATCACATGACATACTGTTGTGTATTCAGACTCAGAGATCTGTTAAAGACGAGAATCGAATGAGATATGAAGGCAACAATTATTATGTCAAGAGTGAGGAAGAGATGAGAAATCTCTTCAAATATGCGCCAGAGGCTATTGATAATACACAGAAGATAGCAGACCGCTGTGATGTCAGTATTGAATTTGGTAACACCAAACTGCCTCATTTTGAGGTTCCAGAGGGTTTTACATCCCTTACTTACCTTAGAAGCCTTTGTGATGAAGGCATGGCGGAGCGATATCCGGATGATGATGGAACATTAAGAGAGAGACTGGACTATGAGCTGTCTGTAATTGAGAGGATGGGATATGTAGATTATTTCCTGATTGTATGGGATTTTATCAACTATGCCAGAAGTCAGGGAATTCCAGTAGGTCCTGGACGAGGATCCGCTGCAGGTTCCATAGTAGCTTATTGTCTGCATATTACCAATATAGATCCTGTTAAGTATCAGCTTTTGTTTGAGCGATTTCTCAATCCAGAGCGAGTATCCATGCCTGATATAGATATTGATTTCTGTTATGAAAGAAGACAGGAAGTAATTGACTATGTGGGCAGAAAATACGGAAGTGAGAAGGTAGTGCAGATTGTAACCTTTGGTACACTGGCTGCCAAGGGTGTTATCAGAGACGTTGGACGAGTATTGGACCTGCCATATGCTTTCTGTGATAATCTTGCCAAGATGATTCCAAATGAGCTAAATATCACTCTGGCTAAAGCATTGGAAATGAATCCTGAATTCAAGCAGGCATATACAGAGGATGAGCAGACTCATTATCTGATAGATATGTGTATGAAGCTGGAAGGACTTCCAAGACATACCTCCATGCATGCAGCAGGAGTAGTAATATGTCCAGAGGCAGCAGATGAATTTGTACCTCTGTCAAGAGGATCAGATGGTTCAATTACCACACAGTTTATAATGACTACACTGGAAGAACTTGGACTTCTTAAAATGGACTTTCTGGGTCTTAGAACTCTGACGGTTATTAAAAATGCGGTAGAAAATATCCAGAAAAACCATGGTATTACGATAGATGTTGATAAGCTGGACTACAGCGACAAGCGAGTTCTTGATTATATAGGAACTGGTAAGACTGAAGGCGTGTTCCAGCTTGAAAGTGCCGGGATGAAAAACTTCATGAAGGAGCTGAGACCACAGACCTTCGAGGATATAATTGCGGGTATTTCTTTGTATCGACCAGGCCCTATGGATTTCATTCCACAGTATATCAAGGGTAAGAATACTACAGGAGATATACCTTATCCATGTAATGAGTTAGAGCCGATACTGAATGGAACCTATGGCTGTATCGTATATCAGGAACAGGTTATGCAGATTGTACGAGACCTGGCTGGTTATACTATGGGTGAAGCAGATAATATCCGAAGAGCCATGAGTAAGAAGAAGCAGTATGTCATTGATGAGAACAGAGAATACTTTGTCAATGGTAATGCCGAGAAGAAGATAGATGGATGTGTGGCCAAAGGAATTGACAGCAAGGTGGCTAACAGTATTTATGATTCCATGGTCAATTTCGCCAAGTACGCATTTAACAAGTCGCATGCAGCATGTTATGCCGTAGTAGCATATCAGACAGCATGGCTCAAGTATTATTATCCTGTAGAATTTATGGCAGCGCTTATGACCTCGGTTATTGATAACAGTGCCAAGGTATCAGAATATATCCTTGTCTGCCGTAGTATGGGAATCAAGCTTCTGCCACCGGATGTCAATGAGGGTGAAGCGGTATTCTCTGTATCGGGAGATTCGATAAGATATGGACTTTGTGCCATAAAGAGCGTGGGCAGAGCGGTAATAGACGGAATTGTTCAGGAGAGACAGACTAATGGCAAGTTTGCAGATCTGAGTGATTTTATAAAGCGAAATATTGATGTGCTCAATAAGCGTTCGATAGAGAATTTTATAAAGGGTGGAGCCTGTGACAGACTAGGTGGAAACCGTCGCCAGTATATGAGTGTATACAATGGAATAGTGGATAAAATCACGGATGAGAGGAAGAAGGGAATTGAAGGTCAGATGTCTTTGTTTGACATAGTGTCAGATGAGGATAAAGGAAGCTTCGATATACAGCTTCCTGATCTTAAAGAGTATGACAAGGAGACACTTCTTGGCTTTGAGAAGGAGATTCTTGGAATATATGTAAGTGGTCATCCACTGGAAGAATACGAACAGATGTGGAAGAAGCACATCAGCAAAATGAGTACTGACTTTGTGTATCAGGAAGAGGATCAGACCATCAAGGTTAGCGATGGAGAAAATGTGACCATCGGAGGAATCATTACTGATAAGCAGGTAATATACACCAAGAAGGGTGAAGCTATGGCCAGATTCAATGTTGAAGACCTGGTTGGAAGCGTCAGAGTAATAGCTTTCCCAGCAACCTATAAGAGAAATGCAGAGCTTATTAAGGATGAAAGAAAGGTGTTTATCAAGGGTCGAGTTCATGTTGAAGACATGAAGGATGGAGATCTGTTTGTAGAGAGTATTGTTCCATTTGAAGAAGTAGCAAGAAAGCTCTGGATAAAGTTTGATAATCTTCAGGCCTATGAGGCAGTAGCAAAGGAACTGGCGGACATGCTGGTCTACAAAGGAAAAGACGAGGTAGTAATCTATCTGTCTGAGACAAAACAGATGAAGACTCTGCCAGGAAATATGTCTGTAGATGCTGATGACGATCTGATAGAAGCTTTGGAAAAAAGGTTCGGTGCAGATAATATAAAACTTGTGTAGAATCACAGTTTTAAAGGTCTTATATACTTTACAACAATAAAATAATTATATAGAATAAAGGATAATTTCTAGGTGTTTCAATATATGAAACAGATCGGAGGACATATGTCTGACAAAATTAAAACAATCGGAGTGTTAACCAGTGGTGGTGATGCTCCAGGTATGAATGCAGCTATAAGAGCCGTAGTAAGAAAGGCAATAGCTCAGGGAGTATCAGTAAAGGGAATAAAGAAAGGCTACCAGGGTCTTCTTAACGAAGAGATCGTAGATATGGATGTACACAGCGTATCTGATATTATTCAGCGCGGTGGAACTATCCTTGGAACAGCACGATGCAAGGAATTTGTTACTGAAGAAGGACAGAAGAAGGGTGCTGATATTTGTAGAAAATATGGCATAGATGGCATGGTTGTAATTGGTGGTGACGGTTCTTACAGAGGAGCACAGGCACTATCTAAGCAGGGAATCAATACAATAGGACTTCCTGGAACCATCGATCTGGATATCAGCTGTACAGATTATACAATTGGATTTGACACAGCTATCAATACTGCAATGCAGGCTATTGATAAGGTTAGAGATACATCATCTTCACATGAGAGATGCTCTATCATTGAAGTAATGGGACGTAATGCAGGTTATATAGCTCTCTGGTGTGGTGTTGCCAATGGAGCAGAGGATATACTTCTTCCTGAGAAGTATGACTTCAATGAGCAGCGCATTATCAACAATATCATCAGTAACCGTAAAAAAGGTAAGACACATCACCTTATTATCAATGCAGAAGGTATCGGACATTCTACTTCAATGGCAAGACGTATTGAAGCGGCAACAGGCATTGAGACAAGAGCAACCATCCTCGGATATATGCAGCGTGGTGGAAGTCCAACCTGTAAGGACAGATATTATGCATCTATTATGGGAGCATATGCAGCAGACATCCTGTGCGAAGGCAAGACTAACAGAGTAGTTGGTATGCAGCACGGTGTACTTGTTGATTTTGATATCGATGAGGCACTTGCAATGCAGAAGGATATTCCAGAATACGAGTACGAAGTAAGCAAAGTATTATCTATGTAGTCTGAGATTTTGGATAAATGGTAATAAGTAACGGGGTGGCTGATCATCCCGTTATTTTTGTAAGGGGAAATATGATTACAAATAATCAGATCAAAGAGATAACAGCATTAAGAGACAAATCCAAGGCCAGAAAAGAAGCGGGATTATATATAGTTGAAGGTCCGAAGATGTGTGAGGAAGCACCAAAGAATATGGTGGTTAACACTTTTGTTACACATAAGTGTTTAGAATCAAATCATTCCTGGCTGGACGGCAGGGAATATGAGCTGGTTGAAGAGAGAGTGTTTGAGAAGCTTTCAGATACCAAAACTCCTCAGGGAATACTAAGTGTATTAAAACAGCCGCAATATTCGCTTAAGGATATGCTCAGTCAGGGAGAGCTGTATGTGATTCTTGAAGATATACAGGATCCAGGCAATCTAGGAACCATAATCAGAACTGCTGAGGCAGCAGGTGTAGCAGGAATCATTATGACAAAGGGCTGTGTAGATATATTTAATCCCAAGACTATCAGGTCTACTATGGGACCAATCTACAGAGTACCATTTGTATATGTCGAGGATATAGCGCAGGCAATTAATACGGTAAAACAAGCAGGAGTAGCCGTATATGCAGCTCATCTAAAGGGTGAAAGCTATTATGACGATATTAACTATGGCAGAGCAGCATTTCTTATAGGTAATGAGGGTAATGGCCTTAAGGAAGAGACAGCAGCTTTGGCAGATACATATATAAAGATTCCAATGGAAGGAAAAGTGGAATCACTCAATGCTGCAGTTGCAACATCGATTCTGATGTATGAGCACAACAGACAGCATAGAAAAGCATGATCAGAGCCAGTATTGATATGAACGAATCATGCCAGTTATGGGGATTATTGACTAATTTGGTTAATTAGTGTAAGATATACAAGGTGCAAAAAACGCGGAGGTTGTTTATGAAGATAAGAAAGCGACTTCTTCGTGGCGTTGCTGGGGTATTTGCAGGAATATGTGCATTATGCCTCACAAAGAATACGGTTATGGCTGCAAGTGGTATCAAAGCATTTGCAGATCTTAATCAGGGTGCAGCCCAGATACTGGACTCACTTGACTATATCGGTGATGGAATCAATGTCCCGCCCAAAGAGGATACGGAGGACAGTGATGACGAAGCAGAGCCCCCATCGGGGTTGGTTATGGCAGATGTAGTTAATTCGTTAAATGTCCGCGAAGAGCCAACAACGGAATCTTCAAAAGTAGGGTTGCTTTACGCAGATTGCGGAGGTCAGATTCTAGAGACTACTGAAGGTTGGACAAAAATACAGTCTGGAAATCTGATAGGCTGGTGTAGTAATGACTATCTCTTATTTGGTGAGGAAGCACAGGAACTTGCCAACAGTGTAGGTCATGCACTTGCCACTGTAGAAGCAGATGCGCTCAGAGTACGTAAGGCGCCAAGTGAAGATGCTGGGGTATACGGCCTTGTTAAAAAAGGCGATATAATTGAAACAAATATTGAGAATAATACAGATGAATGGCTCTCTATCGAGTATGGCGGTGATGAAGGATTTATCAACACCGGCTATGTAACTATCGAATTCAAGGTTGACACTGGAGAGACCTATGAAGAGATAAAGCAGAGAGAGGCCGAAGAGAAGAAGCGTGCAGCCCAGGAAAGAGCTAAGCTGATTGCTAATCTTGGACCAGTAGCTATCAATACTACAGAGGATGTGCTTCTTGGAGCTCTTGTACAGTGTGAGGCAGGAAATCAGCCATATGAAGGCCAGCTTGCCGTAGCAGCGGTTGTTATGAACCGTGTAAGATCTGGTGCTTATCCTAATACTGTAAGTGGTGTTATCTATGCATCTGGACAGTTTGGTCCAGCCGTATCAGGTAAGGTTGAAGCTCAGGTCAACAAGGGAGTAAAAGACAGTTGTATGCAGGCAGCTCGTGAAGCAATTGCAGGCCAGACCAATGTTGGAGGAGCAACACACTTCAAGCGAGTGGGAGCCCACGAAGGTACTGTGATCGGAGCCCATGTGTTCTGGTAAATGATAACAATTCACCCAACAAACTATAAGGATCGACCTAAAGTCGATCCTTTTTTGTGCAAATAAAACCCTATAATAATTCATATTAGGAACGCTTTCGCTCTCGGTCCTCGTGCTCACGTTACTAAACTCGTAAAAAACCTCGTTAAGTAACGAGCCTGCGGAGAGTCCTAATATGAATTATTATAGGAGCTAATGAATTGACAAAATAAGAAGCTTTATTTTGCATTTAGAGTAAGTATTGCCTGAGCTACTTTGGTATAAGGGCTTGTTGTTTAAGGGTATATTGTATTGTATAATTAGCACATAAGGAAGGGTTCCTGCAAATGAGATAAACAGGGGATAGGAGGAATTGATTATGAGTATGACGATTTTATGGATTGCAATTATTGTAGTCATGGCAGTAATAGAGGCATTGACACTAGGTCTTACAACCATCTGGTTTGCCGGAGGCGCAATTATAGCAGCAATCTTTGCAGCGATTGGAGCACCAGTTCTGGTACAGATAATTGTATTTTTAGTAGTGTCAGTTGCATTACTTTATTTTACAAGACCTTTAGCACTAAAAGCATTTAACAAGACAAGAACACTTACCAATGCAGAAGGGCTTGTTGGAAAACATGCTTATGTTACAGAAGAGATTGATAACATTAAGGCTACAGGTAAGGTAAAGATTGATGGTATGGAATGGACAGCCCGTACCCCAAAAGACGGAACGGTAATAGGTGTGGGAACACTTATTTCAGTTATAACCATTGAAGGTGTAAAAGCTATCGTAGAAGAAGTGAAGGAGGAGAAATAACAATGGTTTGGTTTTTCATTTTTTTAGTAGTAACAGTATTATGGGCAGTGCTTGCCAACATCAGAGTAGTACCTCAGGCACACGCATTTATTATTGAAAGACTTGGTGCATACCAGGGAACATGGTCAGTTGGTCTTCATGTAAAGTTACCATTCATTGATAAGGTAGCAAGAAAGGTTCTTCTTAAGGAGCAGGTTGTAGACTTCGCACCACAGCCAGTTATCACAAAGGATAACGTAACAATGAGAATCGATACAGTCGTATTCTATCAGATAACAGATCCAAAGTTATTTGCATACGGTGTTGAGAATCCACTTATGGCTATTGAGAACTTAACAGCAACAACACTTCGTAACATTATTGGTGAGCTCGAGCTTGACCAGACACTTACATCAAGAGAGACAATCAATACCAAGATGAGAGCATCCCTTGATGAAGCAACAGATCCATGGGGTATCAAGGTTAACCGTGTAGAGTTAAAGAACATCATCCCACCTGCAGAGATCCAGAACGCAATGGAGAAGCAGATGAAGGCAGAGCGTGAAAGACGTGAAGCTGTAACAAGAGCAGAAGGTGAGAAGAAGGCAAGCGTAACTGTTGCAGAAGGTAAGAAAGAAGCAGCTATCCTCGAAGCAGAAGCAGAGAAGCAGTCAGCAATCCTTCGTGCAGAAGCTCAGAAGGAAAAGATGCTTCGTGAAGCAGAAGGTGAGGCAGAGGCTATCTTAAAGGTACAGCAGGCTAAGGCAGAAGGTATCCGTATGCTTAAGGAAGCTGGAGCAGATGCAGCAGTTCTTCAGATGAAGAGTCTTGAAGCATTTGAGAAGGCAGCTGATGGAAAGGCAACAAAGATTATTATCCCAAGTGAAATTCAGGGAATCGCTGGTCTTTCAACTTCTATCAAGGAAGTACTTAAGGACAGCCAGTAAAAGCCCTTTATTAGTAGGCAGGAGTGTGACAGACACAAGCCCTAGGGGTTGATAAATAAGCAGAATAAATGGTAATATACCTATAGAACTTATAGCTTTAAGCCTTATTCCGAAAGGGGTAAGGCTTAATGGTTTTTCATAGCAAACAGTTTTTATACATCTGAACACATAAAAGATGAGCAAACAGTTTGCCAAATATATGTATAGAGAGGTTTATGTAGATGGATTTAAAAGGACGCGATTTTTTAAAACTGTTAGATTACACACCAGAGGAGATAGAATATCTTGTAGATCTGGCTGCAACACTTAAGGCAAAAAAGAAGGCAGGGGAACTTGTAGATGTATTAAAGGGTAAGAATGTAGCGCTTATCTTTGAGAAGACATCAACACGTACACGTTGCTCATTTGAAGTAGCAGCACACGATCTTGGAATGGGAACTACTTACCTTGAGCCAGCAAGCTCACAGATTGGCAAGAAGGAAAGTATAGCTGATACAGCAAGAGTTCTCAGTGGTATGTTCGAAGGAATAGAATATCGTGGTTTTGGTCAGGAGATCGTTGAGGAGCTGGCAAAGCAGGCATCAGTTCCTGTATGGAATGGTCTGACCAATGAATTCCATCCAACACAGATGTTAGCAGATCTTCTTACAATCAAAGAAGTATTTGGACGTACAAAGGGTATCAAAGTAGTATACATGGGTGATGCCAGATATAACATGGCCAATAGCTGGATGGTAACCTGTGCAAAGATGGGTATGCATATTACACTTTGCTCTAACAAGAAGTATTTCCCAGACCCAGAGCTTGTTAAGACATGCGAAGAAATCGCAGCACAGACAGGTGGTTCTGTAACACTTACAGAGGATGTAATGGAAGGAACTAAGAATCAGGATGTAGTATATACAGATGTATGGGTATCAATGGGCGAGCCAGACAGCGCATGGGTAGAGCGAATTGATGACCTTACACCGTATAAGGTAACAAAGGCTGTTATGGATAATGCTGGCAAGGATGCAGTATTTATGCACTGTCTCCCAGCTTATCATGATCTTAAGACTCAGATAGGCAAGGAAAAGGGCGAGCAGTTCGGTTTTGAAGATCTGGAAGTAACAGATGAAGTATTTGAATCAGCTCAGTCGGTAGTATTCCAGGAAGCTGAGAACCGTATGCATACAATCAAGGCTGTAATGGCAGCTACTATGGGAGCAGAGTTTTAATGACTATTAATCTTGATGAAGTAGATTCAACCAATGAATATCTAAAGAGACTTGTGGCAGATGGCTGGAACAGCGAAGATATAACTGTAGTCAGTGCACAGTATCAGAATGCAGGCAAGGGCAGAAGAGGCAGACAGTGGCTTACCGAGCCTGGAACAGCACTTACCTTTTCAGTACTGCTAAAGCCCAGGATGGATCTGAGTGACTGTTCAATGCTGACACTTGTTATGGCCATGGCTGTAAGAAGGGCATTGGCGGATATGGATATAGAGACTTCTATCAAATGGCCCAATGACATAGTCATTAATGGTAAGAAGATATGTGGTATTCTGACAGAGGCGATAGCAGAGACAGGACATATCATCATAGGCTGTGGAGTAAATACCAATCAGGAAAGCTTCCCAGAGGATCTATCAGACAGATCCACATCTGTACTGATAGAGACAGATGACTGTGTGGATCATGACAGTCTGCTGGAGAGTATAATCTATCATCTTGAGAAACTGATTGATAGCTTTATGGAGACAGGGGATCTAAGCAATCTTAAAGAAGAGTACGAGGAAGCCCTTGTGAGTATGGACACAGAGGTAACAGTACTTGATCCAGAAGGCGAGTACAAGGGAATCTGTCTGGGAATAGACGAACGAGGACAGCTTAAAGTAAAGCATGATGAGGAAGTGACATGTGTCTACGCAGGAGAGGTATCAGTGCGTGGCATATATGGGTATGTATAAATGAGTGAAGATAAAGTAGTGCTCTGTGGAGCCAATGCTTACGAAAAAAAATATTATTTTAATAAAGAATTCGCAAAGATACCAGAATCAATACAGGAAGAACTGCACATAATGTGTGTACTTTTTACTGAAGAGGTAGGAGGTATCTTCACCATAGAATTCTCAAAAGACGGCGAGCTGGAATTTGAGACAACAGCAGCAGAAGAAGATTATCTGTATGATGATATAAGTGCAGGTCTTCTGATCAATAAGATACGTAATACCAAACAGGAGCTGTTACAGTCTCTGTCACTGTATTACAGAGTGCTGTTTTTACATGAGAGTATAGATGATCTGCTTAAGGCAGAGGATTAGGAGAATATATGCTTTTTGTTGTAGATGTAGGAAATACCAATATTACGTTTGGCGTATATAAAGAGGAGACATTACTCACCACATTTAGAATGATGTCCAAGGCTATGCATACTTCAGATGAGTATGGATTACAGATAATCGGTCTGTTAGGGGCCAATGGAATATCTGTAGACGATATTGATGGATGTATAGTAGTAAGTGTAGTGCCAAATGTAATGCATTCACTTACTGGAGCAATAATCAAATATGTAAAGGTCAATCCAATGATAGTTGGAGCAGGCCTGAAGACAGGAATAAAGATTGTAACTGAGAATCCAAAGGAAATAGGACCAGACAGAATTGTAGACGCAGTAGGCGCCTATGAAAAATATGGCGGACCTGTATTTGTACTGGATTTTGGTACAGCTACAACCTATGACCTTATAACAGCAAAGGGCGAATTCGTAGCAGGAATTACAGCACCAGGTATCAGAATCTCAGCAAAGGCTTTGTGGGAAGATACAGCTAAGCTTCCTGAGATAGAGATAAAGAAGCCAAAGTCAATTCTTGCTCAGGAGACCATATCATCTATGCAGGCAGGACTTGTGTATGGTCAGATAGGTCAGACTGAATATATTATCAATAAGGTCAAGGAAGAATCCGGACTTAGTGATATGAAGGTAGTGGCAACAGGTGGTCTCGGCAGAATAATATCAGAAGAGACAGATATGATACAGGTCTATGACAGTTCACTTACTCTGGAGGGACTTAGAATCATATATAACAAGAATAAGAAATAGAAAGATACAGAACGGATGAGCAGCTTACAGATTGGTAACGTAAGTTTAGACAATAATATAATACTGGCTCCTATGGCAGGCGTAAGCGACCTGCCATTTCGTCTGTTATGCGCCAAACAGGGAGCAGGCATGGTCTGCATGGAAATGATAAGCGCCAAGGCTATTATGTACAATAATAAGAATACAGAAAGCCTGCTTGAGATACATCAGGACGAGGGGAAGGTATCTCTTCAGCTCTTTGGAGCGGACCCAAAGATAATGGCTACACAAGCGAAACGAATAGAGGAAAGGCCCTATGATATTCTGGATATCAATATGGGCTGTCCTGTTCCAAAGGTAGTCAACAACGGCGAAGGCAGCGCATTGATGAAAAACCCAAAGCTGGTGGGAGATATAGTAGAAGCAATAGTAAAGAACACCAGTAAGCCAGTAACAGTAAAGATAAGAAAAGGCTTTGAGCGTGATGAGATACTGGCGCCAGAGATAGCTTATGTAGCTCAGGAGAGCGGTGCTTCAGCAGTGGTAGTACATGGCAGAACAAGAGAACAGTATTACAGTGGTGAAGCTGACTGGGAAGTAATCAGAAGAGTGAAGGAAAGAGTGCGAATACCGGTTATCGGCAATGGTGATGTAGTGGATGGACCTTCTGCCCAGAGAATGCTGGAGGAGACAGGCTGCGATGGAGTAGCAATCGGCAGAGCAGCAGAGGGCAATCCCTGGATATTCAGGGAAGTAACGCATTATCTAAATACAGGAGAAATCCTTGAAAGACCCAGCAGAGCAGAGATGTTTGAAACAGTCAGAGAGCATGCTGCCCTTCAGCTACAGTACAAGGGCGAATATACAGGAGTCAGGGAAATGAGAAAGCATCTGGCCTGGTACAGCAGTGGTATGCCTGGTGGTGCAAAACTGAGAAGTAAAATCAACACCATGGAAACCATGGAAGATATGCTGGCAACGGCCCAGGAGATATTTTGCTGAAAAGCTTGTAAACCTTGACAGTAGCGCATTTCTTGGCTATAATACACAAGGTTATAGAATACCATTAATAGATTTCTGTAGTACAAACAATGTATAAAAGAGGGTTTGAACAATGGATGAGAAGAAAAAGAACGTATTGACCTATGAAGGTCTCAAAAAATATGAGGACGAGCTTGAAAACCTTAAGGTTGTAAGACGTCAGGAAGTTGCTGAGAAGATTAAGGAAGCAAGAGCTCAGGGTGACTTATCAGAAAATGCTGAATACGATGCAGCTAAAGATGAGCAGCGTGATATCGAAGCAAGAATCGAGCAGCTTGAGAACATACTTAAGAACGCAGAAGTAGTTGATGAAGAAGAGGTTGACCTTGGCAAGATCAATGTAGGATGTAAGGTTCTTGTAAGAGACATGGCTGAGAAAGAGGACTGTGAATACAAGATCGTAGGTTCTACTGAGGCCGACAGTCTTAACGGAAAGATCTCAAATGAGTCTCCAGTAGGTAAGGCACTTATCGGTGCAAAGGTTGGAGATACTGTTAAGGTTGAGACAGTAGCAGGAATATTCAAGTATAAGGTACTTGATATTCAGAGATCTAACTAGTAAGTGTGAATGTTTAACAGCTTCTCGAAGGGGAAGCTGTTTTTGAGATTTATAGAGGAGAAAACAATGGCAGAACAGAATCAGAATGCACAGCAGACTGAACAGGATATTAATCAGCTTGTAAAGGTTAGAAGAGAGAAGCTGGCTGCTCTTCAGGAGGCTGGAAAGGATCCATTTCAGATAACAAAATTTGACCAGACACATCATACAGATGAGGCTAAGTCATTATACAATGAACATGAGGCAGTAAAGCTTGCCGGCAGAGTGGCTCCTAATACAGAGGGACTGGATGAGGCAGCAACAAGAGAAGTAATCAATGCTGATTACAATGAGAGAAGAGAGATTATGGATGCAGATCCAATCAATGTCTCAATCGCAGGTCGTATGATGTTCAAGCGAGTAATGGGTAAGGCTTCATTCTGTAATATTCAGGATCTTAAGGGTAATATCCAGGTATACGTAGCAAGAGATGCTATCGGTGAAGAGTCATATGCTGATTTTAAGAAGTCAGATATCGGTGATATCTATGGTATCAAGGGTTATGTATTCAGAACAAAGACTGGTGAAATCTCTATTCACGCAGTAGAGATGACCATGCTTAGTAAGAACCTTCAGCCACTTCCAGAGAAGTTCCACGGACTTACTAATACAGATACAAGATATCGTCAGAGATATACAGACCTTATCATGAATGCTGAAGTTAAGGATACATTTGTAAAGAGATCAAAGATTATCTCTACTATCAGAAAGTATCTTGATGGACAGGGCTTTATGGAAGTTGAGACACCAATGCTTGTAGCAAATGCAGGTGGTGCAGCAGCAAGACCATTCCAGACACATTTCAATGCCCTTGACGAGGACCTTAATCTTCGTATCTCTCTTGAGCTTTACTTAAAGAGACTTATCGTAGGCGGTATGGAGCGTGTATACGAGATAGGTCGAGTATTTAGAAATGAAGGTCTTGATACAAGACATAACCCTGAATTCACTCTTATGGAGTTATATCAGGCATATACAGATTACTATGGAATGATGGATCTTACAGAGAACATGTTCCGTACAGTAGCTCAGGAAGTACTTGGCACAACAACCTTCAAGTACGGCGAGCTGGAGCTTGATTTTGGTAAGCCATTTGAAAGACTTACAATGATCGATGCTGTTAAGAAGTATGCAGGCGTTGATTTTGATGAAATCGCTGACGATGCAGCCGCAAAGGCCATTGCTAAAGAAAAGGGTGTAGAGTTCGAAGAACATCACAAGAAGGGTGATATTCTTAATCTCTTCTTTGAAGATTTCGTAGAGGAGCACCTCCTTCAGCCTACATTCATCATGGATCACCCAATTGAGATCTCACCTCTTACAAAGAAGAAGCCAGACAAGGAAGGCTATGTAGAGAGATTTGAGCTGTTCATCAATGGATGGGAAATGTGTAACGCATACTCAGAGCTTAATGATCCAATCGATCAGAGAGAGAGATTCAAGGCTCAGGATGCTCTTGCAGACATGGGTGATGAGGAAGCTAACCACACAGATGAAGACTTCCTTAACGCTCTTGAAATCGGTATGGCACCTACAGGTGGTATTGGCTACGGAATAGACCGTTTGTGTATGCTTCTCACAGATAGTCCAGCCATCCGCGATGTTTTATTCTTCCC
>DCJA01000023.1:198421-201953 GCA_002317175.1 Lachnospiraceae bacterium UBA1712 | reverse complement strand
ATTGCTGTTTATTTGTCAAAGTTCTGTTTCACATTTCTGCGAAGCGCAGAGGGTGGGATTCGAACCCACGTGCCCTTGCGGACAAACGGTTTTCAAGACCGCCTCGTTATGACCTCTTCGATACCTCTGCATCTGCTGTCTTTATCAGACGCAAGTGTTATTCTAACAAAGAGATTTCTCTCTGTCAACAACTTAATTGAAAATTTTTTAATTAATTTATTGGCCTATAAATATCTTCGCAACTTCAACATCTTCAGGTGTTGTTATTTTGATATTTTTGTATGAGCCTTCTACCAGTTTGACCTTGGAAGTGGTAAAGTTTTCAACTACCATAGCATCATCTGTTATATGAAGATCATCTGCTGATATATGCTGAAGTCTCATATCAAGTCTTTCATAGGCATCGCTTATTATTGAATATCTGAATACCTGTGGTGTCTGGATATTCCAAACAGTATTTCTACTTGGAGTACTGATTACATAGTTCTCATTATCTACTATCTTAACAGTATCCTTTGATGGCACTGCTGCTACTGCGGTTCCATACTCTTTCGCATTGTACTGAAGTCTTTCCAGCATCTCCTGGTCAAGCAATGGTCTTGCACCATCATGTACATAGACATAATCGCAGTCCTTTATCATCTTAAGACCATGCATAACAGAGTTAAAGCGCTCCTTGCCACCTTCAACTATACATTTAACTTTGCTAAAGCCGTACTTCTTTACGACCTCATTTTTACAAAAGTCAATGTCTTCCTTTCCTGTTACCAGAACAATCTCATCGATGAAGCTGTTCTGAAACACATCCAGTGAATAATAGATGAGTGGCTTCCCATCAATATCCATGAACTGTTTCTTTACATCAGAATTCATCCTGCTACCACTTCCGGCAGCTAAGACTATTGCAACTGTTTTCATTTACCTTTCTCCGAGTTTCAGATTCGGAACTGCATTCAGATCCCAGTCTGATCTCATTCCCTTCATGAATTCATAATATCCAGCCACACCTATCATGGCCGCATTATCTGTACAGAAGATTGGGGATGGTCTGTAAAATGACACGCCTCTCTCCTTACATGCTTCTTCAAACGCTGCTCTAAGATGTGAATTAGAAGCAACGCCGCCTGCAATGGCAAACTTATTAAATCCATACTCTTCAATAGCTCTCATTGAATGTCCCACAAGAACATCAACAACAGCCTGCTGGAAGGATGCAGCCACGTCAGCCTGTGATACTGGCTCACCTTTCATTTCCATTGAATTTAGGTAATTCAAAACAGCGGACTTAAGTCCACTAAAGCTGAAATCATACTCATTGCCCACTACTTTGGCCCTTGGGAAGTCCATGGCAAGTGGGTTGCCTTCATTAGAGACCTTATCTATCTTTGGTCCACCCGGATATCCCAGACCAATTGCTCTGGCTACTTTATCAAACGCTTCTCCTGCAGCATCGTCTCTTGTCTTGCCGAGTATCTCATACTCTCCATAATCGCTTACCTTCACAAGATGTGAATGGCCGCCTGATACAACAAGACACATAAATGGTGGTTCCAGTTCTTTGTTCTCAATATAATTAGCGCTAATATGCCCCTCTATATGATGGACACCAATCAGTGGCTTCTTTAATGCCCATGCCAAGGACTTGGCAAAACTTACGCCCACCAAAAGAGCTCCTACAAGTCCTGGTCCATAAGTTACCGCAATAGCAGTAATATCATCCCATGTTACACCAGCTTCTGTAAGCGCCTGCTCTGTAACCTGATTTATCTTCTCTATATGCTTTCTCGATGCTATTTCAGGAACAACGCCCCCATACAATGTATGAAGATCTATCTGCGAAGAAATAACATTGGATAAAACTTCTCTTCCATTTTTAACAACAGCAGCGGCTGTTTCGTCACATGACGATTCAATCGCCATTATCAGTACATCACTCATCACTTGCCTCCACTGGCTGCCATCCGTATATCTTCCAATGGCCCTTGCTGTCTTTTCTTAACAGGAATACATCCTGCAAAATCTGTGATTTACCACCTGCTCTAATGTTGAATGTTCCATAAAGCTTTGCGCACTCATAGCCATTAACCACGCCGTATACAACATCTGTACTTGATGATGCATAATAATTAGTTATTGCATAATCATTGGATCTGAAGGTAGCAATCTCACTCTTAAGATCTGTTATATAATCGGTCTCACTCTTATTTGCAACAAACTCATCGTCATAAAGTTCTCTAATCTTAAGTCCTACAGCGGTAATTTCCTCATCCGTAAGGCTTTCATTGTGCAGTACCTTGGATATCTGCAAAAACTCCTTAACAACCTCCTTGGGAGTCGGAGGATAAGTTGTCTCATAATTGCTCAGAAGAATCTCCTGAACTGAGTTAGCCTTAATATCTTCCTCATTTTTACTGCCATTAGTCTTATTGGAAAGGTAATAATAGTACGAAATAACAAGGCACACTAATATAAGGATAATGACTGTGCCTTTAGTGCCTTTGAATCTGTTTTTCATGCTATACCTCCTTTCCTGTGAACCAACGTCGTTAGCATAAAAACGACGTTCTCGAGGCGAAGCCTGGTTCACTCCTATTGAACCAACGTCGTTAGCTCACCTAATCTTCAAACATCAAATCTACTGTTCTTCCATCCTTTGCAGCAACAGTAGCTGGAAATATCTTTCTTACTTCCTCTATATATTCTGCAGGCTTTGGAAGCGATGGACTGTAATGAGTCAGCCACATCTCTGCTACCTCTGCATCTTTGGCCATTCGAGCAGCTTCATAAAATGTCATATGCTTGTGCTCTTTTGCCTTTTCCTGCTTATCAGGCTCGCCATACATGCCTTCACATATAAACAGGTCTGATTCTTTAGCATTGGCCACTATATTGTCACAAGGTCTTGTATCAGTACAATATGTCACCTTCAAGCCCTTTCTCTTAGGACCAAGTATCATGTCTGGTGTCAGAACCCCCGTCTCGGTTTGAATCACTTCACCTTTTTGGAGTCTGCTCCAGTATTTCATATCTATATTGTTGTCTTTAGCCTTCTGTGGATCGAACTTACCAGCTCTGTCTATCTCAATTACATATCCATAACAGATAATATTATGATTGACTCTGAACGCTTTGATTCTGTATCCATCCATCTCAAAGGTCTGATTTTTCTCTGTTATTTCTTTGTACTTTATTTCAAATGGAAGTTCTCTGGCTATTGTACGAAGAGCCTCCACCACTTGTTCTATTCCTTTTGGACCAATAATAGTAAGTGGTTCTGTTCGCTCCGCATTGCCCATAGTCAGCAGCATACCTGGCAAACCACTTATATGATCTGCGTGAAAATGAGTAAAACACATTACATCTATCGGCTTTGGACTCCAGCCCTTCTGCTTAAGTGCAACCTGTGTTCCCTCACCACAGTCTATCAATATGCTCGAGCCATTATATCTTGCCATCATGGCTGTAAGCCATCTATGAGGAAGAGGCATCATTCCGCCAGTTCCAAGTAAACATATTTCTAACATACAAACCT
>DCJA01000023.1:36291-198408 GCA_002317175.1 Lachnospiraceae bacterium UBA1712 | reverse complement strand
CTCTTATTGTTTAGGTCGTTTCCACATAATCAGAGCATCTTCCACAGGCTTTTCATAAAACCTTGGTCTCACGCCAGCCTCTTCAAAGCCAAGCTTCTTGTACAGTCCTATTGCTGCCACGTTGCTCACTCTGACTTCCAATGTGTAATCAGTAACATTTAGCTCTTCAGCCGCCCGTTGCATCACTGTAGACACCAGTTCGTATCCAACTCCTTTGCCTCGGTAGCTTTCATCAGTTACCACATTACAGATATCTCCCTCGCCTACTGCAGTTATTATTCCACAGGTTCCGATTACCTGGTCATCCTCTACTGCCAGCATATATAAAGCAGACGGGTTATTCATTATCTCTCTAAAGGAATCTCTACTCCAGGGAAGTGAAAAATTCTGAGCTTCAAGCTCAGCTACCTGATCAAGATCTTCCTCGGTCATCTTACGAATTAGCACTATTCTGCTCCATTCTTTCTCTCTCTGCCTGAGAAAGTCTCAGATAATCTGGTGCATGCTCCGTAGCTGTCTCAATCCTGCCCTCTTTGTAATACTGTTCTGCCAGAGTCGCTATTACAGAAGCTCTCTGTCGATTAGCAAAAGCTGGTGCAAATGAGTAATCCACTTTGCATTTTTCCTTTATCTGTTCTTCAAAAACTGGAACACCGTCACCTAAGAAGGTAACTGCCTTTCCTATTTCATTAATCTTATCAATAATCTCGTCCAAAGCTACTGCACACTGGGCAAGAATTGTCTTCATTACATATTCATCCTCATATACAAACTCATACAGGCCCGTATATGTCTGATTGCGTCTGGCATCCATAAGCGGACATATTACACGATCATGTCCCCACATGCCATATGCCAGTCCATCCACTGTGGGTATACTTACAACTGGCTTGTTCCATGCCATGGCAAGTCCTTTAACTGCCGCCGAACCAATTCTTAATCCGGTAAATGAACCAGGGCCTGCAGATATGGCCACTGCATCCACATCGCTCAGATCCTCACCCAGCATCTTAGAAATGTCATCCAGCATAGGAAGCAGTGTCTGCGAATGAGTCTTCTTGTTATTAATGATATATTCAGCTTTTGTTATTCCATCTTCAACAACCGCAACACTTCCCGCCATTCCCGAAGAATCAAATCCAAGTATTTTCATAACTACTCCGTCTTAAGCTATATGGCTAATCTCTATCTTCCTGTAATCAAAGCCTTTGGTAAGATCCTTGCTTATCTCTATCCTTGTATATGTATCCGGCAGTATCTCTTCAATCAGGTTTGCCCATTCAATAAGACTCACGCCATCGCCAAATACATACTCCTCATATCCAATCTCATCCATTTCACTGACATCGCCAATACGATAGACATCAAAATGATAAAAAGGAAGTCGTCCCTCATCATATACCTGTACAATGGTAAATGTTGGAGAGCATATACTCTCCTCTATTCCCAGTCCTTTGGCAAGTCCCTGGGTAAACACAGTCTTGCCCACGCCAAGATCACCTATGAGCGTAAACACATCTCCCGACTGGGCACTCTCACCAATCTTTATACCAAGCTGGTATGTATCTGATTCACTATTAGATTCTATTATCTCAACATCTTTGTTCATATCTTTACTGCTTTATCCTGATTTTGCCTGGAGACATATGGGTACTAATCATCTCAATGAGCTGGTATCTGTCTTCTCCCAGATCCTTCTTTGGAAATATCCATGCGTTAATCCTGCTGGTCGCAAGAATAATGCTCTGATTGGTCGAATAAGCCTTATACATACTTGACCACTCAAGCGTCATCTCTTCATCTCCATTGGATACTGTCACACCTTCATCATTCATCTTGTAATGAATCGCATTTTTAAATGCAGGATTGAGAAGCATCTGCTTCTTTGCACGTGTGTACAATGTGATTGGCATGTAAAGGAGAATAATAAGTCCAGCTACAAGCATGGCTATATAATCTGTATTCTGTGTAAACCCAACGATAAGAAGGATTCCAACCGCAGTTCCAAGCAGGCCTGATGCACTGGTATATGCGTGGTGCATATTGTAGTCATACAGGGCTGAACTTGTCATCTTAACATCAAATTCAAATTCCATATATTGTGTTTCCTTTCGGGTACACATACCCAATATTTGATTATAGCACAAAAAAGCCTGTCGGCAAATATCCGACAGGCTATATTTGTATTAGTTAGATCTGTAGATATTACTATTCATATCTAAGCGCTTCAATTGGATCCATTTTTGCTGCCTTGTTGGCAGGATAATACCCAAAGAACAAACCGATTGCCATTGAGAAAGTAATCGAAATAATAATACCCTCAATTGAAGGTGCAACTGAACATTTCAAAAGTGCTGCAGCCGTCATACCAAGCGCACAGCCAAGAATCATTCCTATAATGCCACCGATTACACAAATAACCACTGATTCTACAATGAACTGAATTCTTATAGAACTGTTTGGTGCACCAAGCGCTTTTCTTGTACCGATTTCTCGAGTTCGCTCTGTAATGGATACCAGCATAATGTTCATAACGCCTATTCCACCAACCAGGAGTGCAATACCAGCTATAAGCGAGATACCCAGTGTAACTGCACTAAGCATAGACTGCACCTCTTCAAGCATGCTTGACATTGAATAGCAATGAGCATAGATTCTCTCATTGTTGCCATAATAATTCTTCTCAAAGAAAGCATCTACTTCCTTAATGAGCTGTTCCTGCTCAATTCCCTGTTCAGCCATAAAGTCAAAATAGAATATGTAATTATCATGGCTCATAACTTCAGCAGTTTTGTAAGGTATATACATATTGGTTCTGACATTGTCACCAGAGCTCATACCAAGTCCAGCAAATGCGTCCTGGTACTCATATATACCTACTATCGTAAACTTATAGGATTTGCCATTGATTTCCAGTGGAACAGAGGAGCCTATGGCCTCCTTCTTATTCCCTCCAAACATGGTATCCACATATTTGTCGGAGACAATACACACCTTGCTTGCTGCCGAGTTCTCAACCTCTTTAAAGAATCTTCCTTTAACCAGTTTGACATTGTTGAGGTAAAATGAGCCAGCCGTATAACCAGAAACATTTACCTTGGCAGTCTTCTTTCCATTGGTCACCTGCGCATCACCAAGGCTGCACACAACAGAAATAGCCTTAATCTTGCCATCAAACTTTTTCGCCAGTTCTTCTATCATATCTCTGGTCATCAGATCATCATATTCATAATAGTTTTCCCCATCATAGTCAGGGCGATAATCCAGATACACCTCAATATTATTGGCGCCGAAACCTTCCATCGTGGTTGTAAGTGTGGATGAAAGCGAATCTCCTACCGTCATAATGGCGATTACAGAAGATATACCAATTATAATACCGAGCATAGTTAACAACGCTCGCATTTTATTAGCTTTCAGACTAAATAAAGCAAGTCTGAAGTTCTCATACAACATCGTCATTATGCTTTACCTCGTCTTTCCCCCACTATCTCTCCGTCCTTGAGAGTAATGAGACGCTCTGTTTCTTCAGCCAGTTCAGGAGAATGCGTAATCAGCACGATTGTCTTACCCTGTTCCTTATGAAGCTTATGAAAAATATCCATGACCAGTCTGCCTGTTTCAGAATCAAGAGCACCGGTTGGTTCATCTGCAAGAATAATAGCAGGGTCATTGGCCATAGCTCGAGCAATAGCCACACGCTGTTTCTGACCTCCCGATAGCTCTTCAGGAAGATGTTTCATACGATCTCCCATTCCAACCAGTTCCATCAACTCTTCTGCTCTCTTTTGTCTTTCTTTTCTGCCCATTCCTGCATAAAGCATAGGCATCTCAACATTTCTGAGTGCATTGGTCTTAGATATTAAATTATATGTCTGAAATACAAAACCTATTTTTTTATTTCTAATTCCTGACAATTCGCTGTCTTTGGCTTTGATTACATCTACATCATCAAGGGTATACTCTCCTGATGTTGGTCTGTCCAAAGCACCTATGATATTCATAAGAGTAGATTTACCAGAACCTGACTGACCTACAATGGCTACGAATTCGCCTTCGTATACAGTAAGATCAATTCCCTTTAGTACTTTCAGTTCATTGGGGGTTCCGATAAAGAAGTTCTTTCTTATGTCACGCAGGCAGATAATAGGTTTCTTCTGCTGTTCTTCCATTTAGAAACCTCCCGCTGCTCCTGCTTCACTCATATACTCTTCCATATCAGAAAATGCGCCGTCATTCGGAATTACTATCTTGGTTCCGACCTCAAGTCCATCGCCTGAAATCTCTGTGTAATAATCGCCTACTAATCCCTTTGTTATATATACATTGTGACTTTCGTATGTCTTTTCGCCACTCTGGAGTGCTTCTACATCTTCCTTGCTCATTCCCTCAGGATTACTAATCAGTTCTGAAGAGTCTATGGTGCTACCACTGTCTAATACTTCCACAAAGAAGTTACCTTCTTCATCTTCCTGAATTGCTTCAGATGCCACAGAAAGTACTCCCTCGCTCTTATCGCAGATAATCTCAACCTTAGCTGTCATATCCAGACGTATGTCAGGGTTCTTATCAAGAAGAGCTATCTTGACCTCATACTTAACCCCTGTACTACTAAGGTTCTGTGAAGCATGTGGTGCAATAGACTTAACCTCGCCCTTCATCTCAAGTGTTCCAGTTCCATTGGTCTTTACGATTACTTCCTGTCCCACCTTAATCTTGGCAATATCATACTCATCAATCTGAGCTGAGATCTCATAGTCAGAAGTATTCTCTATTGTAACAATGGCACCGCCCACGTAGTTGTCGCCTTCCACCACAGATACATCTGTTACGATTCCTCCAATAGTAGATGTCACCACACAGCTATCCACCTGCTCCTGCAACTGTTCGATGTTTCTCTTATCGCTAAGTGTTGCTGTACTGGCTGAGAGCTGGCTGCTCTTTACACCATCAACTCGAGAAGCAACGTTGCTTTCATTGCTACGAGCTGAGTCTTCAATATTTCTTAGTACATTGTTATAAGAATCAATAAGCGACTCTACAGTCTTCGCCTTTGATTCATACATAGACTTCTGAGATTCCTCATTTACAAGAGCTGACTCATAGGCTGCTTTAGCCTGAGCCAATCTTGCATTAGCACCTTCAACGTCTCCTGGAACATTTTGCGAAAGACTCCCCGAAAGTGTTGCAACTTGAGCCTGTTCACTCTTAAGAGTTGATATATGGTCATTTATCACATTTCTAATATCACTATTGTCACCAGTATATATTGACCATACCGATAAATTGCTAATATCAGAACTAATGTCTGTTATGCCTGTATCCCATCCGCTAACAATGTAATTGTATTCTCCTTTTATCACCCCATCTGCAGGATTTGACGAAATGGGTACATCCGGGTATTTTTCTTGAATCGAATTAATATAATTTCTAAGCAAAGACAATCTGTCATCAAAATCTTTTGAAACAGATACCATTTGAGCTTTTATTTCTTCAGTATTAGGAGCGTTCCCAGCCTCCGCTTCATCCAAAGCTCGCTGTGCTGCCTCAAGATCATTTTTTGCATTACGAGTAGTATTAGCTGCGCTATCGTATTTGTCCTTAGCCTCCTGGCACTCATTTGCAGCAGCCTGCACATCGTTGTAAGCATCCTTCTTGTCCTGCTCACCTCTTGTAGCGCTGATGTCTCTTGTTGTTATCGCCTCATTGAGACCTCTGTTACTTGAGCTTACATCCAGACTTGAACGTCCTGCATCTGCATTGAGCATAGTCTTGGCATCCGCAAGCTGCTGTTCCAGATTCTCTCCATCAAGAAGACAGATGATATCCCCCGCATTAACACTGTCTCCTACTTTGACATTGAGCTGCTTAACCTTTACCCCCGTAACAGTTGAGCTCAGTGTTCTCTTATCTACAGCAACTATGGTACCAGTAGCCGTTACACTGTTCACAATGTCCCTTTCCTCAATTTCTTCTGTGCTGGCTGAACTCTGCATCCCCGCAAGCAGGTTCTTGGCTTTGTTTATCGCCTGATAAATCTTAAAGCCGCCAATTCCCACAACAAGAAGAATAGCAACAATGATTATTGCCTTCTTATGCTTCTTGATAAATCCCAGAATTTTCTTCATGTTACTCCCTCTTTCCATTCCTTATTCCGTTCGAGCTGCCATCACGGGCGCTCACAATTGTAAAGTATAAATCCTATTCGATAATGGGTAAATACACTTATTTCAATCTTAATAAATTATTTATATTCGCTTTATATAATAAACATTTTTTCTCATTGTGTTTATTATTCTGCTTTTTGCAGTTGTTGACACAGCAAGCATAATCGCGCTAATATTACAGCGAAAAATAAATAAACAGGCAGGTTAATTATTATGAATAATATACTTTCTCAGATTGTAGATAATGCCACATTTCTTCTGGTATTCGCCCTTGTAATTTTTCTCATGTTTCTGATTGCTTATGCAGTTGAGAAATATGCAAAGAAGAAGAGCAATGACACAGAGAGGATTCTCTCTACCAGAAAAATGGTTGTCACAGGTATGTTTGCCGCAATCTCAACTGTACTTATGCTCTTTGAGTTTACAGTTCCATTTGCGCCACCTGGAATATATAAGCTTGATCTTTCAGAATTACCAGCACTGATTGGCGGATTCGCATTTGGACCAGTTGTTGGTGTTATGATTGAATTCTTAAAGGTGCTGCTCAAGACTCTCATCAAGGGTACTTCAACAGCTTTCGTGGGAGAACTTGCCAACTTCTTTGTTGGTTGCAGTTTTATCCTTCCAGCAACTATCATTTATCGTCTTAAGAAGACCAAATCCACTGCAATCATCGCTTGTGTAGTTGGTACGATTATGATAACCATCGTTGGAAGCTCATTTAACGCTTTCTACCTGTTACCTGTATTTGCCAAGATGTTTGGTATGGATATCGAGGTCATTATCGGTATGGGTACAGCTGTTAACAGTCATGTAACTTCTCTTACAAGTTTCATTCTGTTAATTGTTGCTCCACTCAATGTTATCAAGGGCGCAGTCAATACGATTCTTACATTGGTATTGTACAAGCACTTAAGCCCTATTCTTAAGGGTACCAAGTAAAATACTCGCATTTACAATCTTAAAGCAAAATAAAGGAATCAGAATTGAAGTATTCTTCAAATCTGATTCCTTTTTTAATCTTCATAAGAATTATATAATTCTTCCAACTGAGGTCTGCATTTTAAAAACTCTACACACAGTTCTGGATCAAAATGTGATCCACAGGACTCCTCTATTATTGAAAATGCTTTATCATAGCTAAAGCTTTCCTTGTACACTCTCTTACTTACCAAAGCATCAAACACATCCGCCAACGCCATTACTCTTGCTTCAAATGGAATCTCTTTTGCCTTAAGACCTTTTGGATAGCCACTTCCATCCCATTTTTCATGATGATAATGCGCCACATTGATTGCTATATTTCTAAACTTATAATCCTCCGAATGTTTGAGAATCTTCTCCACGATTACAGCACCTTTGGCTGAGTGTTCTTTCATCTTCTCGTATTCTTCTGGTTCGAACCTGCCTGGTTTGTTGAGCACACTGTCAGGAATACCAATCTTACCAAAGTCATGCAATGGTGCTGCCTTTATTATGCATCGTGCCATGTCCTTATCAGCTTCCTTGAAGGAACAATTGTCTCTCAGATGCCTTACAAATATCTTTATAATATCACTGGTTCTTGCTATATGACCGCCTGTATTGCTATCTCTGTTTTCAACAATTGATGCCATACTCAGAATGATATCAGACTGGACGCTTCGAAGCTTCTCTGTCTTCTTTTGAACTTCTCTCTCCAGGTTATCGTTATATTCTTCAATCAGCTTTGTGTATTCCTGCTGCTTGGTGTCATCTTTAAGATACGCTATATGAACATTGGTCCTGTGATTCTCTCGAAGCACTCCATGTCTAACTTCAAGTATGCTGTCATTGCACTGGACATGTATCGCCTCGCTGTTGTCTTCATGATTAATCCACAGACTCATTTGCTTGAGCAGTCTGGAATCTCCAATATTGCTTACCACGGCATCCATATCCCAGTTACGTATCTCAGGGAACCAGTTTTTGGCAGTCTCATCTGCGCCCAGGTATCTCAGTTTGTTATCAAATAATACAAAGCCAAACTCCTCGTTATCAATCATGGAATCAGCCGAGATTGATGATACATCATAAAGGCTTATTCTTCTTAGGAAATACAGTATAGCTATCTCAGAAAAAACATACATAAATGGAATCAAATCAAAATCCGCCTTGAATATTTTTTCTGCCAGATAAGCAAAATTGTCTACTGCAAGTATCACAATCATTCCCACCGAATTGATTATGGATACGTCCTTTTTTCTCTTAATCGCTTTAACAACTATATAGATTGCACTTAACATTACGATCAGAAGATCGACTGGATAAAGAGTATGCAGCGGACCATAGTCTTTAACAAGTCTGCTGATTCCATTTTCCTGAACCAGGTATACACTTTTATAATATCCATCAATCACACCCACTGTAGAAGAAAATGCAAATATTAAAGCTCCGTAGAGAACAAAGAAAGCCTGATAGATTCGTTTTACTTGTGTCTTACACAGATCAGCTATACACATAAACAGGAAAAATGGGCAAAAAGAAGCCCCCAGATATATTACCTGATTGGCAAACAACGCCATCTTAAGTGTATCCGCATTTATCATTTGCATGTATCCCATATTTACAACCAGAACACCCGAAAATAATAATACGTAAAATATAGCAATTCTTTTCTTGAACGCTACAATCAGCACCATCAGTAAAATGAACGATATTAAAAACAAGCCCGTATAGAGAGCATTGACCATATAAATATCCTCGTTATCTAAAAACAATCTGAATCAATACCATGTAGCAGGCTGTTCCAGCCACAATGCTGAGAATGGTACTCTTCTTCCACACGTAAGTTACTACAACCAGTGCTCCCGCAATAAGTTGTGGAGCCCAGCCTCTTGTCAGTGCAAAACTGGTTGATTTCAAACAAAATATCACCAACATTCCCATTATAGCATATGGAAGGGTCTTTCCTAAATAGTCTACAAAGGCAGGAAGTTGCTTGTTCCCTCTGAAAGCAACAAACGGGACTGCCCTGAGGCTTACTGTAACCAAGGCTGATATCGCTATAGCTATTACTGCATACCAGTTCATATCACTCTTCCTCCTTTATGCAAAATTTCTTCATGACAAAAAGAAGAACCATAATGCTAATCATGGCTGGAATTAAGAACTTGTCGCTACCGCACAGAACAAGACATACTACAGACGCCACTATTCCGATAATAGCCGACACATGATTTTTAGTGTTTAGCCACTGATCCGTATATACAACAATAAACAAGGCTGTAAGCGAGAAATCAATTCCTTCTGTATTAAATGGAATAATAGCTCCCAGCAGAGATCCAATCACACTGCCTATTATCCAATAGATCTGATCAAACATTGATACCAGCAAATAATAATCCCTGCCCTCATCACTGTTGCACACCAGAGAATAAGTCTCATCAGATAAAGCAAAAATCAGATAAGGTTTTCTTGCACCTGCATCCTTGTATTTCTCTATCATAGACATGCCATAAAACAGATGACGCGCATTAACCAGAAAGGTTGTGATGGCTATTGTCAGAAATGATGCTCCACCAGTTAGTAGACCTACCATAGCATACTGCATGGATCCTGCGAATATAAACACGCTCATTGCCAGTGCCCATCCAAGACCATAGCCTGCACTTTTTAAAACCACACCAAAACCAATTCCCAAAACTATATATCCTGCCATTATAGGCAAAGTATCAATAAAAGCTTTTTTTACATATTTTTTCATTGCATCCAAAACTCCTGTAGTGAGAACAACTCACTAAAGAAAAATACTATACTATTGTTACTATTTTTTCCAGTATTATTCGCACTAGCCATTTACATATGCTAATATAACAGATTGAAAGAATTAATTTGAAAAATTAATCTGCTAAGAACCTATACACTCAGTAAGGAGAATTTATGACTAATAATAAATGGGTTTCAATCTGGGGCAATGCGGTTTCCATTGCCGAAAACCGTCCAGAAGCTTTCTCTAAAAATATATCATTACGTTATCCCATCCACAGCCCTTTCGACGGACAAGGGCTAAAGATAACTTTGGACAACTATTGCGGCACAGAAGACGTGATAATAAGCAAAGTGACTGCATTAGTCAATTCAGTGTTTTATGATATTTTATTTGAAGGAAAGCATGAACTAACACTACAGCCTGGCTGCAGTCAGGTGTCTGATATCTGTGACATATATGTCAACACGGATGATGTTGTTTACCTGTCAATTTACCTTGCTGAATATACACAGATGAGATCTGCAGTATATGTACAGGGGCCACTTTCAGGTGGCAGCTATTGTATTGGTGACGGCTGCGCCATGGAGGCTTTTCCAATTGATATTTCCAGAAAAACCAGTATCGTATATTTCCTGACAGATGTGTCAATAAAAACCAGCTCAGATAAGAGATCTATTCTTTGCTACGGTGATTCTATCACAGCCCAGGACTGGCCAGACTATCTTGCTCTTAAGTACAAAGATTCGGCTAATAGCTCTGTTGCTGCTGACAAAGATTATGACAATATGAATGCCGCCAATGTGGATTATGGCAATACAAATACTGGCAGTATGGATTATAGCAATGTGTCCATTATCAGGAAGGCCACCAGTGGTTCGCGTATCCTTCGTGAATACAGTTGCATAACCTATGAGAGCTATGGTCTTAAAGCCAGCAATCGTTTCAAGCATGAAATTCCTTCGGCCAATGGTGTTGATACAATTATTCTTCAGCAGGGAATCAACGATATCATTCATCCAGTAGGCGTGGATGTAAATCCTTTCAGACCAATGTCCGATCTGCCCACAATAGATGAACTGATTGACGGCTTCAAATACTATATAACAGAAGCCCGTGCTATGGGTCTTAAGATATACGCCGGCACGCTTCTTCCTATTAAGGGCTGGAGAACATATGCGGACTTCAGAGAAGTTCTCAGAAATCAGTTCAATGATTTCCTTCGCAGCACAGATCTGCTAGATGGATGTATTGATTTTGATCTTGCAGTTCGAGATCCTGAAGATCCATCCGCATTTCTTCCTATATATGATTCCGGAGACCATCTTCATCCAAGTGCCGCTGGATATAAAGCCATGGCTGAAGCCGCTGCAGTAGCATTGCAGCTGTGGTAGTTTGTAGTATAATTTATTTTGTTACATTTACCAGGAGGTTCATATATACAATCATCCGTAAAGCATTTCATACATAACATAAGAATAATATTTCATATACAAAGAAGGACCTTGGTTGCATACGCATCCAGGTCCTTCTTTCTTGATTGACTTATATAAGTCTATAATTACTTCTATTTTTTACGCTTTATTATAAAGCATTCTTCATATCCAATTACATGAAGTACTTAACACCACTTTCAAAGATCTTGAGATCCTGCTCACCGTAGATGTTAATTGCAACTGATGAATCACGTCTTTCTGAATGAGCCATCTTTCCAAGTACTCTACCGTCTGGAGAAGTAATACCCTCGATTGACATGTAAGAACCATTGATATTGTACTCTTCATCCATACTTACATTACCATCATTGTCAGAGTAAACTGTTGCAACCTGACCGTTGGCAATAAGCTTATCGAGCCACTCCTTAGGAGCTACGAAACGACCTTCACCATGGCTGGCTGGGTTAACGTATGTC
This sequence comes from Lachnospiraceae bacterium UBA1712, assembly GCA_002317175.1. GTDB lineage: Bacteria > Bacillota > Clostridia > Lachnospirales > Lachnospiraceae > Colinaster. The sequence continues at coordinate 186,602 of DCJA01000023.1, read as the reverse complement.
TTGCCAACCTCAGCTCCCTGTAACCAAGGAGACTTATTTGAAACAACCTTTGTATATACCATCTTAGAGATGTGACGGTTAATAGTGTTAAATGTAAGTGTAGGTGAATTTGAATCCTGACCAGTAATCTCTCCGTTTGGTACAAGACCAAGCTTGATAAGAGCCTGGAAACCATTACAGATACCAAGTGCAAGACCATCTCTTTCATTAAGAAGCTTCATAACAGCTTCCTTCATCATCTCATTCTGGAAGGCTGTAGCGAAGAACTTAGCTGAACCATCTGGTTCATCACCCGCTGAGAAACCACCTGGGAACATAATGATCTGTGACTGATCAATAGCTTCCTTGTAAGCCTTAAAACTGTCTTCAATCATTGAACCTGTCATATTCTTAAATACAACAGTCTTAACTTCTGCTCCAGCTCTTTCGAATGCCTTTGCTGTATCATATTCACAGTTTGTTCCTGGCATTACAGGAATAAATACTGTAGGTTTTGCAATCTTGTTCTTACATACATAGATTGAATCAGCCTTATAAAGTGGCATATCAACCTTATCTTCACCCTTAACAGCCTTTGTAGGGAATACTTTCTCAAGTGTACCCTTCCAAGCCTTAAGCGCTTCTTCCTGTTCGATAGAAGTCTCTTTGTATGTGAACTTACCATCACCTGTTACTTCACCAATTACAATATAGTCTGTATCAATCTGTGCAAGCTTATCAGCATCAACTTCTGCCATAATATCGCCCATAGCAGGTGTAAACAGATCTTCAAGTTCAAGATCACTGTCAAATGTTACACCGAGGCTGTTACCAAATGCCATCTTTGCTGCACTAGGCATTACGCCATACTGATCAAGAGCATATGCTGATACGATAACGCCTTCCTGCTCGAGTCTTCTCACTTCGTCGAAGAGTTTCTTTACTTCCTCGTACACAGGAACATCATAATCATCCTTCTCAAGCTGGAATCTTACAAGTTTATTACCAGCTGCCTTAAGTTCAGGAGTTACGATATCACCAGCCTTAGCTGTATCTACCGCAAATGAAACAAGTGTAGGTGGAACGTCTATATCATTGAATGTACCACTCATGGAATCCTTACCACCAATAGCTGGAAGACCGAAACCGATTTGAGCATCAAAAGCACCAAGTAATGCAGCAAATGGCTGGCTCCAACGCTCTGCCTTGTCTGTCATTCTTCTGAAGTATTCCTGGAATGTAAATCTAATCTTACTGTAATCACCACCAGCTGCAACGATCTTAGCCATTGACTGTGTAATAGCATAGATAGCACCGTGGTATGGGCTCCAGCTTGAAACATATGGATCAAAGCCGTAACTCATCATAGTAACTACATCTGTCTTGCCCTTAAGAACTGGAAGCTTAGCTACCATAGTCTGAGTCTCTGTGAGCTGTGTCTTTCCACCATATGGCATAAATACACTTGCTGCACCAATAGATGAGTCAAACATCTCTACAAGACCCTTCTGTGAGCATACATTTAAATCTGATAATGTATCAAGCATAGCTGCCTTCGCATCGTCTGCTTCAATATCTGCAGCAACCTTTTCGATTGTAATCTTATCTATAACCTTAGCTTCCTCTGAAGGAATATTAACTCTTACATCTGTTTCCTGATGTGCACCGTTAGTATCAAGGAAAGCACGCGCAATGTTAACGATTTCTTTTCCTCGCCACTTAAGTACAAGTCTTGGCTCCTCTGTAACAGTTGCAACACATACTGCTTCGAGGTTTTCCTCTTCCGCATATGCAAGGAAGGTATCAACATCCTTAGGATCAACTACTACAGCCATACGCTCCTGTGACTCAGAAATAGCAAGTTCTGTACCATCAAGACCCGCATACTTCTTTGGAACAAGATCAAGATCAACTGTAAGACCATCAGCTAACTCACCGATAGCAACGGATACACCACCGGCACCAAAATCGTTACACTTCTTAATAAGTGCAGCCACTTCTTCACGTCTGAATAATCTCTGAATCTTACGCTCTGTAGGAGCATTTCCCTTCTGAACTTCTGCTCCACATGTCTCGATTGAAGCTTCTGTATGAACCTTTGATGAACCTGTAGCACCACCACAACCATCACGGCCAGTTCTTCCGCCAAGTAAGATGATGATATCGCCTGGATCAGAATTCTCTCTCTTTACACATCTTCTAGGAGCAGCACCCATTACAGCACCAATCTCCATACGCTTTGCAACGTAATTTGGATGATATACTTCTTTAACATAGCCTGTTGCAAGACCAATCTGGTTACCATATGAAGAATAACCACTTGCAGCACCACGAACTAACTTCTTCTGTGAAAGCTTACCCTTGAGGGTTGCAGAAACAGGAACTGTTGGATCTGCTGCACCAGTTACACGCATAGCCTGGTATACATATCCTCTACCTGAAAGTGGATCACGGATTGCACCACCAAGACATGTAGCAGCGCCACCAAAAGGCTCGATTTCTGTAGGATGGTTGTGTGTCTCATTTTTAAAGAATACAAGCCACTCCTCTGTTACCTTACCATCTTCATATTCCATCTCAACTGGAACAACAACTGAACATGCATTAATCTCATCAGATACTTCCATATCCTCAAGCTTGCCATCAGCACGAAGCTTCTTCATACCCATAAGGGCTACATCCATAAGACATACAAACTTGTCTGTTCTTCCCTTATAGATCTCTTCCTTTGTATCAAGGTAAGCCTGGTATGTCATCTCGATTGGCTCACGATAATATCCATCATCAAACTCTACATTCTTAAGTTCTGTAGAGAATGTTGTATGTCTGCAGTGATCTGACCAGTATGTATCAAGTACTCTGATTTCTGTCATACTAGGATCACGTTTTTCTTCAGTAACAAAGTAATTCTGAATATGCTGGAAATCCTTAAATGTCATTGCAAGACCAAGGCTGTCATAAAGAGCCTTAAGATCTGTCTCGCTCATATCCTTAAATCCATCAAAAATCTTTACATCTGCAGGATCATCATATTCTGTAACAAGTGTCTCTGGCTTTGGTGCATCATTGATTCTTGAATCAACTGGGTTTACACAGTAAGCCTTGATTTTGTCCATATCTTCATCAGATACATTGCCCTTAATTACATATGTAATAGCACTCTTTACGATTGGCTTTGCTTCTGCATCGATAAATCCGATACACTGCTCAGCTGAATCTGCTCTCTGGTCAAACTGTCCAGGAAGAGCCTCTACTGAAAATGCCTTCTCATCAGCAGCTATTGGGTATGTCTCTTCATAGTAATCATCAACTGGTGGCTCACTGAAAATCATCTTAGTAGCTGTAGCGTATACTTCATCACTGATGCCTTCAACATCATAACGGATAAGTTCTCTAACGCCATCAACCTTAATACCAAGATAGCTTCCGATGTCCTCCTTAAGTTCCTTTGCCTTTACAGCATAAGGTGTTTTCTTTTCAACATAGATACGTCGTGTCTTCATTGAATTCCTCTTTCTTTTTATGTTAAATCATTTGATTTATTAACGACTTGATTTGACCGAGTCATATAACTCATCAGTCTTCTATAACCTAAAATGTGGAATTAAGGTCAAGCCAAAATTCCACTAATAATTTATGCCACCACGAACTGATTAATCATGAATAGCAATTCACTATCTACTTTCTTTTCACTCATACCAAAAGTAGCGGCACAAACCTTCATACCTTCAATAGAGTACATTATACTACAAGCCATGGCCGCTGAATTCTCACAATCAAACTCACCGCTTTCATTACCACGCTCTAAAATATTGGCTAATACAGCTATAGCCGTCTCAAATGCATTCTTAACTGCTTCTGGCTTACCATTGGCCTTACACAAAAACGCATACTCATACTTGGCAACAATAAGAGAATTCTTACGCTTAAGAATCTCCTTCTTCTGCTCCTTTATAAACCACAAGAGAAGATCATAGGCACTCTTATCAAGCATCTCCTCAACGTTCTTACCATCAGATTCCTTAAGCTCCTGCGCCTCGAGAACATCCTTAAATACTTCCTCTGTAGAAGCATAATAAAGGTATAATCCACCTCTGCTTATCTGGCAGGCTTCAACAATATCCTTCATGGTTACTGCTTTAAAACCTTTGGCAGCAAATACTTCTGTTGCTTTGTCAATAATCAATTGTTTCTTACTATCGCTTTTGTCGCTCACCTTTATTAAAACTCCTGTTACTCGCTCAATCCATTAATTCCCAGTTCATCAAGTTCCTTAAACTTTCTGACAATCTCCAGGAATATGCCCTTATCTACAGCCTCTGACCAAAGTCTGGATTTGGTTCTTCCTCCAAGAACATACTTGGAAAGTATACCACCAACATTGTTAAGCTGAAGCATAGTCTGAGCCTTTACAAATGCCTTCTCTTCCTCTGCGCTCTTAAGTCGATTACGTGTGATAACATACACGTAATTTCTGTCCATAAACTGTGTACTCTCTGCTTCTTTAATAAAGCGCAACAGAGTACCATCATACACTGGAAAAGAAATAGTGTTCTCTGCAATTCCTTCACCCACATAGTTGGATGCAACCTTTGCTTTACCACTCTTTTCTTCAAGCCAAGGCAGATATGCCATAAGCTTCTCCATATCAGATCGATATTGTATAAATACTTCCTGTGCTGTCATCTGTTCAGTTATCATCGCAGCCTCCCAAAAAACATAATGGACAGATATTAATAATTGTACCATAAACAAAGGATTTGTAAATGAATAATACATATAAAAAGAGCCCTGCAATGCAAGACTCTTTTGTAATATTTATAGCATTATTCATCAAGAACGAACCAGTGAAAAATAGTCTTTCGTCCTATTGCGCACATTATCCTGATAACTATAAGTCCTGTTATTACTCCCAGACTGTCAATCAGTACATCCTTAGGGTCAGATACTCTTCCTGACACAAAGGACTGATGCCACTCATCTCCCATGGCAAACAGCACACAAAAAATCATAGCAAACATCGCCGACCAGAAGCCTCTGAGTCTGTATACATACAGCGGAAGCGATACTGACATAGCTAACAATGCATACTCTGAAAAATGAGCCAGTTTTCTGACATATGGGTGGATATATTCAATCATCATATTAAGGGACTGATTATCCATCCCCTTCATACATATTTTGTTGTATATAAGTACTATATATTTACATACCTCTCTGGATAGCCCTGCTGACTCAACGCTGTTCTGACTGCTGAAATTAAAGATTACTATCATCATCACTATTCCAGGAACAAAGCTGAGAGGCTTAAGTAAATATCGAAGTGTCTTCTTTATAAATCGTACAAAATAGTACATACTCTTCTCTCTCATAAGATGCCTCCTTTATGACATAGTAAAAACAGCATCTTAATATAATATATGTATTATTATTAATTCTTTCTTAACAAAAAACTCCAGTAAACAGTTAAGGTCTGCAGATTTTCCACACTCTGAATTCTCATTTAATGATAACTGTTGCATCCATTTTAAGAAGTCTCATACGTTGGATGCTATAAAAGCTGAATTAATCTGCAGTTCTCAATAGGTTCATCCCAGAAATGGCTCTTATCAAGTCCTCTCAACTGACATATTATCGAAGAATTCATAGCTCCATGTCCAACAATCAGGATATCCTTTCCTTCTTCTACCTGAGGAAGTATCTCACCAAACAGCAGGTCTCCTGTTCTTTCAAAAAGTTCCTCCACAGTCTCGCCTTCTTCCACACCTTTATAGTCTTCAGGCTTAAAAAACAGCACATTTACAGGGCAGTCTGGAATATCAAAGCTGTTTTCTATCCCTTCGTACACTCCAAAATTCATCTCTTTAAGTCTGTCATCATATATTATCGGGATATCACGTCCTGCCAAAAATAGTTCTGCAGTCTCCTTTGCTCTGATAAGTGGAGAGCAGTAACATAGATCAAAATGCGTGTCCTTATACATATCAGCTGCCTCAGAAGCCATCTGCCTTCCTTCATCATTAAGTGGAATATCTGTCTGTCCCTGAAGCTTATGAATCGCATTCCATTCTGTTTTTCCATGTCTCATTATGTATAACATCTCTAGACCCTCATTATATAAACAAAGGTAACTCCCTTGAGAGTTACCTTTATAAGCAAATCAATAAATTATTCTAAATCAGCTTAAGCATTCTTACCGCAGCACTTCTTATACTTCTTGCCGCTGCCACATGGACATGGATCGTTAGGATATACCTTTGGAGTCTCATTAACGATTGTTGTTGAACGCTTCTGCTCCTTATAGAGTGCTTCCTTCTCTTCCTGTGTGAAGATAGAATCCCACTGCTCAAGATTGTATAACCAGTCTGCCTGTGCAGCTACCATATTCTTGTAAAGAAGTGGCTTGTCATACTCAAGTGAAACTACTGTGTTCTCATCCATCTCTTCGATAGGATTAGCTTCATTTAAGCTGTCATTGATACCATCAAGGAAACCTACCATATGCATAAGAGAAATGTTAAACTTCTCTGCAAGTTCCTTAACGCTACCCTTAACTACTTCATCAGGATTAGAAAGTAACTTCTCATATACTCCCTTTTCTACTGTGAAATATTCTGTCCAGAATCTCTGGAGTGTTCCTTTATCTGTCTGTGCAGAGTACGCAACGTCTCTCCACTGTTCCATAATTGTCTTTGCCATAATTAGCTCCTTGTAATAAAAATCTCTTGTTAGTATAGAACATTTCTAAATAATTGTCTATCCCTCCTAAAAACCGACTCTCATTCCAGAAATCTATCCCTCCAGAAGTCTGTCAAACTCCTCCTGCGGAACAGGCTTTGAATAATAGTATCCCTGAGCATAATCGCAGTTAATCTCTTTGAGGAATTTAACCTGTTCTATGGTCTCAACACCCTCACATACCACATCCAGATTAAGCTTCTTTGCCATTGCTATAACACTTGGAATAACAATCTTTTCCTCTGAATCAGTTTCAAAGTCTTTAAGGAATTCCTTATCAATTTTAAGTACATCGAGTGGAAGCTTGGTGAGTACATTGAGTGATGAATAGCCTGCGCCAAAGTCATCCAGTGATACCTTAACTCCAAGTTCTCTAAGCCTTGACATAAGTGTAATCGTATCATCCACTTTATCTGTAAATGAAGTCTCTGTAAGTTCAAACTCCAGGTACTGGGTTGGAACCTGGTACTTATCAATAAGTTCTTTAATCTTATCGATAATTGCATCTATTGCATAGAGGTGTACTCTTGATACATTGACTGAGACATTGATCAGTTCAAGTCCTGCGTCCATCCTTCCTCTGATGTATCTGAATACCTCTTCATATACATAGAAATCAAGAACTGTAATGCTCTTATTTCTTTCAAATACCGGAATAAAGTCATTTGGATAGATAATACTTCCATCCGCCTTTTTCCAGCGAACCAGAGCCTCTGCCCCTTCAATCTTATTATTCTTAAGGTTAACCTTAGGCTGAAGGAATATTACAAACTCATGATTCTTTACTGCATTTTCCATATCATTGGCAAATGCAATCTCATTCTTCGCTGCAGAACCCATCTGCTCATCGTAAAAGATGCATCTAGGCATCATAGGCAGCTTGGTACGCTTTCTTGCCATATTAGCATTGGAGATTATATTCTGTATCATAACTGGCGCACCACTTATGGTAAATGTACACACTCCAACTCCTGCCTCAAGACGACTATCAGAGAACCTCTGTCTGATTTCCTCTGAGAACCTGTCCATAATATCCTCTATTCTCTTCTTGATAACATCAAGCGATGTATCTACCAGTTTAAGCAGAACCACCATATTATCAGAGAAAACTCTGCTGGCCATAACTACGTATTCACTGTATGAGTTAATCATACGCGCCATATCCACAAGCACTTCATCACCTACATCATATCCATAGGTGTCATTAAGATATTTAAAATGGAAGATATCCATATATGCAATTGCATAGTTACCATGCTCTGCTGTGGAAATGTACTCTCCTGCAAGCTTTAAGAACTTTTCATATTTGTACAGTCCAGTAACCGGATCATATCCTGTAAGTCGTTCAACTGTCTCAGAAGCATCCTCATAAGCCTTCATCTTAAGCAGATATGCAGATACAACATTGGTTACTGATTTGATATCCTTAATCTCTTCATCCGTCCAGTCACGCTCATTTTCCATATCAAGGAAATCAATGGTACCGGCAAATGCGCCCCTCTCATAAAATGGACAGCCAATAAAGGCTTCAATTCCCAGGGCCATCATATACTGCTTGAGGGTCTCATCCTCCACTTCATTGATGCTTCTGCAGATTCCTATATTGTCCTTCTCATATAGCTTAAGGTTTGCTTCCCAGCCAGCATCATCGTACTTGATAACAAACTGACTGTCTTCCGTACTTTCCACCCCATAGCTGTACATGACTCTCATTGCTTTCTCGTCTTTCACCTTGCTTCTGACAACAATAGCACTGAGATTCATCTGACGGCACATCTGTCTTATAAGAAGATTAATAGCACTATCCGTATCCTTGCTTTCATCAATAAGCTTAAAGGCAAGTTCAATGATAGAGTCAGATACATAGTTTCTACTGTGTTCCTCTTCCATCATCCTGCTCTGTCTTACCGCAAGCTCATGAGCAAGTATTGAGTACACACTTTCTTTAATAGGATTATATATATCGTAATGGCTAGGTCCTTTTGACTGAGCAAGATTAAGTGCCTTCTCCGCTTTGATATATAGTTCCTCATAACATTCTCCATCAGTTGGCCAAACAGAAGCACCTATACTAACAGTACAGTTCTTTCTATCGCGTTCACCGATATATGTGGTAGCAATAACCCTCTGAATATCCTTGATTCTACTCTCAATATCAGATGGCTTTTCTATTTCCTTCATGAGAATAACAAACTCGTCGTTACCCACACGTCCCATAAGGTCCGAATCAGAGAACAATCCCTTTATGTCTTCAGAAATAATCTTTAGTATCTCATCACCAAATACTGTTCCCATCTCCTCGTTGATTCTTTTATAACCATCAACATCAAGAATAATGAAGGCACATTTATCTTTTCTGTTCTTCGCAAAATATTCATCAATGAACTGCACAAGATAGCTCTTCTTATAGAGCTTGGTAATAGGGTCACGCATCTTTTCATCTGCAAGACGCATCTCCAGTTTCTTAGCATCCTCTATATCCTCAAGGGTACCCATAACCTTTTCAGGTACTCCCTCATTGTCAAAGATTACTCGTCCCTTAACTCTGTACCATCTGTGCTCATTAGTATATTCATTTCTAACCCTGATTTCTTTTTCAATAATTCCAGATCCGGTTTTTATCTCAAATAAGATTTCATCAAATCTGTACCAGTCTGAAAATGGAACATAATCCTTACTCTTGGCAACAGTACTAAAGTTGCATAGATATCTCTCCTTACCATAGCTTCCGCCACTGCTTTCAGACATCATAATAATGTCATCTGCTATATTGTATTCAAATATCCTTTCAATACCAACAGATACAATTGCCTTAAATCTGTTTCGCTCTCTCTCAATATCCAGTCTTCGCCTTTCCTGTCCTTTTTTCATCATGATAGTGCCAAGCCAGAGAAAGATTGTCGTAACTGCAAACTCAGCGAAAGCATATGCTGCATATATCATTCCTGGATCATCCTTCTGATTTGGAAGTCTGAATATAAGTCCAACTACTCCAACTGCAACAAGTGTCGAACCAAAATGCAAAGTAATCGTAGGATCACAATACACAATTGTAGACATCATAATAGGCAGAATAACATTGGTAAATTCAACAGGTTTTCCAGTAAATATCAGGAATATATAAAAAATAACCGCAAAGGAATAGGTGAATTTACGCAAAAAATCAGAATTATTGTTCCTCTTATATATTTCAACACTTATAATCCACGGTACAAAAATCAAGCCAAAAAAGAGTGCTACATCAATAGCACTGTAGTTATTCTGATTAGTCCAGTAATAACCAATGCCAATAGCGCACTCTACTATCCAACTGACAAACATACATATCAGTGTAAGTTTATTTTCTTTTGAAATGTCTGAATAAGTATTTTTTTCCATAAGTCAATTTTAGCAAATTCATTTTTACCATTCAATAACACAATATAGGTAAAATGATTGCATATCATCTATTAGTAGTATGTAGCTAAATAAGCACAAAAGGCTATCCCCAAAAGGATAGCCTTTTACAATCATAATTAGACATTAATCTGTGCTGTGACACCGAGTAGTTCTTTGTTAGCCTCAAGGATAGGATTGATAACATCAGTGATGAACTTATCAACCTGATAAGCACTTCTTCCTGTATACTTGGCAGGATCCATAGATTCCTTGAGTTCTTCAAGAGTAAGATTGAAATCAGGATCTGCAGCAATAAGCTCAAGCAGATTGTTGTCCTTTCCTTCTTCCTTAACTGTCTTACCAGCTTCCATTGAAAGCTGTCTGATCTTCTCGTGAAGTTCCTGTCTGTTACCACCAGCCTTAACAGCATCCATCATAATATTTTCTGTAGCCATAAATGGAAGCTCAGCCATCATATGCTTCTCGATAACCTTAGGATATACCTTTAAGCCATCAGTAACATTAATGCAAAGATCAAGGATACCATCTATTGCAAGGAAGCCTTCTGGAACAGAAAGTCTCTTGTTAGCAGAATCATCAAGGGTTCTCTCAAACCACTGAGTAGCACTTGTAATAGCAGGATTAAGAGCATCTGCAATCACATATCTAGAAAGGGAAGCAATTCTTTCACTTCTCATAGGGTTACGCTTGTAAGCCATAGCTGATGAACCAATCTGTGTCTTCTCAAATGGTTCCTCAACCTCTTTAAGGTGCTGAAGAAGTCTGATATCATTGCTCATCTTTGTAGCAGAAGCAGCGATTCCAGCAAGTACATTGAGTACACGTGTATCAACCTTACGAGAATATGTCTGACCAGATACAGCAACACAGTTCTCGAAGCCCATCTTCTTAGCAATCATGCCATCAATCTTATCAATTGTCTCGTGGGCACCATCGAATAACTCATAGAAGGAAGCCTGAGTACCTGTTGTACCCTTACAGCCTAATAACTTGAGCGAATCGATTACATAGCAAAGGTCTTCATAGTCATACATAAATTCCTGAAGCCACAGTGTAGCTCTCTTACCAACTGTTGTAGGCTGGGCAGGCTGAAAATGTGTAAATGCAAGTGTAGGCTGATCCTTGTACTCTGTTGCAAACTTAGCAAGAAGACTCATAACATTAACAAGTTTCTTCTTAACAAGCTGGCATGCTTCAGACATGACTATCATATCTGTGTTATCACCTACGTAACAGCTTGTAGCACCAAGATGAATAATACCTGCCGCCTTTGGACACTGCTGACCATATGCATATACATGGCTCATAACATCATGACGAACAATCTTTTCTCTTTCCTTAGCTACATCATAGTTGATATCATCAACATGAGCCTTAAGCTCATCTATCATCTCCTGTGTAATAACTGGCTTTCCGTCCATTGAAAGACCAAGTTCCATCTCTGTTTCAGCAAGAGCAATCCAAAGCTTTCTCCATGTGCTGAACTTCTTATCAGGTGAGAAAATGTACTGCATCTCTTTAGACGCATATCTCTCCGATAATGGGCTTACATATCTATCTGTACTCATATTCATTCTCCATTTTAATAGTTTGATTAATTATTATGTACTAATATCATCTACCACTATGTTTAATCATTTTGTTTTCAACTTCAGACCATTGGAGGACGTCGGCACTTAATGAGCACGATAGTGCGAATTTAGTACCGCTACGTTCTACATCGAGCGCAAGCGGGTCTGAAGTGGAAATAAAATGATTTATATACACTTTAGTAAAATGTCACGCTAGTTAAGTAGCGCTCTAGTTAAGTGGCTTACCTGTCAAAAGCTCGTATGCCTGAAGGTACTTAGCAATAGTCTTATCCACGATATCCTGTGGAAGTGTCCAGTCATCATGTGGGTTAGCCTTGAGCCAATCACGAGCAAACTGCTTGTCGAAAGAAGGCTGACCATGTCCTGGTTCGTACTGGTCTGCTGGCCAGAATCTTGAAGAGTCTGGTGTAAGCATTTCATCACCAATTACGATATTGCCATCTTCATCAAGACCAAACTCAAATTTTGTATCAGCAATAATGATACCCTTGCTAAGTGCGTAATCAGCACATTTCTTATAAAGAGCTATTGTGCAGTCACGAAGCTTTGTAGCATATTCAAGTCCTTTACCTGGGAACTGCTTCTCGAGGTATTCAATGCTCTGCTCAAATGAGATATTTTCATCGTGATCACCAATCTCAGCCTTTGTTGAAGGTGTGTAGATTGGTTCAGGTAATTTATCTGATTCCTTAAGTCCTTCTGGAAGTTTGATTCCACAGACTGTTCCATCCTGAACATATGAAGCCCAGCCTGAACCTGTAATATATCCTCTTACGATACATTCAACTGGAAGCATTGTAAGCTTCTTAACAAGCATGCTGTTTCCATCAAACTTGTCCTGTCTGAAGTACTCTGGCATATCATTTACATCTGTAGAAACCATATGATTTGGAAGAATGTCTGATGTGTAATCAAACCAAAACTTACTCATCTGAGTTAATACTGTACCCTTCTTTGTTACGATGTTATTGAGGATAACATCAAAACAACTAATCCTGTCAGTAGCAACTAAGATTAAGTTATCTCCTGCGTCATAAATCTCTCTTACTTTTCCTTCTTTGAATGGCTTAAATTCTGTCACGGCGGACTCCTTTCTGTATATCAATAATTACATATTATATTTTCCAACAAATTCAAGGAAACGTGTGTTTCCAATAGCATTAAACAGCTCGTCTGGTGTACCCTCAGCCTGGATAACGCCACCCTCCATAAAGACTATTCTGTCTGATACTTCTCTGGCAAACTGCATCTCATGAGTTACTATTATCATAGTCATATGCTCGCTGGCAAGCTGTTTGATTACCTTAAGTACTTCTCCTGTAAGTTCAGGATCAAGTGCTGATGTAGGCTCGTCAAAGAACAATACCTTAGGTTGAAGCGCAAGCGCTCTGGCGATTGATACTCTCTGCTGCTGTCCACCTGACAGATTGCATGGATAAAAATCACGTTTATCGCTTAGGCCGAGTCTATCCAGAAGGTTAACTGCCCTGTCTATCGCCTCGCTCTTTGGCACCTTCGCAACATGTATCTGTGCATCAGTGATATTCTGCAGTACTGTGTAATGAGGAAAGAGATTGAAGTTCTGGAATACAAGTCCAAAGCTTTGCTTTATCTCCTTCATATCATGCTTATTAGCGACATGAACTGTTCCATTTTCTTCCCATGTAGCTTTCTTACCAAGATAAGATATGCTTCCCCCGGAGATTGGAGTAAGCATAGTTGCACATCTAAGTGCTGTAGTCTTACCTGATCCAGATGGGCCAATAATAGATACTACCTCGCCTTTATTAACACTGAGATTGAAATCCTTCAATACCTCAGTTCCATTTTCAAATGTCTTTTTAAGATTCTTAATCTCAACTAATACTTCCGCCATACATACCTCTTATTATCTAAAGTAGGACATTTTCTTTTCGAAGCGATCCATTCCAAATGCAACAATATAATTGAATATAAAATAGAACAATCCTGCTATCATCAATGGAATGATAGATGCTTCTCTGGCCCCTATCTGCTTAGCGATAGTAAACATCTCCGCAATACTAAGAACAAAAGAAAGTGATGTATCTTTAACAAGTGTAATCGTCTCGTTGGTTACTGGAGGAATTATTCTCTGAATAACCTGAGGAAGAATTATCTTAAAGAAGGTCTGTGCCTTATTATAACCAAGTATCTGAGCCGCTTCCCACTGTCCTATGGAAATGGATTGGATACCTGCTCTGAATATCTCTGCAAAATACGCTGCGTAATTGATTGAAAAAGCAATAATAACAGCAGTAAATCTGAAGCCAGATGAAATATTGATTCCAAATACATAATATGGAGCAAAATACACTACTATTAGCTGAAGCATAAGAGGAGTACCTCTCATGATTGCTATGTATATCTTAATAATTCCACTCAGTATCTTCAGCTTCGACATACGTCCCAAAGCCACAAACAGGCCAAGCGGAAGCGAAAACAGAAGTGTAAGCACAAATATCTCTATTGACTTAACCATTCCACCGCCAAGCTGCGAAAGAATAACACCAAATGACATATAAACCTCCCCAAATACTAATTGAACTCTCATTAAGAATGGTAAACCTCTTTAACACGCTACAATTGAATGCTAATCTCTTTACCATCCTTAATGAAAATTCAAGGCACAAATTGCTTTGTGCCTCGAAACTATTTCATTAATTATTTGCCAAGACAAACACTGTCAACAAGACCGAAGTCTGCGTACTGTTCTGCAATCTTACCAAATGTTCCATCATCAACCATTTCAAGAAGTACTTTTTCAACCTGATCCTTAAGTTCTGTATTGCCCTTAAGGAATCCGATACCGTACTGCTCTGAAGCAAGCTGATCTGCAAGAATTACATAGCCGCCATTTCTTGCAGCGATTTCATAGTTAGCTACACCTATATCAAGTGCAAGACAATCAATCGCGCCTGATTCAAGGTTCATAAATCCTGTATTGTAATCTGCAAACTGTACAAGATCGCCAAATGTAGCAGCTACATCAGCCTTACCCTCTGCATCCTCAAGTGCAGCAAGAGCAGATGAATCAGCCTGAACGCCTACTACCTTACCAGCAAGATCAGCCTCAGACTTAATATCTGATTCTGCCTTAACTACGTATACCTGGCTGTTATCTACATATGGTACTGAGAATGTATAATCATCTTCACGACCATTGATTGTAAATCCATTCCAGATACAGTCAATAGCTCCTGATGAAAGTTCCATGTCCTTTGCATCCCAGTCGATTGGCTGCTTAACAAGTTCCCAGTCAAGTCTGTTGCAAACTTCCTGAGCAAGATCAAGGTCAAAACCTACATAATCACCATTCTCATCCATATAACCATATGGTGGGAATTCAGCGTCAAAACCAACGATTAATGTTGTTCTTTCTGTTGTAGCTTCTTCTGCAGCTACTTCTGTTGTAGCAACTTCTTCTGTTGCTGTTTCTGTTGCTTCTGTTACCTCTGCAGTCTCTGTTGTTGTAGCTGTATCAGCAGAACCACAAGCACAAAGACCAAGTGTCATAGCAGATGCTAACACAAGTGCAAGTAATTTTTTCATATTTTTTCCTCCTGTTTGTGCAAGAAGCCTCTAAAAGTTTCTTGCAAATTGCACAAAAAACACCTGTTCATTTTCTACACACTTTGCTGTAGTAAAGAACGTGTTCATAGTAACATCCGGCGTATTTCATGTCAAGAATATCTCTCAAGCATCTCCATAACTTCTTTACCATACTGTGGGTACTCTTTAATCAGCTGCTTAAGTTCCTGCTGTCCCTCTTTAGCAAGCTTTTTATTGTAATTCAGCCTTGCTCTGAGTTTTTGTCTTCTAAGGATATGGCTATGTCTGATTTCTACCATTTCCTTATGATCCATTACAGCACTTGGGTTGAATATCCAGGTCTGTACATCGTTGAGATGGTATTTGGACAGTTTCTTCTTGTACTCAGCCTGCATAGCTGTAAGCTGCATCTCATTTTCTGCATTTTTCTGGCGAAGCTCCTTCTCACTCTCATAAGCTTCCCATACCTTCTTAAGTTCTTTCGCTGAAGTTGTATCATATTTCATATACAAATAATCCAAAAGATTTCTGTTATTAACATATCTTATCTTAATAGTATTCTGCAGAAGGATAATTCTATTAATAGCTCTGTTTACTCTGACCAGCTCATCACGGTTATCTATATACCTGACATAGATAATAACTACTACAACTGCCACAGCAAGTGCAGTAACCATATATCCAATCTTCGTATCCATCTCAAAGCCATACTGAAGGACAAGTAACATGATTACACATAATACCGCCGCAAACATGCAGATCATTATCATGCCTCTGCCGTTTTCCATGCTTCCCTTCAGTTCAGCATTTCTATATAGAAAGCCTTCTCGCTCATCCTCTAATTTCTTCAGGTCATCCTTAATAAACTTTCTCTGCTCTTCTGCCTTAAGCAGATCATCATAAGCCTTTGGCATACTTGAAGAGAAACGTTCCATAGCCTTAAACTGGTTCTCAGTCATAAGGTGCTTGGTTTCCTTATAATAGTTGCGTTCCTTCTCTATATCCAACAGATTCTGCGCAGTCTCTCTAAGATCCTCAAGCTCCGCCTTTGGAAGAGCTTCCAGCTCATCCATATCCTTTAAGGTATCTGTGACCACATTGTATTCTGCCGAGAAACTGTCTATCTGCTCCGAAGCGTTCTTGACCTGTTCCACCAGACTCCTGATATACTTCTCTCTCTGAGCATCATCACTGAGTTTGAGCAGATGTCTGTCCTTAATCAGATTATCCCAGTTCCAGTTCAGAGTTTCTGACTGTTCATCAACATCTATCTCGTAATCAGAGAAAAAATCATCTTCTTCAGTTCTAGAAAAAAGCTTTTTGAAAAAGCCTTTACCAAATGCCATTTACACTGCTCCTGTACTGTTCCTTAACCTCATCTGTCATGCGTTCCAGCCCATCATAATATGAACCGCCTTCAGACTTTAACATACTAAGTTCCCTGAGATATTTGTGGGAAGGCTGTTCTCCCCAGGTCATTCTCAGAATCTCAAGCTTTCTTTCAACTTCAAGAGAATCTTCATAGCTTTCCTTGTGTTCAGAAAGATAATCAAGATACTTGGTTGGCTGAAGCGACAGTTTAAGAGCCCACAACATCTCCTGATAGCTTTCTGCATTAGCGTATGTATCATAGGCCTTCTCAAAATAGACTGCTGCCTTGTCAAACAAAAACAGTTTGGCTGCACATACACCCAGATTATGATAAATTCCTGCAGTAAGCTGTTTATCATCTCTGGTCATATCACACAGAATACCGTCGTATTCCTCCATAGCCTTTACGTATCTGCCCGAATTCAGCAGTCCGTCTGCTCTGATTTTCTTTCGAGTATCAAGAGACATCTTACTGTTGTTCTTTATATCTTCTATAAGTGTACTCCACTCATCCTCTGTATAGTAACCTATCTCATTATTCAAAATCCTGACAAGATTACTCAGAGCTCCTGGTTTGTCTATGACAGTCCTAATAGTATCTGCGACCTTTTTAAGCTGCAGGTCATTTTCCACCCATTCGGCCAGTCTCTCATTGACAAAATCGTCATCCAGAAGAAATGCATTGTTATATATGTAATAACAAAGCTCCTCAATGGAAAACAGGTGAACACAAGCTTCTGTTACAAAATATGGAGTTGTAGCCATTGTGCCAAGGCACAGGATTACATTGCTCATCTGGCTGCTCCTATAAACTAATCTGTTTCGTAAACATCTGATATGTAGTCGGATAAAACTCTCCAAAACCCATATCTGTTGCGCATACACGCATCTTCTCTTCTGACTCCATATATATCTTTATATGAAGTCTGCTGGTTCTCGGCTCCCTGTAATTAAGTCCGTCGAGAACTATCTCCACTGCCCTTGGATTCTTGCCATCAAGTGGAGTAATAATTACCTCAAAACTGTTATCCCGCTCCAGAATTACATCAAATTCCTTCTTGGCATCATACCAGTTCTCACCGCCATCCAGAACCGTAAAATATGATTCCTTGCCAGCTTTTATAACCTTCATGCCCACATTGGCCTTAAGCTTATCCTTACCCAGAAAAACCATGGATTGATTCATATCCGAATCAATAAGTCTTTCTCTCATGGCATAGCAGGCACCCTTACTATAGAGATTATTGCCCTTAAATACTCTCTTGCCTCCCCGGCAGAGTTCCTTCAGCGAATCATGGCACCAGTCCTGCTCAAAGCCTTCTCCAATCAGAAAAGAGGTTGATACTATTGCCTCTGTAGTATCTGCATTGACGACCTCATAAAACTCACCATCTTTATTAACATCTGTTCTGAGTATCGAATGAGTCTTGCAGCCTACCATAGCTACATAAGGTCTAGTATTCTTATTAACATTAAATCTGTAGCCCAGTATATTTCTTCCGGAGAAGTCATAGACCATGACATCATGCTTCCAGATGTCATTTTTCTGATGAACTACATAATAATATATGCTCTCTTCTCTTCCCTCAAAGACAATTCTGCAGTCTTCAAGTCCAAGAAGCTCTGTCACTGTCTCAAGTACCTCAATGGCACGCTTGGTAAGCTGAGGAACAGTAAACATCATTCCAGCGATTTTATCCCTGGCAACTTTTTTTAGAAGCACCATACTTCTCTTAATATACAATGCAAGAAGGGCAACATATTCAAACTCATTATCATCCACAATGAGCTTATCCCCTACAAGAGCATGCTCCCAGAGATTATCAACCAGCACACCTTCCTCAACAGAACTGTAATTTATGGCCTCGCGACCATAAAACCACTGGTTAACCTCACCACGTTTAAACAGACACGCAGGTATATTATAGTCCTCCGCACCTTCAGTAAGTGATACTGTCGAAGGCATGGTATCCTGCATCTCCATGTAGCTTATCTGCGCATATTCAGTTGAAATATCGTAGCCAACTACGTAGCGTTCTCCAAGTCCAAACATAACTATTGTGGTGTGAATATACTATCCACCAGATACTCCTTATATTTGTATTCTTCCAGTAGTTTAAATGCTGTATCGTAATCCTTCAGAGTATGAGCTATCGCTATATCATTGACACATGAGAACCTGTCTCCCGTGCTTTCAGCCATAGCATCATTTTTGCTGATTGTTCCACTTTCTGTAAGCTGTGGACCATTGCCAGTTTCCTCAGTAATATAATACTGAAGAGTCTCTCCAAAGAAGAGTAAGAACTGCTTAACATATACGCCGCCATACATATCTGTCATGTCTTCACGGCTGTATCCGCCTGCTTCCTCATGTTCCTTGCTAATAACATAGTTAATAACTGTCTTTACATCAGGTGTGCCTTTATACTCCACAATAACTCTGTTCGCCACCTGCGCAGCATTGGCAGAAATATCTTTAAAGGCTTCGTAAAATGGGAATACTATCTGTTTCGAAACCATAAGTATTCTCAGGAATTCTGTTATTAGTTCCCTTCTCTCATAGGTAAGTTCATAGCTGTTCATATGAGTCGCCTCATTTTGAAGCCATGCAATCATGCATATATCAGTCAGCGAGCCTTCGACCTTGTATATTCTCTCCATCTCAGAGAATATATAACGATCCACAACTCTTCCATGTACAAAACTTTCATGAGCGAAATATGACAGGTAATGAAGTTCAACCTCTGTCTTGGCACCACCATCAACATAAGCCTTAAGTACCTTGGCCTCTTCTCCGATAAATGCGCCAGTTTTGAGTGTCTGAAGTATCATTCTTTCACATACTTCATAGGTATCAATATCAAAGTTGGAAGCTGCCTTCCAGATGTTTCTAAGCTTCTTAATTGGGCCTCTGGCATATTTGGAAAGATATGTTATACCCACCTCATTGTATTTGCCTCGCTCAAATGCACTTATCAGCATGTATGTCAGCAACTCTGTTTCATACATACCATCACGTTCTATTATTCTTTCAGCAAGACGTACCAGAAGCTTAGGCTCAATATTATCTGTACCATAACAGATTGTGTAAGAAGCAGCCTTGTCCAGATATCCACGGATAAGCATCACACGGATAATCTCGTTGTAATCTTTATAATTAACATCGTCATACTCTATGTGACTGAGTATCTCATCCACATTAGCATGGTCATCCTTCTCCAGATAAAAACGAATAAGAGGGAGCCTTATCAGTCCTCTGTATTCATCTGTAATAGCTTCACAACTCTCCAGGAATCTGTATCTATCTACATTTTTCTCTGTTACTATCAGAAACTCCGGACTGTCATCACATAAGAACAGATCAAAAAGCATATCATCCGATACGGTATTCTCCATCTTGTAAAGTATCTTACCAGGAACAAAGAATTTCTCTGTATCATATTCACGTGTACTGTAATATCTGTTTCCATGATAGTCTTCCAGAAGCACAGTGTACTCATTACCCAGAAGGCCAACTATCGCCCTTCCATTTTCCACTGGATAAACCATCTCAGCCTTAACACGGTTATCAACCACAATAACCTTGACTATATCCTGTTCCTCTACTGTAATACAGTGTTTGAACAGTATCTTTGAGAACTGTCTGAGATTGTCTTCTGTAAGCATATCCTCAAGAACGATATTGCTATAGAGATAGGCCAGATTATGATCTATTCTGCCTTCGTAAAGCATCTTAAGGACAAACCTGTCTATACTGTCTCTGTAGGTAAGATAGATCTCCGCAAGTTCATGTCTGTGCTTCACCACATATGCATACAGATAGGCATTCTGAGCTGGTGGAAGCTCTGACTGAAATGAGAAATACATAAGTACACGCTTTGGAATAGGATCATCTCTTCTCAAATCCATAGACATCATGTATGACTCATAAAGCTTGGTAAGAGGGAAATTCTTATCAACTGCCGCCTCATACCATTCAAAATACTGTGGTCCAGTCTTGCCGCCCTTCATAAGCTGTACGCAGACTGACTGTAGTGCTTCATCACTCTTGCTCTTCTCATAGATATATTTCATAATCCTGAGAAGCTTTGAATCATAATTCTTAGCCTTAAGAACAAGGTAAGAAACCTGCGCCATAATATCAGGAGTCAGTATTCCTTCTCTGGCGCCATATAGTATGATCTGCTTTTCTTCTCTGTCCATATGTCTTAACAGAGACGGACTCTCGCTAAGCGCCTTGATAGCTTCCAGATAAATAACAGGACTTATACAGCCCATTCTTACCTGCTCCACTGCCCAGGCAAATCTCTTGCTTGCAGATCTTCTCAATTCTTCATCTATCTTGATAAGTATCCATGCTATTTGCCAGTTTGTTCTATCCTGGTCAAAGATACTCCTTATCTTCTCCGCTGCCTCTTTAGCATAATAGTCATCATTGGTATAAAGGGCATTCATGTAGAGATAATAGCAATATACGTCATTGTCAGCTTCTTCTATGTTGTCCACAACGCGCTTATCCAGAATCCACTTTGCCTCGTTGTATCTCTCCTGAATAAGAAGCGAGTGAACCTGCATTAAACTGTACACAAGATTATCCTTGGAGCTTCCTGCAAGCAGTTCATCTGTAAGCATTATCCATTTGGAAAGATTAATACGCTTTACTGTGTAATCAAGATAATGTCTTGTCAGCGCATATGTGACCCTCTTCTGTTTCTGTGCCACAAGATTCTTCTTGAAGAGATTAGACTTTAGCACCTCTACATCGATGCAGATCTCGTCGTACTGAGAACGCAGGATGATTCTGCCCGGATTCTTTCCGCTGTGAAGCTTATCAGCCAGTATCTCTAAAGACAGCTTGCACTCATTGCCCTCAAAGTCCGCCTCCTTAAGAAAACTTCTGTCTACACGAATAAAATCTCCCCAAACCTCTATGTTAACAATAGTATATCCCCAGCCGTTCTTTCTGATATTAACGGATACTTCCGTATCTTCAGCCAGATTTGCAAGGCGTATATCAGTCTGATCTACACTTATCTCTATCTTCTGTTTTTTATTGACTCCAATGAGAAACTCTTCCAGATTGGCATTTTTGTTGCCCTTGACCTTAAGACCTCTGTAGAGATTAAGATACTTGCTTTCATTGCCCTTTATAATCTGTTCAAATTCAGGATTGTAGAATATCTCAACAGCTTCATCCCAGGCACTCTTTGCAAGATTTGTAAAATGAAAAAGATTCTTTATCTGGCCCAGACTTGAGTCCAGTATGCTTCTTTGCTTCATGGCAACAAAAGGAAGCACAAACTCCCCCCTGCTGGTTACAATATAGAAATTGCCCTTGAGCACATCTCCCATATTCATACCCTTAGGGTCAAAGCTGTAATCAATCTGAGTTCTGCTATCTGTAATCTCAGGATTATTGATATGCATACGAAAACTAGAAGAATATACATATCCTTCCATATCAAGTCCGTCCTGCTCTTCAATTATAAATGAGCCTGATATAACTTCATCAGTTACTATATCCAGTTCAACCTTTGTTTCAGAAAAAATGAGGTTCCCTCTCACCTCATCAAACTGGTAGGTCTTCTGCTCCATTTCTACAGTTCCTTTTCCCAAAATTACATACATAAATAGTATATCTCAAAGAGGCTTAAAATTAAAGTAAAGATGTCCCCATTAAGCCAAAAAAAGTTCCGAATTTTAGTCTTAAAATTCGGAACTTTTACCAATATCATTTATACTATTTTACTTCAGATAAGATGCACATAATATCATTGCTTCTCTGGATAAATTCTGTCATAGCTTCTGCAGATAATGGCTCATGCTGAATCTTTGCCAGATCGTAAAGCTGCTTACAGATAAGCTTTGTATTATCGCCATCCTGATTCTCGAGAATATACTTAACAAGTGGATGTCCTGCATTGAGTACCAGTGACTCATCCTCATTGTCCATACCTGGCATCTTACCCATTCCGTACATTTTCATCATATCCTGCATACGGCGTGTCTCTTCAGAAATGGTAATCATTGAAGCTATCTTCTTATTCTTAAGCTTTTCAACCTTAACTGTTACATTGTCCTTCTTAAGAGCCTTCTTGAAAATCTTATCAAGTTCTGTTCCCTGAGCGTCCATTTCTTCACGAGCCTTCTTTGATGTCTTTCCAAGGAAATCATCTGTAAGATCTGCATCGATTCTCATGAATTTAACGCCTTCGTTCTTGGACTCAAGCTGTGATACAAATGGCTGATCAATATTATGAGTAAGAATAACAGCACTCTTCTTAGCATGCTTGAACATATTGATATACTGTCCCTGCTGCTGTTCATCTGTTACATAGTAGATAATCTTCTCTTTCTTCTCATCTGCTGACTCGTCTGCAGCTTCTTCAGCCTCTTCTACTGAATCAGCCACATCTGATGCATCTGAATCCTCTTCTTCAACATCTATCGGCTTAACCTCAAGGCATTCAGGAAGTGTCATATACTTGCCATCAAGATCCTTGAATAAGATATAATCATTCATCTTCTCGCAGAATTTGTCATCTCTTAAGCAGCCATACTTGATGAATGGGCTGATATCTTCCCAATACTTCTCGTATTCTTCCTTCTCTGTCTTGCACATGCCAGAGAGCTTGTCAGCAACCTTCTTAGTAATGTATTCGCTAATCTTCTTTACAAAACCATCGTTCTGAAGTGCTGAACGAGATACATTAAGTGGAAGATCAGGACAGTCAATAACACCCTTAAGGAGCATTAAGAATTCAGGAATAACTTCCTTGATGTTATCTGCGATGAACACCTGATTGTTATATAACTTTATGGTTCCTTCGATTGATTCATACTCCATATTAATCTTAGGGAAGTAAAGAATACCCTTAAGATTAAATGGATAATCCATATTGAGGTGAATCCAGAAAAGTGGTTCCTTGTAATCCTGGAATACCTTTCTGTAAAACTCTATATATTCTTCCTTTGTGCACTCATTTGGATGACGTGTCCAAAGTGGATTGGTCTCATTGAGAAGTTCTGGACGCTTCTTAATCTTTAACTTAATTGGATCTTCAGCTTTCTCAGGAACTATTGTCTCAACTATTTCATCTGTTGGAAGTTCATCGTCTTTATTGATAGTCTCTGTGCTGTCATCATTAGCCTTGCTAAGATAAATCTCTGTTGGCATAAATGAGCAGTACTTCTTGATAACTTCTCTTGCTTCGTACTCATTACAGAACTTAAGTACATCCTCGTTCATGAAAAGAGTAATCTCTGTTCCCACAGTTGTCTTCTCACCCTTATCCATAGAGAAGTCTGTACCGCCATCACATTCCCAGTGAACCGCTTCGGCTCCATCTCTGTATGAAAGTGTATCAATATGTACCTCATCAGCTACCATAAATGCTGAGTAGAAACCAAGTCCAAAATGACCGATAATCTGGTCATCACCAGTCTTATCCTTGTACTTCTCAATAAAGTCTGTTGCACCTGAAAATGCGATCTGATTGATATATTCATTGACCTCATCTGCAGTCATACCGATACCATTATCGATAAATTTAAGTGTCTTGTTTGCTGGGTCAACGATTACATCTATTCTTGCCTTATATCCATCTGGCAATGTATACTCGCCCATCATATCAAGTTTCTTCAACTTAGTTATAGCATCACATCCATTGGAAATGAGCTCTCTGTAAAAAATGTCGTGGTCACTGTACAACCACTTCTTAATTATTGGAAAAATGTTTTCGCTGTTAATCGACAGACTACCATGTCTCTCTGCCATAATACTCACGATCCTTTCTTGCTTTCTAATATTGTTTCAAGGGATTCGGATATATTTCCCTGCAGACCGCTCGCGCTAGTTGGTGCTCGTAGCGGTACTAAATTCGCAATGGAACATTGCTCATTAAGTGCCGACGGCCCCAATGTCTGCACGAAAACATATCCGAAACCTTTTTGTTTATTCATATTCCCAAGAAGAGCACTGAGATGTTCTCCAATAAGGAACATGATTATTTTAGTACGGCAAAAATTATAAATCAACAGTAAATTAGCACTCAGATGTGTTGAGTGCTAACAATTTGCTTCGAAGCCAGTATTTTCAAGGCTTTGTAGGATTATAAAATTTTTATAAACTGCTGTTTCAGTGGCAGTCTGATTAGTAATTGTTATCAAAAATCTCGAAGAAATCGTGAGTATCTATATCCTCGTCATGAAGAAAATCCATACTCGCCCAAAGTTCCTCATTGAGTTTCTTGGTCTGCTCAGCAGCAAAGAGTTCATATTCTTTACTGAAAGCTTCCTGCTTACGCTTTTCTACTATCTTGATTTTGTTCTCATCCGTTATCTCACGGTTAAAGGTCGATATACATCTGATGATTTCAAAGCCAAGTTCAGTTTCCACAACCTTACTGAGTTCATCGCTTCCCAACTGAAAGGCTGCACTCTCAAAGGCTGTATCCTTTTCACCCTTACCAAATGAAATAGTGATTTCTTCATCATCACTATATTTCTCTGCTAGTGCTTCAAAATCCTCGCCATCCTCAATTCGCTGACGAATGTCCTGAGCCAAAGCTCTGGCCTCATTCATATGCGAACTGTCATAGCTCACTTTATTGCCATCGTCATCATAGGTATATGTCTTAATGAAAATGTGTTCAACCGTTATGGTTCTTGCTTCATCATCTGAGATTTCAGGATTAACATCCTTAATAATGCTGTCGTAAACCTTGGTAGACAGGGCGTATTCCTCATAAAGTCTGACAATCATATCCCTGTCTATTCCCATAGCTTCTTTCTCGTTTTGACTAAGTGAGTCATAGTATATATCCGCTATTTTGGATACTCTTGAGCTTTCCTGTTCATCCAATGCTACTCCCTGCTCACGTGCCAGCAAAGTCATGGTCTTTACCTGAGCCATACGTGACAGTGCAACCTCCTTCACATTGTCTGTAAGAGTTACTCCATCAATTTTGGTATTCCATATTTCAGCTCCATAAACAGCTTCATACTGATTCTGAAGATTAGTCAGATACACCATCATCTCTGGAACAGTGCAGTTAATATCTCCGATTTTGAATACCTCATCCTTATTAAAGCCTGTTGTAAGTACAATTTTTGTATCCTTCTTTATACCACATCCAGCAATAAGTGTTGTAAGCATAACCAAAAGCATCATATATGCAATTAAAGTTCTATGCCTCTTTTTTACCATCAGTCTTTTTCTTCTTTAATTCAAGTTGCTTCAGCTTTAGGTTAGTATTGTAGAAATCCTTATTAGTACAGCCCGCTCTACCACCTCCGGCACAGGCACATGCACAGGCGCAGGCACATGCACATGAACTATGCGCACAGGAATGTCCGCCTCCTCTTGATCCTGATGAAGTATGAACAATTGGCTTTTTAACTTCATTAACGCGTACGCTGATAAATACATTAGGATTAGATGAATAGCTGTACATACCAGATTTCTTGTGCTTTCTGATCTCTCTATCCTTCTTTGCTTCGCTTTCCTTGATTACCTCTTTACTCTTTATCATACTTGCGCCGCAGAATTCGCATACAGACTGAGCATCTTTTCTTGGAGCTCCACAGTGTGGACAGGACTCAAAGTAAGTAATCTTTTCTCTGACATATTTTTTCTCTATTGAGAAACCTCGAGCTGAATCATAAACAGCCTTTATTACTTTATAAACGACAAATATCCAGAAAAATCCATAAGCAATAATAAATATTCCGCCTATAAGAACAGCTATCATCTGTGAAGCATTCAGCCTATGCTTAGATTCATTAGCTTCATCCTTGGTCCTGGTCAGATCAAAGCCATATGCATCATTTGGATATGTTACATCAACTGTATACTTCTTTCCTGGTGCAAGTGAGCTCTTCCATACCAGATATCCATTTTCTATTGTTGCATCAGAACTCCAGGATTCTGCCTTATCAGCTGCCCAGGATATTGTGATTCTGTCTACAGCAATGTCATCAAACCATCCTGGTGTAAAGGTATAGGTTGTATACCCCTCTTCAAGTTTATTAACCAGATACATATTATTCTGGGTAAATGCGAAAGCAAAAGTAACTTTTTCACCTTCATAATAAGGTCTGTCCAAATCCACTCTTGCAAACACTTCGCCACCTGAGGTCATTTTTCCGACCTCTTTAATATTGGTTGTTAATGCCACAAAATCAGAAGCATTCTTATTAGGAATACCTATTTTTATCCACTCAAGAGGCCCGATACTTCCACCAGACTCCAATACCTTCCACTGAACCACATAGGTCATAGTAAGTGAAGCATCATCATTAACAGTCACAACCATATCGTAGCCTATTATTTCATCAGTGGCTGCATATGTATCTATCTTTGTAAATGCTAAAATTGCAAATAATGCAATAATCAGAAGGGTTATTCTCTTTTTCATTAGCATGCGCCCTCCTTCTTATCAGATTTGACTCTGAGAGGACACAGGCCCAGCGACTGGGCAGAATAATCTCTTCTCTCCTGACAACCCTCACTGTTCCACATCTTCTCCCATTCATCTGTCAGCATATTGCCAAAGTTTTCGCCAGATAACCAACTTTGACATGGAACCAGATGTCCTGCAGGAGTAACTGCCATATTGCTTAGGCAGGCTCCACAGCTTGGGGTTACTATTCCTATCTCATTGCAGAATTCACTTTCAACCCATCCTGGAGAAGTGAAACTGATTTCCATTCCATTGGCATAGCAGAACTCTGCTGCCTCCTTGAGAATTGACTTTATCTCTTCAGTGCTAAGCTGAAGCTTCTCCGAAGCCTCGAGAGTCGCATTTCCAGTAGTAATCAGCCCCGAACAGGTTACGTACAGTACACCCTTCTTCTTAAGAAATTTAAGAGTTTTAACATAATCATTGTTAAGTGTACAAAGAGGTGTGTTGATACTTATATTAAGTCCGGCAGCTATTGCATTTTCAATACCCTCAACGGTTTCCTTATATTTCTGTGCACCTACGAGTTTATTGTGAATTCCCTCACTGTGCGAATAGAAAGTAATCTGGATGCTGTCTAGAGATACCTCTTTAAGCTTCTCGCAATATTCCTTTGTAAGCTTAATGCCGTTGGTATTTAGTCTTGTGATAAACCAGCGTGCGTGATCGATGAGTTCAAACAAATCATCTCTCATAGTTGGTTCTCCACCTGTAAAAGTAAGCTGTGGAATACCGTACTCTCTGCATTTGTCAATAATTGTCTTCCACTGCTCTGTGGTGAGTTCCTGCTCATCAGAAAGTGCCTGTCCTGCTGCATAGCAGTGTACACATTTCTGATTGCAGTGCCACTGTCCTCCTCTGGTCATGGCACTGACCATAAGATCCATACGGTGAGGTGCCTTCATGTAAAGCGCATACTCTCCCAGACTGATGCTGTCTATCGGCTCATCAGTAGGCTCACCATAGGCTATCTGCTTGAAGGTATTCATAATAGTGTAGAGGTCTTCTCTTATATATTTCTTTGGCAGGAATGGGAATACCTTTCTTACGCCCTTAATGGTGCGTTTTACCATCTGCTCTACTTCCGCATCTGATACTTCCCTTCCACTATATTTGTTAACTTCTTTAATAAATTCACTCAGAAGAATAGCCCAGGATACATTAACAGGGACCACATCCTGACCATTGATAATGGCCACACTTGCCTCCACATCATCTCCGTCACACTTCGGTGGAATAAGATGGATTCTTACAACCCCTGGTCCCTCTGGATTCAGGGTTGTATGCAGGGTCTCTTTAAAATTCTCCTCAGCATATCTTTTGATTCTTCCTGATATACTCATCCCAATATCCTTCCTGTTTCACAAAAGGGTTGCAGCTACATTGCGTATCCTGCTTCGAATGCTTCAACATTCTTGGCAATTGTCTTTGGTGGAACTGTTGCCTCTATAACCTTAATCCAGTCTTCCTTTGCATAAGACATATGTCTTGCTGCCGCTCCAAGAACGATTACATTAAAGGATCTTGGAGAACCGATTTCCTTACTCTTGTTAGTTGCATCTACTACGATTGTCTTACGTGCAGCGCTAAGAGTCTCAAGGATTCCTTCTGGGTATGTTGCCTGGCCTGTAACTACAGTAATAGGATCCATACGGAGATCATTAACTATAATTACTCCATCCCTCTTTACAAAATGAAGATATCTGAGTGCTTCAAGCTTCTCAAATGCGATCAGAACGTCTACCTGACCTTCTTCAACGATTGGCTCAGCAACCTTCTCGCCATATCTTACATATGTAACAACGCTACCTCCACGCTGCGCCATACCATGAACTTCCGAAAGCTTTACATCATATCCTGCGTTTGTTGCCATCTTTCCCATAATTCTACTTGTCAGAAGGGTACCCTGACCACCAACGCCTACTATCATAATATTAGTTGTTGCCATTATTTTGCCTCCTTCTTGATTGCGCCAAACTTGCAGATCTGCATACACAAGCCACAAGCATTACACATGGTTTCGTCAATATCAATTGTGCCGTCCTCGTTCTTAGTAAGAGCTGGGCATCCTGGCTTTAAGCACATGCCACACTTCTTACAGTTCTCCTTAACTGGAACACACTTATCTGGGAACACATTGCTCTTTAAGAGTACGCAAGGAGACTTTGTAATGATTACAGACACTTCGTCTCTAGCAACTTCACGCTTGATTGTCTCTTCAAGTGCTGGAAGGTCAAATGCATTTACCTCATATACATGCTCTACGCCAAGGCTCTTGCAAAGATTGTAAATATTAACAGCATATGTTGGTTCACCCTGAAGTGTCTTTCCTGTTGCTGCATGATCCTGATGACCTGTCATACCAGTAATAGAGTTATCAAGGATAATAACTGTACCAGTTGACTTGTTGTAGCACATATTCATAAGTGAATTAACACCTGTATGAAGGAATGTAGAATCTCCAATAACTGCTACCCAGTTCTTGATATAATCCTTACCCTTAGCCTTCTCCATACCATGTAAGCTTGAGATACTTGCACCCATACAGATTGATACATCTACAACACTAAGAGGAGCAAGGGCTCCAAGAGTATAACATCCAATATCACCCGCGCCATGAATCTTAAGCTTGTTAAGAACTGAATATACACTTCTGTGAGGACATCCAGGGCAAAGAATTGGAGGACGTGCTGGAACTTCTGTCTTAGAATCAAGATCAAGCGTCTGTCCAAGGAATTTCTCTCTAAGCATATTTGCTGAATACTCACCCTGTCGAGTAAAGAGTTCCTTACCTTCGCACTTGATTCCCCAGCTCTTTACCTGCTCTTCAATTACTGGCTCAAGCTCTTCAAATATAATAAGTCTGTCTACCTTTGCGGCAAACTCCTCAATCATCTTCTTTGGAAGTGGATTAACAAGACCCAGCTTAAGTACGCTTGCATCTGGACAAACTTCCTTTACATACTGATAAGCGATACCTGCTGTTATAAAGCCAACCTTGGTATCTCCCATTTCCACTTTATTAATTGGCATGTCTGCTCCATCATCAGACATGTCGTTAAGTCTCTGCTCAACGAATACATGACGCTTGATTGCCATAGCTGGCATCATAACGTGCTTCTGAATATTCTTAGTATATTCAACGTCTACTGGTTCGCATCTGTCTTCAAGTGTAACAAGTCCCTGACTGTGAGCAAGTCTTGTTGTTGTACGCAAGATAACTGGTGTGTCATATTTCTCAGAAAGATCAAATGCATACTTCATGAAGTCCTTTGCTTCCTGCGAATCTGAAGGCTCAACTACTGGCACCATACTTGCACGACCAATCATACGTGTATCCTGCTCATTCTGAGAGCTGTACATACCTGGGTCATCTGCAACTACTACAACCATACCGCCTTCAACACCAATATAGCTCATAGTGTAAAGCGGGTCACTTGCAACATTAAGACCAACGTGTTTCATACAAGCCATTGATCTTACACCTGAGATTGCAGCACCACTTGCTACTTCAACTGCTACCTTCTCATTAGGTGACCACTCACAATAAATCTCATCATACTGTACAAGATTTTCACTGATTTCAGTACTAGGTGTTCCTGGGTAAGCCGCAGAAACCTTCACGCCTGCTTCATAAGCTCCACGGGCGATGGCTTCGTTACCCAGCATAATAATCTGTTCTGACATTCTATTCTCCTTTTCACGGTTTAAACCTATAATTCACTAATCAATTATTTTAGCATATTTTTATGCATATTAAAACTTGAGAACCATTAATTTGTCCGCTTTTAATACAAGCGTTTACTAATATATATATTGGCTATAATCTGTTATTCCCTAATTCCCAAAAAGCTACTGCAGAGGCTGCTGCAACATTGAGAGAATCAACCCCCTCTGCCATAGGGATTTTAACGCTGTAGTCGCAGTTTTTTATTGTATCGTCTTTCAGCCCATCATACTCCGTACCTAAAAATACAGCTATCTTTTCAGCCTGCTTAAGCTTAGGATCATCTATTCTTAATGTGTCATCCCTCAAGGCCATGGCTAAAGTAGTATAGCCTGCTTTTCCAAGTTCCTCCACGAGACTTTCTGATTCGGCAGTAATAGTCCACGGAATCAGGAACACATTGCCCATGCTCACCCGGACCGAACGCCTGTAAAGAGGATCTGAACTGTTGCTGCTAAGAATTACTCCATCCATCCCCATAGCTGCAGCACTTCTAAAGATTGCTCCCACATTGGTTGGATTCTGTACATCTTCAAGAACCGCTATTCTGTTTTTACCCTCCAGCAGTTTTGAGACTGAGCATAGCTCTTTTCTGTAAAATGCGCACAGGGCTCCTCTGGTCATATCAAAGCCCTTTATTGCCTTAAGACTGTCCCCTCTGGCAATATAAAAATGCTCTGGCAGCGACTCTGTGAACAGCTCCATCACTTCTATCGAATTGCCCTCATCTGTCAGCACACAATAGGGCCTGTAACCTGCCCCTAAGGCTCTCTCAATCACCTCAGGACTCTCTGCCATAAACAGCCCAGCATCAGGTTCAAAATAATGCTTCAGCTGATTCTCCAGAAGTGTAGTAAACATTTCCAATTCAGGATTATTGATATCGTCTATATATTCAGCTTTAATTCCATTGTTCATCTTCAATTATTCTTTCCATATCCTTTGCCAAAGGAGCTTCCGCACAAATATGTTCTCCAGTTACAGGCTGAGTAAACTCCAGCCTTGCGCAATGAAGCGCCTGTCTCCCCCTGCCACAAGCAGGATTATAGAGACCATCGCCTATTAGCGGATGTCCTATATGAGCAAGGTGTACCCTTATCTGATGTGTTCTGCCAGTTTCCAGTTCACAACTGATAAATGATAGTCTGTCATTTTTCCTAAGAAGCTTCACATGAGTGACCGCCCGCTCTCCAGATTCATAATCCACTCTGCGCTCAATTGTAGAACCTTCAACTCTTCCTATCGGAGCATCGATGGTAAATAGCTCTTCTTCTATACATCCTGTGGCAATTGCAACATATTCCTTCTCGATTGATCGTTCTCTTATCATCTGAGAAAGCATGGCCCCAC
This sequence comes from Lachnospiraceae bacterium UBA1712, assembly GCA_002317175.1. Lineage (GTDB taxonomy): Bacteria > Bacillota > Clostridia > Lachnospirales > Lachnospiraceae > Colinaster. Next base: position 154,413 of record DCJA01000023.1, on the reverse strand, counting down.
TGATTGCATTCTTTGCAACCAGCACAGCACCGGTAGTATTTCTGTCCAGTCTGTTCATACATCTAAAGACAAAGTTCTCACCCCGATTGCCATAATAGAAGGCCAGGCCATTGGCCAGGGTGTTCTCATAATTATTCATGGAGGGATGAACCGGCATATCTGCAGGCTTATTAAGCACAATCAGGTCCTCATCCTCATATATAATATCAAGTTTCATTTCTACAGGAGGTATCTTTTCTGATGAGGTTTCCTCATATATATTGATATCTATATGGTCCCCCGCTTCAAGCTTCTCAGTCACATAAGCCCGCTTTCCATTGAGCATAATCCCATCGCTGATATGCTTCAGATTAGAAATGCTTTGCGAGGAATAATTCTTATGCTTGAGATATTCTCCAACAGACATAGCACTTTGCTCATTTTCAATTGTATATCTGATATGTCTGTCCATACTTGCCACTCCTATACCTAATATCCATAATAGCAGAAAAGCACCCTGTATAAAACAGAGTGCTCTTCCATTAAGTGTATTATATGTTTAAAAGGAGCTTTTTAGCTATTTTATTTGCAGCTTTTGCTACAGTTTCCACCATACGGACAACCGATGCATTTGTTGCCTTTTTTCTTTTCTTTGTATATGTATCTGACCGCCATAAAAACTATCAGTACAATAATCATCCCTACAATAATATCTGCCATACAATCCCCTCTCATTCTTCTCCAATGCATTAACCACTGGCAACAGAACATATAAAGGTGCTTTATTTGTCTTGGTTAGTTTTATCTAACTATCGTCAGTATAACGAGGTTAAATGCATATGTCAACATCTTTTTTCTATTTTTTGCATTTATTTCTCGATTATAAACTTACATATACCGCACTGGAATATTACTCAAATTCTAAATGGTGTTTTGCTCAAACGTTAAATAGTGCTTTATTCAAACACTAAATAATACTTTGTTCAAACACTAAATGGGATATTTGTAAAAAAAACAAAGAAGTGGTATCATTACTATATTGTTTAATCAATAAATTAAAGAGGTAATCATGAGCTATATAAAGCACAAATCGGACGAATCGCTGGAAGATTATTTGGAAACAATATTAATACTTGAAGAAAAGATTGGTAATGTTCGCTCTATTGATATTGTAAATGAAATGGAGTTCACCAAACCAAGTGTAAGCATAGCCATGAAAAAACTTCGTGAACTTGGTCTGATCACTATGAATGAGTTTAACTTAATCAAGCTTACAGACGAAGGAAGAAAAAGAGCGGAAAGCGTACTGGAAAGACATACTATTCTGACAGATATGCTGGTTAGTCTTGGTGTATCTGCAGAAATTGCTGCAACAGACGCCTGCAGAATAGAACATGACCTTAGTGAAGAAACTTTTGAAGCAATAAAAAAACATATGACTTCTTATAAGTGATATCTGAAATGCGACACTTTTTAAATAATATACACGTAACTTATGTTACTAAACAACGCCGACTGTTATACAGCCGGCGTCTTTTTTTATCATCTAACCAAAATTGTAATCAGTTATCTTTATCAATAACCAATCTTATTAAGAACATTTTCAATAACAGTCGCAACCTGCATAGAGAATTCCTCAGTAATATATGGCTTCTCTCCATCAAGAATGCATCTGCCGAGCTGTTCAACTTCAAGACTGTAATTGCTCTTTACATCAAACTCAAGCTTCTTAATACCAGCGTCTGTTCTGATCTCAAAGCAGTTTTTGCCCTCCTGATTGAATTCGATATCAGCCCACAAACTTCCCTTATCACCATGAATAACCATTCTGTCAGAGCGACCTCTTGCAACAAAGCCGCATCCCAGTGTGGCCTTTGCACCATTACTGTATTTTAAGAATATCTGGCAGAAATCATCTACTGCCCCCTCTGTAAATTCAGAAATCGCCTCAATACTAACCGGAAGTTCACCAATAATTCTCTGTGTAAGACTTATACTGTAGCATCCAAGATCATATACAGCTCCTCCGCCATATTCCTTAACCCATCTGAAGTCACCATCAGCTGGTGGTCCTGTAAAGAAGCAGGCTTCGATAAGTCTGACATCACCTATTGCTCCGTCTTTAATCTGCTTTGCAATCTCCTTGATAGCATCACTGTGCTGATATGCAAATGCTTCCATAAGAATGACATTATTCTTTTTACAAACTTCAAAAGCCTTCTTTGTCTCTTCAACATTCATACACATTGGCTTTTCACAAAGAATGTGCTTTCCTGCCTCTGCAGCCTTTGCAATCCATTCAAGATGTACATGATTTGGAAGAGGAATATATACTGCCTGCACCTTTTCATCAGCGAGCATTTCCTCATAAGAACCATACGCCACCTCAAATCCAAATTCATCTTTGAAAGCCTGCGCTTTTTCCATTTTTCTTCCTGCAATCGCGTAAAGATTGCAGTTATCAGCCTTAAGCATACCAGGAATAGTCTGACCCTTGGCGATTCCGGCAGTTCCTAAAACACCCCAATTTACTTTGTTCATTATTATTTCATCCCCATTCTTGCATATATCTTTGTTCGCTATTTAACTATTTCCGTTTTATCTACTTTATTAGCTATTTCCAAAAAAGCGTAACAGTACTACTGTTACGCTTTTGAATTTAATCTTAAATATTAATAGTTCTCATTTCTTACTTCAAAGTAAGCCTGTGGATGATTACATACTGGACAAACCTCTGGTGCCTCAAGACCTACTACGATGTGACCACAGTTACGGCACTCCCAAACTGTAACACCGCTCTTCTTAAATACTTCCATAGCCTCGATATTGCTAAGAAGCTTACGATATCTTTCCTCATGAGCCTTCTCAATAGCGGCAACACCTCTGAACTGAGCTGCTAATTCTGTGAAGCCTTCTTCCTCAGCATCCTTAGCCATACGCTCATACATATCTGTCCACTCTGCATTTTCACCCTCAGCAGCATGAAGGAGATTCTCCTCTGTAGTGCCAAGTTCTCCCAGTGCCTTAAACCATAATTTGGCATGCTCTTTTTCATTTTCAGCTGTCTTTAAAAACAAAGCAGCTACCTGCTCATATCCAGCCTTCTTTGCTACTGAAGCAAAATATGTGTATTTATTTCTTGCCTGAGATTCTCCGGCAAATGCTTCCCATAAATTCTTTTCAGTTTTTGTTCCTGCATATTTATTCATAGTGTCTTCTCCTTTTGGCGCCATATTATATTAGTTAGCGCTCGCTGTATGTAACCAATTATACACCTAGCAAAAGCCAGTTTCTATAAGCTATATATGCCAGATAATACTTAATTTTCGACTTTGTTGTCCTTATCTCTGTTTACGATTACTATTCCTGCGCAGATGAGAAGTAATGCCAGTAGACTCTCTATTCCAAGCCCTGCCCCTTCATCCAGTAAAACCGAGGAAAGAATAACTCCAAACACAGGATTCATAAATCCGATTACTGCCACCTTTGAAATAGGATTGTACTTAAGAAGTACGCCCCAAAGCGAATATGCTGCGGCTGATATAAAAGCAAGATAAAGCAGTACAGCCATGCTCTTGGCATCGCTTACCCTAAGGCTTCCACCCATGCACAAACCTACCACTGACATAACTATTCCACCAAGTATAAACTGATATCCGCTAATCATCACAGTATTGCTTTTTACTGAATATCTCTTTAGGAGTACTGAGGACAACGCATAACAGAAGGTGGACGCAAATACCATCAGATCTCCTGTCAGAAAGCTTCCCGAACCAAGAGATTGTCCACCAAGATTAATCACTATTACACCAATAAACCCGATAATACTACCTACAACTTTTCTTGTAGTCAGCTTCTCCTGTCTAAAAATACAACTGGCCACAAATATTGCAACAAATACATTGGAGCCTTCAATAATCGCTCCCCTCACTCCACTGGTATGAGCCATTCCAATATAGAATAGAATATACTGGCCAATGGTCTGAAAAATTGAAATGAAAGCAACTCGTTTAACTTCATCAGGCCTAGGAAACAGTAGTCTTCTTTGAAGCACACTCCCTATTATTACAGCCATTATTCCCGCAATAATAAACCTTACTCCGCCAAACAGAATCTGCGATGCCGTATCAGAAGCATCTATTCCAAGTAGCGAATATCCTATTTTGATAAATGGAAATGCGCTGCCCCACAAAAAACAGCAGATCAATGCACCACATATGACCACTAAATTCTTTTCCCAGATAATTTGTTTTTCCTTCATGCCCTTAAATATCTCATTTCTCATAATTGCCTGACTGTACCTTCCACATCTGAGCATATTTGCCATTGAGTGCAAGCAACTGATCGTGTGTTCCCTCTTCGATTATACTACCCTTTTCTAACATAATGATTCTGTCCGCATTTCGCGTAGTAGAAAGTCGGTGTGAAATATAGAACACTGTTTTTCCTTCAGCAGCCTCTTCCATGGCGCTGTTAAGTTCGTATTCTGCGATTGGATCAAGTGCACTTGATGGCTCATCCATGATCAATATGTCAGCATCTTTATAAAATGCTCTCGATATAGCAATTTTCTGACCTTCACCACCTGAGAAATCAACACCCTCTTTGTCAAATTCAGTAGTAACGGATGTCAAAAGACCTTTGTTCAGAGACTTAAGTCTTTCACCAAATCCAGCTCGCTCAAGCGCATCAGTCATCTTTTCCTTCTCAGAATCAAGTGCATCATCTGAAAGGTCATCCATCACAACGTTGTTGGCAAGCTTTGCGCCATACAACTGGAAATCCTGAAATACAACTCCAAAACGTCTTCTATAATCCGTAGGCCTGTACTTCGCAATATTTCCGCTATGATAAGTTATCTCACCTTCCGTTGGATCGTAAAGTCTCATCAAAAGTTTAATAAGTGTTGTCTTTCCGGCGCCATTATATCCAACGATTGCAATATGCTCTCCCGGATTAACCTCAAGAGAAATGTGATTCAGTATGTTTGGAGTATCCTCCCTGTAACGAAATGACATATCCTTAATGGACAGCTTGCCAATTCCCTCTGGCACCAGACCGCCCTCATCCTTCTCAATCACTGGCTCGTATGCAAGGAATTCACGTATTTTATCAATGTAAAGACTGTTTTCATGAGTCTGGGAAATGAGATCGGCCAGCATATTCATGCTACCGCGAAGACTTCCCTGATTGTTAAACAGAACAACTGCGCTACTATAATCAACTGTATGTAAAACTGCTGCACTATAGATCAAATAAGCGATATACAGAACGTCTGTGATAAAATCCCCCACAAGATATACTCTTGAAAAGCTAAGAATACTACGCTTCATTGATGCCTTCCTGTTGATCTCTATCATCTCAGAATTGGCCAGTTCAAACTCATCTCTTAAGTATCTGCCAACCCCCGGATGCATTCTCAGTTCCTTGGCATAGTCCTTCAGATACAAAATACGATTAACGTAATTACGCTTTCTTTCCTTAGGATTAACTTCCAGTCTGACATCATAATTAACCTTATTAAGTTTTTTGGATAAGATAAATCTGAGTACAAACGATACCAGTACAAAGACTATTCCCTTCCAGTCTACCAACAGGTAGAATATGCCAAGTGATGTCAGTGCTGTTATACACTGAACAGCATTTTTTACTGTTGTTAAAAATCTTTCAATCGAATTCTCTGCTTCTGAAACCGCAAGAACAAATTTGTTGTAGTATTCCGGATTGTCATAACAGTCCAAATCCAAAACAGAAGCCTTCTCAAACATTTGCTCCTTAAGTGCTCTATACAGTTTGGGTTTTGCAGTAAAATGCCAGGTGTGTGCAAAATATCCATCTGGAATCATCAGCAAAAACATAAGTAATGCTACAATACCAACGAATATAAATGCCTTATAAAATGGTTCACCATATTCAGCACAACGAAGTATATATCTTATACACAGCGTATGCTCCAAAAAAATCATAAATCGATATCTGAAAGCATCAAATATTGTATAAAGCATATATCCAGGGCATACTTTAAAGCAGAGTCGCCACATATACATGTGATTTTTTAACACATTTTTCATAGCGCCTCCTTCCTATTCAGATACTGATTATCTGCCAGGTAATTTCGTGCCTGCTTGATATACATATCTGCATAAGTTCCATTTTGATTCATTAACTCGTCGTGGGTACCCATCTCGCTCACTGTTCCATGCTCAAGAAGATATATCCTGTCCGCATTTTTTACGGAAGAAAGTCTGTGTGAGATGAACACAAGAATGTTATCTTTGCAGTTATTTGTGATATTTTCAAATAACTGATATTCAGCAATTGGGTCCAGTGCACTTGATGGCTCGTCGAATACCTTGAATGGGCACTTTTTAACAAATGCGCGCGATACAACGATTTTCTGAGTTTCACCTCCTGAAAGCATGGCACCTTCTTCGTCAAACTCCCTGGTAAGAATGGTATCTATTCCCTTTGGTAAGGTCATGATTTTGTCATAGACACCAGACAGTTTTAGCGCATCAGCAACTGCCTCTCTCTTCTCATTTTCCAGCAAACCATCCTCGTTCTTTTCATAATCTTCTTTCATCAGAACGTTATCCATAACTGACATAGAAAATAAACGATTATCCTGAAATGCGGTAGCAAAAAGATTACGGTATTTTCTCAGATTATAGGTCCTGATATCTTTGCCATTAAGCAGGATAACGCCCCCAGTCGGATCGTAGAAGCGAAGCAAAAGCTTGATGATTGTTGTCTTACCTGCTCCGTTATGCCCAACAAGCGCGTACTTACCATTTTCCTCAAAAACCATGTTGAGGTTGTTTATAACCTCTTCCTCTTTATAAGCAAATGACACATTGCGAAACTCAAGAGAATGTATCTTATCTCCTGGGTCTTCTCCATCCATATCCTCTGGAATTTTCTCCTCATACTCAAGGAAGTTTTTCAGATATTCGATAAAAAGACCATTTTTAAAACTTGCTGTAATACTTTCTGTGAATCCAATCAGTATCCAGGTTGTGGAAACCATCATACTTGTAATAATTGCAAGCTGCGCCAGCCCCAGCGTATGTGAGACAAGCGCTCTGTAGGCTCCATACATCAGCATACCTTCAAATATAAAAGTGAAGGTAAAATTGACATACAGCCAGTGAAAAATCATTGATTTCAGAGTGTATTTGTGAGCAACTTCAGACATTCCCTGGATTGCAGTTCTGTACTCTTTCTTCATCAGTCTGAATACATCTGTCAGTCGCATTTCCTTCGCATATTCCGGCATATACATGACACGATTTACATATGCGACGGTCCTGTTGTAAGGTGCGAGTTCCTCATTTCTCTTGTAATCAATCTTGCTGACTACTCTGTTGAATCCGAAGTTTCCTATGATAGGAAAGAGAATAAACAGAATAGACATATGATCTACATTGTACATATATAAGAATGCAAATATACTTGCGCAAAATCCAAATACTACACCGAAAAATGAGTCCACTGTTTCTGTTAGTCTGACATCAGATTTCTCCATGGCAAGAGTATATTTGTTGTAGAAGTCGCTGTTTTCGAAGCACTCAAGTTCGACGTTAACTGCCTTTTTTAATAATTTATTGTATATACCTGCATTTATCTTTGGTTCAACTTCAGGTAAAAATTTACCCTTAATGTAAGCATAATAAAGATTTATGCATACAAACACAGAAGCAGTTATTCCAAGAAAAATCATCATTCGGCCAAAGCGCTCACCCGCCTCAAGCGAATTAATCACATATACCATAAAGAATGCACTGTAAAACAGCCATTCAAAATATCCGATCAGCCTCATTAATCCCGAGTGAATTACTTTTCCCGGAGATATCTGCCACATAATTTTTAACGAATAAATTGTATTCAGGAATGCTCTGCCTTTCCCTATCTCATTTTTCATTTTGTTTACTCTCCCTCAAGATGTTCCTGTTTAATACTGGCGCAATAGTCTGTGTTCTAAGCCCCCAATGCCGCATCACCAAACTGAGCCATATAGAGATTATAATACATTCCTTTGCGTTCCATAAGTTCCTTTGCAGTACCCTCCTCACAGATGCCGCCTTCATCAACCACAAATATTCTGTCTGCTTTCTCTATTGTAGAGAGTCTGTGGGCAATTACAAATGAAGTTCTGCCTGCTAAAAGGTGCTCTATGCCATTTTGAACCAGTCGCTCTGTTTTTGTATCAATACTACTTGTTGCCTCGTCAAGGATAAGAATCTTTGGAAGCGATACCATAGTTCTTGCAAATGCGAGAAGCTGCTTCTGTCCAATTGAAAGACCACCGCCTCGCTCCTTAAGCTCTGTGTCATAACCCTTTTCAAGCTTCATAATAAAGTCGTGGGCATTTACTGCCTTTGCTGCTGCCTCAACCTCTTCATCAGTTGCGTCAAGTCGTCCATAACGGATGTTTTCCCTTATGGTTCCTGTGAAAAGGAAATTGTCCTGAGTCATGATGCCCATTTGTTTACGAAGACTTTCAATACTCACCTTTTTAACATCCATACCGTCAATCAGTACGCGTCCTTCCTGTACGTCATAGAATCTGCTAATAAGGTTAACAATTGTACTCTTTCCGGCACCGGTTGGACCAACAAGAGCTATCGTCTCTCCAGGTTTAATATCAAAGCTTACGTTTTGCAAAACCCTGGTGTGATCATCATATGCAAAGGTCACATTTTCAAAAGTAACATTACCCTTAATCTCTGGTATTTCAGCAACATCTGATGCGTCACTTATATCTGGCTCTGTATCAAGAATCTCAAATACTCGGTCTGCTGCCGCAATATTTGTTACCAGATTATTGTAAAAGCTTGCAATGTTCTGTATTGGCCAGAAGAACATATACAGATATGAACCAAAGGCCATAATCTCACCAACCGAAATATTGTCAGGTCCGATAATCAGAATACCTGTAACGTACATGAGAATTGAACCAAGTCCCCATGAGAAATCGATAACTGGTCCAAATGCGTCACTGTAACTGCAGGCTTTTAAAAATGTGTTTCGATGAGCTCCTACAAGTTCATCAAAGGTTTCCTCTGTTTCATCCTCTGCATTAAAGCTCTGGATGATTCTCATACCTGCCATGTCTTCATGGAGGAAGGCATTTAAGTTAGAGGATTTCTTTCTAAAATCACTCCAGTATTTATGGGCATGATTCTCAATATAAACAGTTGCCGATATCATGACCGGAAGAGTCAACATACATGCTATTGCCAGCTTCCAGTTCATACAAAGCATAATAACTGCCACGCATACAACTGTACAAATATTAGGAATCATTGTTGTTACACTGTTATTTAATACATCTTTTAATGAGTTAATATCTCCAATAATACGGGATAGTATCTTGCCTGTTGGTCGGCTGTCAAAAAATGCGAAGTCAAGTTTCTGAATATGAGTATATAACTCCTGTCTGATAGTCAGAAGTATCTCATTACATACCTTGGCCATAACATACATTCTTATCTTATCAGCTACTACAACCAGTAAATTGAGTATTATTACAAAGGCCACCAGCTTATATAATCCTTCAATATTTCCTACACTGATATAATCATCTATTGCTACCTGAATTATCTTTGGATTAACAAGACTGGCAAACATACCAAATGCCATAATCATCAACACCAGCACAAGCGTTCCCTTATATGCAAAGAGATATGCATACAGCCTCTTTAAGGTCTGCAGCTTATTCTTTTCAACACTTTTTTCATCTGTCTTTGTTGAATTGATAGCCATTACTATCACCTCCCTTTTTCTGCTCATCCCAAGCTTGCTTGAAAAGCTCATCCATTATGTTTCCTCGAAGACCCGCTTGCGCTTGATGATGAGCGTAGCAGTACTAAGCTCGCTCACGAGCTCGCTAAGTGCTGACGCCCCTCAATGGTCTTCGATGGAAGCATAATGAATGAGCACTTAGTTAAGCAATGATGCCCCATAGCAAAAGGACTAGTAACTAGCTTGCGTACTGTGACATATAAGTGTCATAGTACAAGCCCTTCTGTGCCATAAGTGTATCGTGTGTTCCGCGTTCTGCCACACGTCCTTCATCCAGAACAATGATTTCATCTGCGTTACGGACTGCACTTATTCTATGGGCAATAATTATCTTTGTAACATTTTCTTTCTTATTTAGCATTTCCTGAATTTCTGCTTCAGTTTCCATATCAAGGGCTGAAGTTGAGTCATCCATTATAAGAATTGGATTGTTCTTTGCAAGGGCTCTTGCAATACTGATTCGCTGCTTCTGTCCTCCGGAAAGACCGACTCCACGCTCACCAATAACTGTCTCATATCCTTCATCCATCTTCTCAATGAAACTTCTTGCTGAAGCATCCTTGGCTGCCTTTTTGATATCCTTTGCCATAAGCTGTCGCTTTTTACCAAGTTTAATGTTCTCATTTATGGTATCAGAGAACAGGAACACATCCTGCATTACATATTCCATGGAGCTACGAACCTGGGACATCTTAAGCTTACGAATATCCACTCCGTCAAGCTTAATTGCACCGTCAGTTACGTCATACATTCTCTGTAGGAGCTGGACAATTGAGGATTTACCTGCTCCTGTAGCACCCATAATTCCAAGTGTCTTTCCAGCTTCTACCTCAAAGCTGATGCCCTTAAGAATCTCATGCTTGTCTTCCTTGTGAAATGACACATTTTCAAAGGTAATGCTTCCATTAACCTTCTCAAGTTCAATAGGATTTTCATCCTCTTTAACTGTTGGCTGTTCCTTAAATATAGCATCCAGTTTTTTACCCGAAGCCACTGCTGATGAGAAGCAGTTGGTAAGCCAGCCAAGCATCTCAAGTGGCCATACAATATTCATGGAATATTCAACAAATGCGCTAAGCTCACCAATTGTAAGAGTTTCATCTACAACATAATGACCACCAAACAAAAGAGCCAGAACAGGAATAAGTTTTGTTACCGCGGAAAACACCGGGTAATACTTAACAAACAGTTTTGACTGCTGCATGTTCAGGTCATAATATTTTTTGTTATGAGATAAGAATTTCTGTATTTCAAACTTCTCTCTGGCAAAGCTTTTTACTGTTCTGACGCCACCAAGGTTCTCTTCAGCAACAGTGTTGAGTACCGCATTTTCCTCACTTATCTCGCCATAAACCTGCCCAAGCTTCTGCTCCATAATGATTGCAACGCTTGCACAGATAACCATTCCAATAAGTGGGATAAATGTGAGCTTCCAGCTTATCGAAAACATACATACAAGAACTGCTACTGTATGGAACACTACTGTTATAAGCAGCATGCTTACAAAGCCAAGTCCATCCCAGATATGATCAACGTCATCCTTAATTCGGCTCATCAGCTCACCAGTATTTGTCTTATCAAAATACGATGCACTGAGAGACTGCAAATGACAGAACAGTTCCTTTCGTATCTTTGTAGAAATTAGATTTGCTGTGTCATCAAATATGTACTCACGTACATACTGTAGAATAGCTCTGCTTACTCCTATACCCAAGTAACCTAAAAGCAGCCACTTAAAAATCTGCAAATCCTTTCCTACGATTACATCATCCACAACCATTCTTGTAAGCTGTGGCGCTAACATGTCTAATGTCTCTGCAATTAACAGAGCACTTATTGCTATTACATATCGCCATTTGTACTGCCATATGTAAGTACTTATCTTCTTCATAACTACCACTCCCTTCTCATGAATAAAAAAAGACCACGGTGAAACACCATGGTCTAATAAGCTTATTGCAATATTTTCCAACAATATATGTTACTGTTTTTAACATACAATGTCCTTTCGCATACGCTAATATAAAAAGCCGGAGGTAATCTCACATCTAATACTTCTATTAAGTTTCAAGTTTTGGTCTCGTCTAAGCTTCATCATGTTATTACCTCCTTTCGTTAATCCTTTGTTTATAGTATCCGACTCACAGAATGTCTTTCATCCCTAAGTCATAGTAAGTTTTCACTCAACTGCTTGTCATAATACTCTTGAATTATATTCATGTCAAGTACTTTTTCTTGACAAATTTTAAACATTAAATAAATATTTTTTCATGTATCAGTCATTTGCTTTTTTGCAAAGCATTATCATACATACTGTCCCAATAACTACTGTTGGAATTAATAATCCTGTCCACATTCCAAGTGAATTAGGTATCATATCTGCAAGCTTCTCATTATTAATAAAACACATTAGTACACTTGGTTTACTATTGGTAACTGCATGCATTATTGCTGCCGGCCAGATAGAACCGGATTTAATAGTAACATATGTAAGCATCATTCCGATAAATGTGCAGAACAAACACATTATAGCAATTCCTACAAATGGAAATCCCGGATAATCTGTTCCAAAATTGTGACCTGCCACAGTAAGTGGTGCATGCCAGATTCCCCATATAATTCCTCCTGCAATAATTGCCGGTTTTGTCCCCCATAGCTTTATCATCTTCGGCATCATATATCCACGCCAGCCAAATTCTTCACCAAAGGCTGCAAAGTTAATTACGCTTCCGTTTATAATCATCACAAGTGGATATATGTATGCTATCCTGCTATCCATTCCCAGTGAACTGAGATAATCGGCATCAAACACGTCCGGATATCTAAAAAGAGTAATTGCGCAGCTGATTTCTGTTATCAACCATGGAATCAGCATCGCAAATAAGAAATATTTCCATTTCTTATCCTTAAAAGTAATTCCAAGCATCATGGAGTCCTGTCCAACAACTGCAAACTCTTCCTTTGTAAGCCACCTTGTTAATATATGAGCAATGGCTGGACAAAGCATAACCAGACCTGCCAATGACTCCATATAAGGCCTCGTGCCATCCCACTTAAATCCACTACAATCAAGTAATATCATTGGTATCCATGAAATAGTAAAGGTAATACCTAAAAAAATAAAAAGTCTCTTTCTTTCCAATTCCTTATTCATCTATGCCACCTCCCTGTTGTCAACCGCTATGGAGGTCTCATTGACAAATATCTGACTTCTGCATTTTCTATTCTGCATCATTTTGCAGGTAAATCTGTAGGAGCAGTAGAACAGCCCCAGTATTATAACTATCGAAAAAACATTGAATACTGATAGTTCAAAACTATGCTTATTCGTCCAGGCCAATATATTCTCCAAAGATACATGCTCTTCAATCCAGTTATAATCAACAAACAGCATTACTCCGAATACCACTACACCCAATATTTCCATGGCAATATTCTTTATCACCTGCATCTTTGCTCCCCCCAGCAAAAATATCATTGGTAGTTCAATAGCCGCCATTAATAATCCGAACAAAGCCAACGGATATATTAAGCCAACAGTGAATTCTAATAGTTCTGATGTGGTAGCAATCATCTCATTATTGCCTTCGCAAAATGACATAGAAATAACTCCCCACATAGTTTCTACTGAAAAAATGACATATATTAATATCGCAACAAATAGGTATTTTGACAAAACATACTGCTGTTGTGTAAGTGGCAGTGAACCTATGTAATCATTTATCTTATTCTTTTTTTCATCATCTATTACCTTGCAGGGTAACATATTTGTAATGCAGGTCAGCACTATACATGAAAATGGTATATATGCACTGATAATAAAAAGAAGAGCAAACACTACCTCTTCTGCGCTTGAACCACTTTCAACAATTCCATATATAACTCTTAATCCCAGCATAAGCAGAGTGATTACAGCTCCAATAACCAGATATGTCTTTCCTTTGATAGAAACGAAATCCTTATATAATAATCCTGCCATTATATAACACCCCGCTTTCTGTTTGCCACAGCAACTGAACAGGTGTAGCTAAGAATAAGAGTAACTAATGCAATTATCACAAGGATGTATGCTTTATGCTTAAGAAGTTCCATAATGTCTTTCATTATTTGATCATCATTGTTAAAAATTGCATTCTTAAATTTCTGATATCCACATACGACCATTACTACCATGATTATAACGGTAGATACAATCATGGCAACCTCCTCTTTTCCCTGTCCCCAAAGAATACATTCGAATATGCAAAGAGAGCTATATATCATTAAAAATGATGCTACAGCAAATATCATATTTATCATTTCACCAAATACTATCAGCTCCGTCATTCTTGAAATAATAAGCGCTGCAAATATATCAAATATAACACCTGCCACCAAAGTACAAAGAATAGTAATATATCTTGCACTGACTCTTTGTCTTACTGTTACAGGCAAAACTGCCGCTACAGAGGAAAAACCAGCTTTCCCATCTTCCCTGAATATGTATGACATATCAGCTACTGCTGCCATTGGCACAAACAGATAGCACGTCAATGCAAGGGATGTCATACTAATAAGTCCAAATTCACCAACCTGCGGATCTGCAAGCAGGCTTTCCTTTGCACTGGCGAGATTTCCATACTGAGCACTTAAGATAAACATTATTGCTACAACGCTGGATAAAGATAATATCATCACAAATTCAATAAGATTTTTCCGAAGAACCATGAAGTCTTTGATAATCAAACCTTTCATAATGCCTCCTCAGCCTCTTTCGAGGCTTGCTCTCGTGACATTCCTTCGGAAATGTCACTGCCGCTAATGTTGCTACAAGCAACATTGGTATGCATCCTGTTAATGTAGAAAAGCATAATATCTTCAAGAGAAGCCTGCTCAATAATCATTTCAGGATAAAGCTTTTTGCAGGACTTTTTGTCATTTACCAAAACCTCAACACCATATACTCCCGGCTGAGCAGAAACAATTAGGGATTCACTTATAAGAGATAATTCATCCTTTTTACATTTGAGAATGCCGTGTTTTTCAAGTAGATCATCCTTATTGCCATTAAGAACTATTTTTCCGCCATCAATAAACACTACTTCATCCGCAATCTTCTCCAAGTCACCTGTAATATGCGAAGAAAGAAGAATTGTATGGTCCTCTTCTATTACATATTCTCTAAAAATCTGAAGCATCTCATTACGGACAATTGGATCAAGACCACTGGTCGGCTCATCCATAATAAGAAGCTTGGCACCATGCGAAAGCGCTACAGCTATCTGCAATTTCATACGCATACCACGTGAGAAATCTCCGCACTTCTTCTTTGATGGAAGAGAAAATCTTTTAAGATAATCAAAAAACACCTTCTCATCCCAGTTCTTGTAGATATTCTTCATCATGATATTTATATCTTTGCCTGTCATAAACTCATGGAAGCCCATCTCATCAAATACAACACCAATGTCTTCACGAAGTCTGGCGCCGTTAATCTTCATATCCTCTCCAAACACGAGAACATTTCCTGAGTCCACACCTATCGCATCAAGAATTGCCTTTATTGTTGTTGTCTTTCCCGCACCATTCTGTCCTATGAATCCACACACCGAACCCTCAGGTACCGCAAAACTCACATTATCAAGTTTGAAGTCACCATAGTCTTTGGTAACATTCTTAATATCAATTACATTCATACATTCTCCTCGGGGACGTTTCCTTTGTCACAGGGATGTGCACCCTATCTCTAAAAGTGTCCCGTTATCACGCTTTACAATTTTTTCTCATCGTATAAAAGCTTAAGCATCTCACTTAATTCTTCTTGGGAAATCTTACCTAGAATTGCCTTATCTACAGCTGCTTCAAGAAGTTCCTGAATAGCGAACATCATATTTTCCTTCACAATGTCACTATTGATGCCCTTAACAAAGCTGCCTTTTCCTGTTACAGATTCAATAAATCCTTCTCTTTCAAGATCCTCATATGCTCTTTTTGTTGTAATGATGCTTATCTTCAAATCCTTTGCCAGAACACGCATAGAAGGAAGTGCATCTCCTTCCATTAATTCTCCTGTCATAATCTGGCTTTTAATCTGCTCCTCAATCTGCTCATATATTGGCACACCAGAGCTATTGCTAATAATAATATCCATCTTTTCTCCCATGGCAATTGCGCAAATGCCACTTTGGTAAATACTTCGAGCGAACGGCTAGCAAAATATACAAATCTGCGCAAATCTGTACGTATCACTACTCCGCATTCAATATTGTATATATTCAATATATACATTTGATGTTGTTCTGTCAATCGTTAAATAACGTTAAATAATCGTAATATGAACAGTTATAGAATTTTTTGCGTTAAGTTATAAATACAATATTTTTTCACCCGTAAAAACAGCAAAAAGGACACAGGCACTTTCGATGCCTGCATCCCTTCGTAAATACTCCCCTTTTTTATGTCATTTTCTTAATGTGGCTGACTACACCATTTACAAATCCCCTTTTACTGGAATAATTCTTCCAGACCTTTGATTTCATCTTTTCCCTTCAATGCAACTTCTATGCTGCTTCCGTCTTCTGCATATGCACAAATGTCATATATAGAAGAGTATTTTCCTGGCAGCCTTGAATTATAGTATGCCTCACGATTAACCAGATGATTACGTACTTCTTCAAAGAGATCGTCCTCTTGGTTAAGTGTGACTCTCTTCTCATTTAATTCAGATGCTTCGCTATAATTATACTTAATTAATTCTATGCTCGTTATTTTTGACAGATCGATAGATTTAAATTCATAGTTAAGTTCTGAAAGAATGGCCAAAGTATCAGTATCCCCAGCATACACCTTATATTCATATGTCTGATTAGCTCTCTTTTGTGCATACACATCAATACAGATATAACCTATAGGAAGCTCATTGGTATATACTTCGCTGCTTCTATTCAGATAATCCTGTGAGACTGCCTCAAGCATTTTCTTTTGAAGCTCTTTATCATCGATTGTACAGGTATCATTGTTACTCTTTCCATAGTCACGATAAACGACTGTTAGATATTCCGCACTCTCAATACACTTTATATTACCTGGATACTCAAGCTGATTTGATGCATGCTTATATTCATCCAGATCATACATTGCATACTTAATCTTGTCGCAATCTTCCTGTGGAAGTGTATATGATCTGCTTATCTGCTTTCCGTTCTTCAAATTAAAGGAAATATCTATTCCTGAAGTAATCTGATTCTTTGTCCATTCATCATCAAAGCAATAGGTACCATTGTCTATATTTTTGCTAATAATCTCTAAGGTTTCTTTTATAAATGTTTCATCTGTAAGTTTTACGTCATTAAAGAAATAATCACTGCTTGATATGTAGCTATATATCCCTTCACCCCTGCTAAAATTGTAATCATACTCTTCTCCAGTACAGATTCCCAGACTTTCGACATCTGCAAGAACTGGCTTATATCTGTCATAGTTGACACCACTAATGCTATAAAAGACCATGATGGCAGTAACAATTGCTCCTGAAATTATAGTGGATATATAGCCCTTCTTAACCGCTGCGAAATCGCCCTCAATTGCATACTGAAGAATAATGTGAGATATCACAAGAGCTAATATCATGCCTATATATTTTGGAACTACTGCCCCATTATCATTTTCCATAAACAGTAGCACGCATACAGATGTCAGTGGGATCATTATCAGACATTTGATATATGCTTTTGTTTTATCGAATACAATATTTTTATTACCAGCCTGAGCAGGTCTTGCCTTATATATGTAAAATGCGATAACTGTAAAGATTACTATCTGAACAACTGTCTTTATCACTCCAGGCCATATCTCTGAATAGTTTGAAGCAATATAATAATCATCATATTTTCTAGATATACTTTCATGCGCTGCTAAGGCTCCGGCTACTGGCGAAGTAATAGCTTTATAAAAGAACTCTGTAAACTCATGATACATATTGACATATGTCTTGTAATTCTCTGATTTGAACAGGTCCATCAGAATTCTTATCACAGTTTCAGCAGAGAGCAGTATTCCCGTGCCCAATACAGCCAGCACAGCATTGCCAGTAAGATACTGAGCTATAACAGATAACATATACACTGCCATAAATTCAAGTGAATGTATTAACAGTGAATATAAACTTGCAACAACAAAAGTGGTCTCATAAAATTTATAGCAGGCCACTATCAGATTAGCAAAAATAAGATTGATACCGAAGCACAATATAAAGCTTATAAAGCTGTTCAGATGAATATAAACAAATCTGGTATTCTCCTTTACAGGAAGTGCTTTATAGAAGTCATTTTTCTTCTGACTGTTGTTCCATGCATTTCCGGTTATAGCAAACAGTACTGCCAGAATCACTGCAATAATGTCATGAACATATGCACCTGCAATTGTATTAGCAAGGCTCTGCTTTATATACTGATAATTATAGTCTCCCATATAGTTTGTATATGATAAGCATTCAAAATACATAACTGCAGGAATCATAATAAAGCAAAATAAGAAACTTAAAACAAAATATGGAATTCTTCTTTTAAAATTGGATATGCTAAGCTTCCAGTAAGAGTTTTTTGATGTCATAACCCACTACCTCCGTTTCGCTTATAAATATTTCTTCAAGGGTAAGTGGCAATACCTCACAGAATACAGTTTTGATTGAATCAAGTTTTGCCTCAACTTCATCGCGCTTTCCTCTGATTGTAATAACGTGCAGACTGCCTCTTGTATTGCACTGGATTACATCACATATATTCTTTAATATGTTCAGTCCACCCTCTTCACTAAACACACACTGAACCTTCTGGATATTACATTTGATATCATCAAGATCCTTAGAAAGCAGTACTCCTCCCTGATGAATCAGTCCCACTGTATCACAGATATCTTCCAGTTCTCTTAAGTTATGAGAAGCAATTACAGGTGTTAATGATCTCTCTGACATTTCCTTGGCAAGCAGGCTCTTAACTGCCTGTCTCATAACAGGATCAAGTCCATCAAAGGTCTCATCACACAGAAGATAATTCGTCTTTGCACATACACCAAGTATTATTGATAACTGCTTTTTCATGCCTTTTGAAAATGTGCCTATTTTTCTTTTTTTATCCAGCGAAAACTTCTCTGTAAGCTGACCAAACAACTCCATATCGAAGTTCTCATATAATCCAGCATAATATTTGGCCATATCCTCAGCTGAACTATAAGAAAAGAAATAAGCGTCATCAGCTATAAAAAATATATTCTTCTTAATCTCTGGATTGTCATATGTGTTCATCTTATCCAATAACACACATCCCTCATCAGGCTTTAACACACCTGATATCATTCTCATCAAAGTAGACTTACCTGCACCATTGGTACCAAGAAGTCCATATACCATTCCCGAGTTAATGCTCAGGTTCATATTCTTAACAGCCACGAATCCATCAAATGATTTACTTACATTTTTAACTTCTATCATGATCTGTCCCCTTCCCTTTTCATATACTCAATTAACTCATCCACCTCAATACCCGCTTCTTTTGATTCGTCTATGATGGCAGAGAGTTTCTCAAAAATTTCCCCTCTTTTTATATCCTTTAGACCAACGTCGCCTGCTACGAAATTGCCTCTTCCCTTAACCGTGTATATAAATCCCTGCTGCTCAAGAATCATATAGGCCTTCTGAATGGTATTAGGATTAATAGACAGCTCCATGGCAAGATTTCTTACTGAAGGCATCTTCTCATCCGGTTGCAAAGCACCCTTGACAATAAGATTCTTAAATCTGCTGACTATCTGCTCATATATGGGAGTCGCATCCTTATAATCAATCCATATCACGATATACTCTCCTTTCACTAATTCCTTATGCTCGCATTAAGTGTACTACGTGTTGTAGTACACTTAATATATCTCCATAATACAGTTCTGTCAATAACTTTTTTCTTATAAATAAAACCCTCCATACTGGTCAAGCCAGTATGGAGGGTTACTGTTTTATAAAACTACATCCAGCACAGGAACTCCGTCCACGTCAAAGAATACCTGACGGATAGAACTGCTTCTTGGCGCTGTTGCTCCAAATCTTGCATGGTATGTATTCCATACCCTGCCTTCTGGGTCAATAACATACGCGTTATGACCTGTACCATATTCTCCCTGAACACTTCTTGAAGTAAGAATAGGATAATTGCTCTTGAACCACTGCCCCGGATCAAGAAGGTCTTTGCCAGTTTCTATCATAAGATAACTTACAACATAACTTTCATCTACCGCTGCCGCAGAGAATGTAATATATAGTTTGTCTCCTCTGATAAGGGCAAATGGTCCCTCTTCAACAAATGTATGATTATTGCCCCAGCCATAATCAGGTTTAGACAATACTATTGGATCTGATGCCAGCATCCATGGCTTTTGTGGATTAAGCTTCGCTATATACAGCCAGGCCCCCAGATCCTTTGGCAAGAACTGTCTCTGAGACCAGATAACATAGTAATCTCCTTCCCAGTTAAAGCAGGTCATATCCAGAGTTATCTCTTTGCCCTCCTCACAGAGCTCTGAACCGTCCATTCTAACGATTCTTCTTGGCTTGGTCCAGTCCGAAGCATTGATTGGATTGCCCCCCTCTTTAAGTTCCATAAGTCTGCTTTCTTCAGCAAAGAATTCTCCTCTTGTTGCAGCATGGAATATATATAATTTACCCTCTACCTCATGGAATTCAGGTGCCCAAAGCAGGCCCTTTATGTCATCATACATATCCGAATCCAGAATCAGGTGTTCCTCTGCTTCTGGTATATCCTCAAGTCTGTCTGCTTCTCTTATATATAGTGTATGATTATCATCTGCATCATTGGTAGCTATATAATAATATTTGCCATTATACAGATATACATCTGGATCTGCTCTGTTGATTGCTATAGGATTATTAAATATTGGTCCATCCCATTTATCAACCTTCATTGGGCAAAGTTTCTGCTTAAGATAATGCATAATCTCATCAGGCACTTCTATCTGCATTGCATATACCAGTCCTACAATATCTGAAAGATCTACTTCCTGACATGAATCTTCTGCACCTGCTAATGCCTGAACATATATATCATTGTAGTCTGCTGTCATAGGAAGCTCAGTATATCTGATAAAGTCCTTTGTTACAGCCATCAGAAGTTTGCCCTGATCCTGTGCATCAGCATCACCATCTCCCTCAATTCGTGTAGCAAGGATTCTGTAAGAACCATCACCCATATCAGTTACTACTGGTTTCTGAATACTCTTTGGATTCAGTGAACCATCTTCATTTTCTGTAGCCTTGGCAAAGAATACTCCCGAATTATGATTAAATGCAACTGCCTTACCATTGTCTACATATGCAAGATGCATGCTGTAAGCAAGTCTTGGATCATAGTATAATTCTTTACTTGCTTCACGAGTATAAATAATAAGTTTTTCTGACATAAACCCTCCACTTGAGCTATTACTATCTTCTCTTAACAGTATTATAAAGTAATAGATTATAAATTATAAGTTTATATTTGATTTATTTTTATTTTCGAAAGTGGACACATGTCGTACACATTTTCCTTTTAATATATAAAACATAAGGAGGAAACAATAATACATGACAAAAAACGAACTAGTTGCATTACTAATCAACGCCAAAACTGTTGTTATATCAGTTTTAGGCAAGACCTTTAACATCAAAAACTGGGACAATGGCAAATATTCCATTGAAGATAAAAATAAAAACAGTTTTAGTACTTATTCATCAGTATCAGAATTGATTGAAAAATACATGGTTATGAATATGTCACTTGAATCACTTACACCTTGGATGAATGTGACTAATGTAGCGTAACCATTCTACATATTTCCTATTCTCTATACCAAAAAAGGCAGTCCCTCGGGACTGTCTTTTTTGATTTTAAATGATTCTATATTACAGTGAAATAATGTATTTCTTCTGAATATTACTAGTCAAGTGCTTCCTTCTTGGCAACTGTAACCTTTTCCTCAAAGCATTCGAACATCTTATCAACATCCTTAGCTTCCATCTTCTTTGATATAAGGCTGACAATTGGAACAATAATAAGTCCACCAATCATAGCGATTGCACCAGAGTAGATTGAATTCTGGGTTGTGAACTTAAGGGCTGCTGGCCATGCTTCATTGCTGATAAGTCCAAGGCTGATGAAGAACTGAATTGTTGCAAGACCTGTTCCCCAGATAAAGCATACAACAACTGAAGCCTTTGTAACACCCTTCCAATACAAGCCATATAAGAATGGAGCAAGGAATGCACCTGCAAGTGCTCCCCATGAAACACCCATCATCTGTGCAATAAATGTAAGCTCTGGATGTGAATCCTTAACAACTGCGATTACAGCAGAAATGATAATGAATACAACGATGAAGGCTCTCATAATTGTAACCTGCTTCTTCTCGCTCATTTCCTCATTCTTACTTGCCATCGCTGGCTTAATTACATCAAGTGTAAATGTTGAGCTTGATGTAAGTACAAGAGAAGAAAGAGTTGACATTGATGCCGAAAGTACAAGCACGATTACTACTGCAACGATTATTGGTGAAAGTGTTGAAAGCATTGATGGAACAATCTTATCAAATAAAACCTTTCCAGATTCACTATAGATACCAGGTGCATCATAAAGTCTACCAAAACCACCCAGGAAGTAGCATCCACCTGCTACGATAATAGCAAATACTGTAGAAATAACAGTTCCCTTATGAATATCATTTTCACTCTTGATTGAGTAGAACTTACCAACCATCTGTGGAAGTCCCCATGTACCAAGAGAAGTAAGTATTACTACAAATAACAGGAATAATGGGTTAGGTCCAAAGAACGAACTGAAAGCTCCGCCTGTCCAACCATCTGCCTCAACTGCTGAAAGTGCCTGAGTAGCAGCAAGAAGGCCACCATTATCATGAAGAACCGCAAGAATAACTGCAGTAATACCAAATAACATGATAATACCCTGAATGAAATCGTTGATAGCTGTTGCCATGTAACCACCAAAGATTACGTACATACCAGTAAGTACTGCCATAACAAGAATTACTACCCAGTATGGAATATCAAATACAAGGCCAAACAGACTTGAAAGTCCATTGTAAAGTGAAGCTGTATATGGAATCAGGAAGATAAATACGATTATCGACGCTGCAACCTTCAATGCAGTAGAGTTAAATCTCTTACCAAAATAATCTGGCATCGTCTTTGCATCAAGTGCCTGTGTCATGATACGGGTTCTTCTGCCAAGAACGTTCCAAGCAAGAAGTGAACCGATAAACGCATTTCCTAATCCTGCCCAGGTTGCTGCAAGACCAAATAACCAACCGAACTGTCCTGCGTAACCTACAAAGATTACTGCCGAGAAATAAGATGTACCAAATGCAAATGCTGTAAGCCATGGGCCAACCGAACGTCCACCAAGAACGAAGCCATTGACATCAGTAGCATTTTTTCTTGTATAGATTCCTACTGCAATCATTACAGCAAAGAAAATAACAAGAAGAATTGAGCTAAGTGTAGCTGCCATTGTGTTTTCCTCCCTAACCAAAGGTTTATTAATTCTTTCGTTTTATGAAAAATATGTCACAAATAAAGCACTTTGTTGCGCTTTATCAGTTTTAAACGCCAACGCTTTAACGTTTTTATGCGTCAGCGCTTTGACGTAATGAAGTATATCATCACGTCTATACACCTGTCAACCTGTTTTATCTTTGTCCAAGAGTGCTACACATATCTTCTAGCAAAACTATGTATATTATCCGCAAAATAGATTACGCCTATTAACCACATAAAAAATCCTCCACCATATGTGGAGGAAATCAATTTATGCCTTATTTTTTTCTTTCATATTTTACAAAAGCATATGTTATATCAAAGTACACCTGTTCTTCGCTTTCAGCAGTAATCTCCCAATCAGGATCTTTATCCAGATTTGGAAAGAATGCGTCTGCTTCGTACTCGTGGTCAATCTTTGTTACATGCACTGTGTCCACATATGGAAGCATAGCCTCATATACAGTCGCACCTCCGATAATATATACTTCCTCAGATGTATAATTCTTCAACTCCTCTAGAAGTTCATCTATGTTGTGTACTACCTTGGCTCCTTCAACCTTGTAATTGACATTGGTTGAAAGAATAATATTCTGTCTCTGTGGCAGAGGCTTCGCATTTGGGAAGGTCTCAAGTGTTTTTCTTCCAAGTACAACCACTTTACCAGTTGTCTCAGCCCTAAACATCTTCATATCCGCTGGAATTCTAACCAGAAGCTGATTCTTATTGCCAATTGCCCAGTTTGCATCTACAGCAACTATCATGTTCATATCTTCATTCTCCTTTATGAATGCATGTATATATTTTCTAAGTAAAAGTCTCGAAAAACGCCGGCACTTAGCGAGCCGAAGGCAAGCTTAGTATCCGCTGCGTTTTGAGGAAGTGCGAACGCCTTTTACGTGAAAATATATACATCATCTTATCATTAAATTGCTATTGGAATATCCTTGATCTGCTCGCCCGTTATGTAGTTTTCTACGGATACATCATTTCGTGTGAAATCGTAGAAGTTCTTAACATCTGGATTGAGCGTAAACTTTGGGGCATCATACTGAGGACGCTCTATAAGTTCCTTAATGATATCCACATGACGATCGTAAATGTGAGCATCTGCTATCACATGAACAAACTCACCTACATACATATCACATTCTCTTGCAAGCATATGCAGAAGTACCGAGTACTGAACTACATTCCAGTTATTGGCTGCAAGTACATCCTGGGAACGCTGGTTAAGAATACCATTGAGAGTAAGTTTATCCTCGCCTGGTCTCTGGGTTACATTGAAGGTCATGCTGTAGGCACATGGATAAAGATTCATCTCATGCAGGTCTTCATGATTATATATATTAGTCATAATTCTTCTTGAAAATGGATTATTCTTCAGGTCATATATTACTCTGTCCACCTGATCCATCATGCCTTCTTTATACTGATGCTTCACACCAAGCTGATAGCCATATGCCTTTCCAATAGAACCGTCTGCATCAGCCCACTCATCCCAGATATGGCTGTGAAGATCATTGATATTATTGGATTTCTGCTGCCAGATCCAGAGTATCTCATCTGTAGCTGACTTAAGTGCTGTCTTTCTAAGTGTAAGAAGAGGAAATTCCTCTCTAAGATCATATCTGTTTACTACACCAAATTTCTTGATTGTATATGCTGGAGTTCCATCAGGCCAGTGAGGTCTAACCTTCTCTCCTTCTGTGCTGGTTCCATTTTCCAAGATATCCTTGCACATCTGTACAAACACTCTGTCTGCGTAACTCATCTATAGTCTCCTAATCTTCTAATAATTAATTTTTCATATACTACTACTAATATAATAAAACCTGTATTACTTCATCTATTGGTTCATTAGGTCGTCTGTCTATTCGCCCTCGATTCGGCCTAGAGCTTCTCTATCCAGGCGTAGGCAAGCTCAGGCCATAGTCTGACATCTGGAAATGGATTATCATCGACAACAGTATTATTGCCCAAAGCTTCATCTGTGTGATTATCTGTGGTTCCATCTGGATAATTGTCTTCAGAATCTTCTGGACTTCCTGCTTCACCAAACTGTGATGAATCTGGAAACTGTTCTCTAAGTTCAGCTACTCTCTGCTCTGACACATTTATTCCATTTCCTGCCTTAACTGCTGCCACTGCGGCATTTAGCTGCTCAAAGGTATAATCATCACAGTACAGGCCCTTTGCCAGATTCTCAGAGCATACTGACATGCCATGTCCACCATGAGGGAACACATAAAAAGCATGAGGAATCTTATTACGCTGAAGACTCTCAGCAAAGAGATAACTGTTCTCAACTGGTACAAGATCATCCTCCTTGGTCTGCCATACAAAGCATGGCGGCGTCTTGTCAGTTACCTGCTTCTCACATGAGAAATAGTTCATCTCTTCTTCTGACGCATTCTGTCCAATAAGCGCCCAGACTGAATAGATATGTGTGTACTCACCAGTTGTAATAACAGGATAAGATAGTATTACTCCATCTGGTCTGTTGGATACATCTTTATATCTTCCTGTGTCAGTGTCATCCTGCCAATGAGTAGCAAGTGTGGCGCATACATGTCCACCTGCCGAAAAACCACAGACAACTATCCTGTCTGGATTAATCCTGTATTCCTTTGCATTGCTCCTTACAACTCGAACAGCTCTTGAGATGTCCTTTAGCGGCTGTGTCTTTAGAGGCACAGCAAATGTAATATCTGTAGTGTATGTAAGCACAAAAACATTCATACCCTTATCAAAAAATGTCTTTGCAACACACTCGCCTTCGTGTGGAACCACCATACAGTAGCCACCACCAGGTACTACAATCATCGCATCACGAACCGTATCATCATCATGAAGGTAAACTCTGATATTAGGCTCAAATCCATAAGCCGCCTCATAATTATATTCACCTTCATCCCAAATATTAACTCTGAATTTATCGAAACTTTTCATCTAATCTATTTCCCAAACAATTGCACACCAGATACACAATTATATATCAACCAGTTATCTGTCCCATTTATCACATAGTGAATTAATCTGATCTGCAAACTTTGCAAGATCCTTATTAGCCATACCTTCGCATTTCTTGATAACACCAATAAGTCTCTGTCCAGCCTCCATGAGTCGGTTGAATACATTGGATACCTTTCTACCTTCTTTCTTAGGCTCGATTCTGATACCAACAGCCTCATAATCAAAGGTATTATTAACCATATCAAACCTGGTTCCACTGAATGGTGCATAGGCATCCAGATCACATTCATCTATAAGTGTCTGTGCAAAACTCTCGCAAACTGAATCTTCACCATGCACTACAAAGACTCTGTCAGGGCGATTCTCAAAGCCACCGATCCATTCCAAAAGTCCATTCTTATCAGCATGGCCACTTATACCGGCAAGCTGTTTGATATCCGCTCTTACCTCAATAGGTTCGCCAAAAAGTCTTACCTCGTCAACACCCTCGATAAGAGCTCGTCCCAGAGTACCATATGCCTGATATCCTACAAACAGGATAGTACATTCCTGTCTCCAGAGGTTGTGCTTTAGGTGATGTCTGATTCGACCAGCTTCACACATTCCTGACGCAGAAAGGATAACCTTTGGTGTCATATCAAAGTTGATTGCCTTTGATTCATCTGAAGTAATAGACAGCTTCAAGCCTGGGAAGGTAATAGGGTTGATACCCTTTTTCACAAGTGCTGATGCTTCTTCATCATAGCACTCCAGGCTGTTCTTTAAGAATACTCCAGTTGCTTCAACAGCAAGAGGGCTATCTACAAATACAGGGAAATCAGGAAAACCCTTAATCATCTTATCTTCCTTTATCTTTCTGATAAAGTAGAGCATTTCCTGAGTACGACCTACAGCAAAGGATGGGATTACTACATTACCACCTCTGTTAAAGGTCTCCTGAATAATCTTGGCAAGCTCACCAACATAGTCTGGTCTCTCTTCTCCATGGAGTCTGTCTCCATAGGTAGATTCCATTACAACATAATCAGCTTCTTTTGTCTTAATAGGATCCCTTAATAGAGGCTGATTGAAGTTACCAATATCTCCCGAGAATACAATCTTCTTGGATACACCATTCTCTGTTATCCAGACTTCAATACTGGCAGATCCCAAAAGATGTCCTATATCTGTAAATCTAATGTCAATTCCGTCGCAAAGATTAATCTTTGAATCATATTTGCAGGGTACAATTCTTCTAATGGTTCCATCTGCATCCTCCATGGTGTAGATAGGTTCCTGATAAGACACATCACTGCTTCTTTTTGCCTTTCTGCTCTTCCATTCTGCTTCCTGCATCTGAATATGAGCACAGTCACGAAGCATGATACTACACAGATCAGCGCTAGCCTCTGTCATCAGAATCTGACCTCTGAATCCCTTTGAATACAGAAGTGGCAACATTCCTGAATGATCCACGTGTGCATGCGTCAAAAGAACATAATCAATCAGTGGTGCTTCTACTGGAAGTGGTGCATTCTCAAATACATTTACCCCCTGCTCCATACCACAGTCTACAAGAATATGCTTTCCACATGCATTGATATAGTGGCAGCTTCCTGTTACCTCATGTGCGGCTCCAATAAACATTAATTTCATAGTTATTTGCCCCTTTCTTTTAGACAGCCACGTCGACCCCCTTCTGTGTCTGTCTTACTCTATCTAAATAAAATTCTGTAAATGTCAATTTTGCATAAGGATGTATAAAATACAATCCAACCATCATCGAGAGTACTCCCAACAGATAAAGCGGAATAAAACTCACAAAAAGATAAAGATATGCAAGCATATTGCCCTTCATAAGTCTCCTGCTTCTCCTGCAGGCTTCAATAACACTAATATCCTCAAAGTCATGCAGATAATACAACAGCTGTGAATATGCTATAAGCCAGTAGCAGCATACAATCACTATAGTTAACCACACAACTGCCATTATCAGCTTGCCATAAGGACTATCAATCTTATCAATAACAAACTCTATAATACTTCCAAGAATCAGACCCCCGTACATAATCGCTACTAATACCAGTCTGGATTTGATAGCCTTATCTGCATTGCCCTTGAAAGCCGAAAATATCTCAGCGGCGCTGGTTGGCATACCTACTGAAATCTTTAGATATATGGCCAGCTCGCCATATACAAAGATACCTTCAAACATCATAAATAAAAATGATATTGCCATGAAAATGAGTTGATTCTGTCTGGCAATGGTGCTTGTAACAATCATTCCAAACAGTATAATCATTCTCATAAACAGAAAGGCACCTATTGCGGTGCCATAATTTCCGAGCATCTTATCTCGTGCTATATTTTTTAATTCTGTAGATGACTGATAAACCATTAATTACACTCCAGTATCCAAATTCATGCCGCTAAGCAATCCATTGTCACTTTTCTTTAGATTCTCCACATAAGGATTCTCTTCATTACTATATTTAATCTTTGTGGTTGTGGTACCTCCTGCAACATATGTCCTTCCACATTCTGGACATACCGCAGTGTGAATAGCAACAGATGCCTGAAGTACCTTACCATTATTCTTCGCTGCTTTACTATAAGCATTGGATACATGCTCTCCCTCATGAGCTCTTACAGCACTGCCTGCTGCCTCTGGAGAAATATGAGATGCTGATTTGAAGGAAACCATTTCATCAGATCCATCCTGATATTTTCTTTCCTTACAGGTCTTACATTCCCCGGGAGTTGATTTTCTTCCTGGATGAGCCTTAGTATCATCAGGATTGACTTCACCTGGCTTACCCAGCTCTGGTGTAGGATTCACAAGTCCTGCTGCATTATTAGGATTGCTAGAACTGTCATAATTATTAACTGGATTAATTCCAATATTTCCAATTCCGATTATTGCCATCTGAATTCTCTCCTCTCATCAATAATCATCCACCTGATAAGAATTCCTTACACATCAAATTCTTCTATCTGGTCAGATATTCCTCTAAATCGAAGCCATCTCCCACATAGTCTTCTATTACATCATTTAAGGTATAACCATACATAGTCTCACACTGGCTGTTTATCAACGATCTGTATGTAGGGCTTATACAGAACAGGTATATAACATAGGCAATAAGCGCTATGCTTATGGTCATACCCACGATCCCACAGGTCATTCCACGAACCGCTCTGCCTTCCATGCTGCCTCTTCCCCTTGAAAGAATAGCAAGAATAATCGCAAGTCCTCCAAGCATTAAAGGAATAGTAGCCAGTCCAAAGATTGCAGTTACAATCGAAGCAATTCCCAATGCGCTTGCCGCTTTGGCAAAACCATTATCTAGTGCCTTATATGATGGATTATCTTCCTGTATGCTATTAATTGTTTCTGTTGTAAAATCCATTAATAGTCCACTCCAACTGATGTATTAATTATAATTCTACACTTCCTTCATTGTCAACGCGATGCGCTTCTTGGCAAGATCAACGCTCATTACCTTTACATCAACAATATCGCCTACTGACACCGCTTCCAATGGGTGCTTGATAAACTTGTCTGTAATCTGACTAATATGTACCAGACCATCCTGATGTACACCTATATCCACGAATACACCAAAGTCGATTACGTTACGAACAGTTCCCTTAAGTACCATTCCCGGAGCAAGAT
This sequence comes from Lachnospiraceae bacterium UBA1712, assembly GCA_002317175.1. Taxonomy (GTDB): domain Bacteria; phylum Bacillota; class Clostridia; order Lachnospirales; family Lachnospiraceae; genus Colinaster. Next base: position 124,429 of record DCJA01000023.1, on the reverse strand, counting down.
CCTTCATATCCAGTACATCACTTCTAAGAATTGGCTTTGGCATATCCTCTCTTGGATCTCTTGAAGGCTTCTCAAGTTCCTTGAGAATATCATTAAGAGTAATCTCACCAATTCCAAGCTCCTGTGCCATCTTCTTTGTATCTTTGATACGTTTTGAAAGCCCTGTAACCTGGCTTTCCGTCTCAAATGCCAATGCCTTAGGCGCAGCTGATACTGGTCTTGAACTATCGTCCTGCTCAAGGGCTATATTTCCCATCGCTGCAGCAAGTGCTTTCCCCATTGCAGTATTGGTATTAATCTTCTGAGGCTTCTGAGGTCTTCTCTCAGGCTTTTTCGCTTCATTCTTAGCCGCCTTAACAACTACTTTCTTGGCAGATGCAGCCTGCTTCTGAAGCTCTCTTACGTCATCCATATTCATATCAAGCTTCTTAAGAAGAGTCATAGTTGCTTCATAGCTCTCAGGATGAACGCTTGTTGCATCAAGAGGATTCTTGCCATCATTAATCCTAAGAAAGCCTGCACACTGCTCATAAGCCTTTGGTCCAAGCTTTGGAACCTTGAGAAGTTCCTTTCTCTCCTTGAACTTACCATTAGCCTCTCTGTACTCAACGATATTCTTAGCAATTGGCTTACTTATACCAGAAATATATTCAAGTAGGGGGGCTGATGCAGTATTAAGATCGACTCCAACCTTATTTACACTGTCCTCAACAACATTGGTAAGCGAATCTCCAAGCTTCTTCTGATTCATATCATGCTGATACTGGCCAACTCCAATTGACTTTGGATCAATCTTAACAAGCTCTGCCAAAGGATCCTGAAGACGTCTTGCAATTGAAGCAGCTGAACGCTGTCCCACATCAAAGTTAGGGAACTCCTCTGTAGCCAGCTTACTTGCAGAATAAACTGACGCACCTGCTTCGTTAACAATTACATACTGTATTGGAGTGTCAAGCTCCTTAATAAGTTCAACAATTACCTGCTCTGATTCACGTGAAGCAGTACCATTTCCTACAGAAATGAGAGATACACCATACTTCTTAATAAGCTTCTTCAATTCAACTTTTGCTTCCTCAACTTTATTCTGAGGAGCTGTTGGGTAGATAACTTTTGTATCAAGTACTTTACCTGTTGCATCTACAACAGCAAGCTTACATCCTGTTCTGAATGCAGGATCCCATCCAAGTACAACCTTTCCTGCAATTGGAGGCTGCATCAGAAGCTGTTCCAGATTCTTACCAAATACGCTTATGGCACCATCTTCTGCCTTCTCTGTAAGTTCATTTCTAACCTCACGCTCAATTGCAGGAGCAATAAGTCTGTCATAGCTATCCGCAATAACTTCTTTAAGGATTGGTGTTGTATACTCATTGTCCTTAAGAATAACTTTTTTCTCCAGAAACATAGTGATTCTTTCAATTGGAGCTTCAACTTTAACTGTGAGAACCTTTTCAGCCTCACCTCTGTTGATTGCAAGAGTTCTGTGACCAGCTACCTTTGCTACTGCTTCCTCGTATTCGTAATACATCTCATATACAGAATCTGCATCTTTCTCTTTGACTTTGCTAGTCAATCTCCCTTCTTCCATAGTAGCATTTCTGATATATGTTCTATAGTCTGCTTCATCTGAAATGCGCTCTGCAAGTATATCCTTAGCGCCCTGAAGAGCCATTGACACATCTGTCACTTCTTTCTCGGCGTCTATATACTTCTCTGCTTCCTTCTCAACAGGAGCATCTGCTTCCTGTGCCCAGATATAATCAGCAAGCGGTTCAAGTCCACGCTCTTTGGCAACGCCTGCTCTGGTTTTCTTCTTCTGCTTATATGGTCTGTAAAGGTCTTCAACAAGTACAAGTGTCTCTGCTGCCTCAATCTTAGCCTTAAGTTCATCTGTAAGCTTGCCCTGCTCTTCAATTGAAGCAAGAACGCTTGACTTTCTCTCATCAAGGCCACGAAGATACCTGAGTCTCTCGTCAAGATTTCTAAGCTGTTCATCGTTGAGTGAGCCTGTTACCTCCTTACGATATCTTGAAATGAATGGGATAGTATTCCCCTCATCAATAAGCCCTACTGCAGCTTCTACCTGCCATTTTTTAACCTGTAATTCTTCTGTAATCTTTCCAATGATGTCCATATATTACCTCGTAAATCATTTTTTAATATAATGCAACTTCTCATGTCCACTTTATGACTCATCAAGATTTCATCCTTAACGAATCAATTATAAGTATCTTATTGTATATTCCATCCAGTCTTTACTTAGTTTTCAGTTTTTGTATTAATCCACTTAAGATATCCACTGATGAATACATCAATCGCACCATCCATTACTGCATCAACATTACCACTTTCAACTGAAGTTCTGTGATCCTTAACCATGGTATAAGGCTGGAATACGTAAGAACGAATCTGATTACCCCATCCGATCTCCGTAACCTCACCTCTGATGTCAGAAAGTTTTTCTTTGTTTTCTTCCATACGCAGCATGTACAGTTTTGCCTTCAGCATCTGCATAGCCTTGTCTTTGTTTTGGAACTGACTTCGCTCGTTCTGACACTGTACAACAATACCTGTTGGAAAATGCGTAATACGAATAGCTGATGAGGTTTTATTGATATGCTGTCCACCAGCACCACTGCTTCGGTATGTATCTATACGAATGTCATCATCTTTTATTTCAATATCAAGATCATCATTTATCTCAGGCATTACATCCAAAGATACAAATGAAGTCTGTCTCTTACCCTGCGCATTAAACGGAGATATACGAACCAGTCTGTGTACACCCTTCTCGGCTTTTAGATATCCATAGGCATTTATTCCATTGACCTGGAAGGTTACGGACTTAATTCCCGCTTCATCACCATCCAGGAAGTCCAATACCTCAACGGTGAAGCCCTTCTTCTCAGCCCACCTGGTATACATGCGGTAAAGCATCTGGACCCAGTCGCAGGACTCTGTTCCACCAGCACCTGCATTAAGCTTAAGAATAGCATTGTTTTTATCAAACTCACCATTGAGCAGGGTACTGATTCTAAGGTCATCCAGGGTGCTGATGAAAGAATCTAGTTCGCCTCTTACCTCTGCGACCATTTCCTCATCCTCTTCTTCGTATCCCATCTCAATAAGAGTCTCTATATCCTCATACTGAGTTGCAAGAGAAGAATAGAGTTCCACTGTATCCTTCAGGTTCTTCAGCGTCTTCATCTTCTGATTAGCAATATCCGCATCATCCCAGAAGTTTGGCGCTTCCATTTCCCTTTCAAGCTCTTCAATTCGTTTTTCCTTATTATCCAAATCAAGTGAATCCTTCACTTCTGCTAATGGAACCTTATATGTTCCAAGCTCAACTTTCATCTGATCAAGTTCTACCATCTATTTTTCCATTCCTTATCTATTAGTTGTCAAAATCTTCTCGAAGCATAGCCTTAAAACTTCGTTGTCAAATACATCATCGGAGCATAGCCTTATATGCATCATTTGCAAATTCATCTTCCCCCAGTGCTCTGAATTCTGCTTCTTTACTACGTGCTTCTGCTTCAAGTTCATAGTCGTAGTTATACATATTGGGATTATAGCTACTTTCATTTGAAGTCCCAAAAGAATCAAAGACTCCATTATTATCTTCGCTATTACTATACCATGAATTATCGTCGGGTATTATCTGTCCATCATCAAACACTTCTTTGATATGAGCTGGAAGTGCATCAAACGAAGGAACTGGATACTCAAAGTTTATATCCCCTTCATAATACTTAACTGCATAGAAGCCTGCCTCAGGAAACTGATGAACCTTATCCCCAATATTCTCATGAACTTCCACAAACTTTCCTGTGGATTCAATATATACTCTAAGATAGGCATCATACTGCTGAACACCATTAATTACTGTTCCATTAAATTTGACAGCCTTAACCTGTCCATAGCATAATTCACCGTGCAGGTCTGTTTTTTTATTAATGATTAGTTTCTTAACGCCCTTCACTATAAACATAATGCCAATAGTAAAGAACACTGTCATTATTACATTGGCGGCCGCAAGACTTCCTGTTCCTTCTCCGGGAAGGAAATTGAATGCATAGAACATGAATCCTGAAAAAAATGCAAAAATTGATCCAAATATAATCTCAAACACCTTATATACCCCACTCATGCTTTTATATATACTTAGTCTTCATTTACAAAAAAATGCCATCACCCTAAAGTGATGGCATCTAATTACATCACAAGCCAATTATAACACATTAGCTCATTTTCTTTTATATTATCTGCTTAATTCTTACCACAGCACTGTTTATATTTCTTTCCTGAACCACATGGACATGGATCGTTGGCATATACCTTAGCTTCCATTCTTCTCTTTGGTCCCTTTGCAACAGTGTCATCCTTATTGGTACCAGTCACCTTCGCAACCTGCTCACGCTCTACCTTCTGCTCAACTCTTACATGGCAGAGCATCTTAACAGTATCCTCACGAATAGCATCTGTCATGGCATCAAACATGTCATAGCCATTCATCTTATATTCAACAAGTGGATCTCTCTGAGCATACGCCTGAAGACCAATACCCTGACGTAACTGATCCATATCATCGATATGATCCATCCACTTCTTATCTATAACCTTAAGAAGAACTACTCGCTCAAGTTCTCTAAGCTGTTCTGAATCAGGGAATTCTGCTTCCTTAGCTTCATAAAGCTTAACTGCTTCTTCCTTCAGCTGCTGCTTAAGCGCACCCTTATTATCACCCTCAAGTCTATTCTTAGAAACAGGCTCAAGTGGAATGATTGGAAGGAGTAACTCGTTGAGTTCTCTGAAATCCCAGTTCTCTGGATGATTGTCATCACCGATAGCTGTATCTACACTGCCATCTACGATATCAGTCATCATCTTATAGATAACATCACGCATGTTTTCGCCATCAAGAACACGACGACGTTCTGCGTACATAATCTCTCTCTGTTCGTTGTTAACATCGTCATACTCAAGAAGATTCTTTCTGATACCAAAGTTGTTACCTTCTATCTTCTTCTGAGCATTTTCGATTGCATCTGTTAACATCTTATGCTCAATCTGCTGTCCCTCTGGAATACCAAGGGCATTGAACATAGTTATAAGTCTCTCACTACCGAAGAGACGCATAAGATCATCTTCGAGTGAGATATAAAATCTTGATTCACCAGGGTCACCCTGACGTCCGGCACGACCACGAAGCTGATTATCAATACGACGGCTTTCATGACGTTCTGTACCAATAATCTTAAGTCCGCCTGCTGCAAGACTTTCCTGATCAAGTTTAATATCAGTACCACGACCAGCCATGTTAGTAGCAATGGTTACCTTGCCATGAATACCTGCTTCAGCAACAATCTCAGCTTCCATCTCATGGAACTTGGCATTAAGTACCTTATGCTCTATTCCACGCTTACGAAGCATAGATGACAACTCTTCACTGGCTTCAATAGTAATGGTACCAACCAGGACAGGCTGTCCTTTCTCATGTGCCTCAACAACCGAATCCACAATAGCCTTAAGCTTTTCTTTTCTTGTCTTATATACAGCATCCTGAAGGTCAATTCTGGCAACTGGTCTGTTAGTTGGAATCTCGATAACATCCATACCATAGATATCTCTAAATTCCTTCTCTTCTGTAAGAGCAGTACCTGTCATACCAGCCTTCTTCTCAAACTTGTTAAAGAAGTTCTGGAATGTGATGGTAGCAAGAGTCTTGGACTCACGCTTAACCTTAACATGCTCTTTAGCTTCAATAGCCTGATGAAGACCATCAGAATATCTTCTACCTGGCATAATACGTCCAGTAAACTCATCTACGATTAATACCTGATCATCCTTAACAACATAATCCTGATCTCTGAACATAAGATTATGAGCACGGAGAGCAAGAATAATATTGTGCTGAATCTCAATATTCTCTGGATCAGCAAGATTATCAAGATGGAAAAACTGCTCTACCTTACCAACACCCTGCTCAGTAAGATTAACAATCTTGTCCTTCTCATTTACTATGAAATCACCAGTTTCCTCCTGAACAATACCCATAATGGCATCCATCTTGGAAAGGTCTTCCATATCTTCACCACGCTGCATCTGACGTGCAAGAAGATCGCATGCCTCATAGAGCTTTGTGGATTTGCCACTCTGTCCAGAAATGATAAGAGGTGTTCTTGCCTCATCAATAAGAACCGAGTCAACCTCATCGATGATACAGTACTTCAAATCTCTTAATACGAGCTGCTCCTTATAGATAGCCATGTTATCTCTCAGATAATCAAAGCCCAGCTCATTATTGGTAACATATGTAATATCACACTGATATGCCTGCTGTCTTTCCTCAGGAGTAAGTGCATTAAGTACAACACCAACCTTTAATCCAAGGAATTCATGCACCTGTCCCATCCACTCAGAATCTCGCTTTGCAAGATAATCGTTGACAGTTACGACATATACGCCTTCACCTGTTAACGCATTGAGATATGCAGGAAGAGTTGATACCAGAGTCTTACCTTCACCAGTACGCATCTCTGCAATACGTCCCTGGTGAAGAACAACACCACCGATTAACTGAACACGGAAATGCTCCATGTTAAGCACTCTTTTTGCTGCCTCACGAACAGTAGCATAAGCTTCAGGAAGAAGGTCATCCAATGACTCTCCCTGAGCATATCTTTCCTTAAATTGTCTTGTCATGTCCTTTAGTTCTTCATCAGACTTAGCCTGAAATTCTGGTCTCAGACTTTCAATCTTATCAACTATTGGCATGATTCTCTTCAGTTCTCTCTGACTATGAGTACCAAAGACTTTATCAACAAGCTTACTCATGTAATCTGTTACTCCCTAAAATAAACTTAGTTACTAATACTTTTCGAATTAGTAAACCATAGCTTTCTCTTCGCCATTCATAACACGAAGACCACCCTGTGCAAGAGCAAGAAGCTCATCCTCACCTGGGTATACTGTAAATGGTGCAATCCACTCTGCAGCTTCCTTAAGACCTGCAACAACGCCCTTATCGTATGCAATACCACCAGTAACAACAATCTGGTCAACCTTGCCATTAAGAACACATGCCATAGCACCGATATCCTTTGCAACCTGGAAGATAAATGCATTTCTAACTTCTGTAGCCTTTGCATCGCCTTCGTTAACCATCTTCTCAACATCTCTCATGTCGTTTGTTCCAAGGTAAGCATTTAAGCCGCCGCCACCAACAAATTTCTTGTATATTTCCTTCTCTGTGTACTGACCTGAGAAGCACATCTTAATAAGTGCGCCTACTGGAGCTGAACCAGCTCTCTCTGGAGAAAATGCGCCATCACCATCAAGGGCATTAAATACATCGATAACCTTACCAGCCTTATGAGCACCAACGGATACACCACCGCCCATATGAACAACGATTAAGTTAAGGTCGCCATAGTTCTTTCCAGCTTCCTTTGCATAACGTTTAGCAACTGCCTTCTGGTTAAGTGCATGGAATACTGATGTACGAGGAAGCTCTGGAACACCAGAATATCTTGCAACATCGCACATTTCATCAACAACAACAGGATCCACGATAAATGAAGGAACTCCGATTTCATCGCCTATTTCTCTTGCAAGCATACCACCAAGATTTGATGCATGCTGTCCCTGCTTACCAATCTTAAGATCGTTAAGAAGGTCATCTGTTACAGCATATGTACCACCTGGAATTGGCTTTAACATACCACCACGGCCTACTACCATACCAAGTGTCTTGATATCAAAATTCTTCTCGTTAAGAAGGTTAATAATAATATTCTTTCTAAAATCCTTCTGGTCTGCAATTGTTGCATACTGAGCGATTTCTTCTGTTGAATGACGAAGTGTCTCCTCAAATAATAATGTTTCATCCTCGAATACACCAATCTTTGTTGATGTAGAACCTGGATTGATGATTAAACTCTTAATACTCATGATTATCTCCATTCTGTCACATCGTGGCAATAAAGTTCTTATTAACTATTTATAAACTGTTTATTACTGCTTGTTCTTCATCTGCTCAGCAACTACTGCAGCAAGAGCAATTGAGTTGATCTTAACTTCAACAGTATCTGAACGTGATGTAAGAATAACTGGAGCCTTTGTACCTGTAAGAATGTTACCGTTCTTACATGGAACCATGTGAACCATTGTCTTATATACAAGATTACCAGCATGGATGTCTGGGAATACAAGAATGTCTGCATCGCCTGCAACCTTTCTTCCAAGAGCTCCTTTTTCTTCTGCTGCTTCTCTGTAAAGAGCGATATCCATTGAAAGAGGTCCCTCAACGATACAATCCTTGATCTCACCTGCATCCTGCATCTTTGAAAGAGCATCACCATCTACTGTGCACTGCATCTTCTCGTTAACTGTCTCAACTGCTGCAAGTACAGCAACCTTTGGCATATCAACTCCACAAGCCTTAGCAACATCTACTGTATATTCAATCATGCACTTCTTGTCTTCAAGTGTAGGATATGGCATAAATGCAACGTCTGTTAAGAATAAGAGTCTCTGAAGTTCTGGGAACTCAAATACACAAACGTGTGAAAGTGGCTTTCCTGTACGAAGACCAACTTCCTTGTTAAGTACACTCTTTAAGAATGTTCCTGTAGGAAGAAGTCCCTTCATGTACATATCTGCTTCGCCATCATGTACAAGCTTAACTGCCTTAAGAGAAGCTTCAACAACATCCTTCTCATCGATAATCTGGAAATCATCCATATTCATACCGATCTCAGCACCAATTGCTCTGATCTGCTCCTCGTCACCAACAAGAATAGAATCTGCAATCTTACGCTCCTTAGCAAGCTTAACTGCTTCAAGTACTGGCTTGTCCTGAGCTACTGCTACAGCAAGCTTCTTTGTCTCACACTCATTTACCTTTGAAAGTAAACCTTCAAAATCCTTTGTCATGATATCCTCCATATATAATTAAAATAATATTTTACGCAAAACGCCTTTTCTATACTAACACTAAAGCCTCTAAAAATCAACAAATCCACGCCTTCACTAGTGTGAATAAAGTGTTAACATTTTTTGTCAATACATACAAAAGCCCTTAAGCAAATCCATATATTGAATTGCCTAAGGGCTTATATAATTCTATAACTCTTATTTTATGCTAATTAATCAACGCATAGACTTTTTCTGAATCATAAGTGACTGTCTTGAGATCATTGACCTCTATCTGATAAAGCGCATTAGCAGCAATATGCTCAGCTACCTGCTCAACATCTCTGATGCCTGAGGTCGAACTGCAAAGATCGATTACTGCATCCAGCCCATCATCTGTAATGCTGATTTCGTCACTGGTCATACTCATTCTCTTCAAAATCTTAGGAAGCGCAAATTTTGTAAAAATGATTTTCTTCTCTTCCTTTGAATAATCTGGTATCTCTATCACTGCAAATCTCGACATAATAGGTGCGCTTATCTTGCTCTTATCATTAGCAGTAGCTATTGGATATACTCCATCTGTTGGAATCATACATTCCATGTAGTTATCAGTAAATCCAAGATTATCAAGAAGTGTCAAAAGTACATCTGCAGGATTGCCATTACCCTTGCCTTCATTGGCCTTATCCAGCTCATTGATAATAAATACCAGCTTCGAACCACCCGCACTGCCAAAAGCCTCCATGATGATACCTGGCTTAGCATTGGCATATACTCTTGAGCTTCCAGTAAGCTGCTCTGGGTCATTAATGGAACTCATATCAAGTGTAGTCCATGGCAACTTAAGAATCTTTGCCACTGCATATGCAACCTGTGATTTTCCAGTTCCTGCAGGTCCTACAATAAGAAGTCCATAAGCAGGAAGTGTATGCGTTCTGTTAATCTGGATAATAGTCTCTATTATTCGCTGCTTTACCTTCTCCATGCCGTAGAGTTCTTCATCCAGAATTCTTCTTGCCTCAACCGGATCAATGGAAGGGAAATAGTTGTTCTGCCATTGTACTCCCAGCATGAGAGATAGCGCACGCAGAGCATGTCTTCTTTCCTCTGGGGAAACTTCATTGGCTTTTGCCACTGCAAGATTTCTTCTTGCCCAGAGCTGTATATTGTCAGGAAGTGTTTTTCCAGCGCAGGAAAGGAAATCAGTGATACTCTGAATGCTGGTAAGCTTCATTGCATCGCCTTTTTCTTCCTTCTCATCCTCATCAACTACTTCCTCACTTGGAGCATCTGATGCCAACAGTCTGTCAATCATATACTGAAGAAATCCATTTTCGGAGGATACCTTTTTGCTGTCTCCATAGGCCTGCTCACGAATCTTATATACAGCATAACCTTCCTCTGTGTTAGCTCCGGAAAGTCTGACTTTTATGTGGTTCTCACCAAGCCACTTGAGCAGACTTGTAAATCTTGAATCAATCCTCTTTATGTCAGCCCATATTTTTTCAGTATCATTTTGAAATTCAAATGAAGTTCTTTTAATCGGATTAATAAACATTCCCGATGTATGATGCTTTAATGCATTACTTGCATTATCAATAATCATGATTGGCTTGTCAGCACTCGCCTCATGTTCTTCTGATGCAAATGTGATATATGTGCATATAGCCTCACCCTTTTCATTTGCTTTTTCACTAAAATCAAATACTGGCATATTAACTCCTTACAACATTTCCTTCATTGTATTTGCAGACTGGTAAATGTTTTCAAATGTTTCATTCATGCTGTTCATATACATTACACTGTCATCACTTATTCTTGTTGACGACTCTGCAGTAGCAGCCACCTCTTCAGAAGTTGCTGAAAGATTAGATATTGAATCCATAATCATTGTATTTGCAGATACGATTCCATCAATCTTTCCAGTAATGCTAGTAACGGAATCATTAAGCGCATCCACACTTTCACGAATAGCAACAAATTTTTCTCCGGTTACCTCAACCATCCTGTTCTGCTGTCTTACACTATCAGCTGTAAGCTTCATATTCTCATTTGCAATATCTGCATCATCTGTAAGATTCTTTATTATATCCGTAATCTTTGTTACCGATTCTTTGGTTTCTTCTGAAAGTGTTCTTATCTGTTCTGCTACCACAGCAAAACCTCTTCCTGCTTCTCCTGCTCTTGCAGCTTCAATAGAAGCATTCAATGCAAGTAGATTAGTCTGAGAAGAAATATTAAGAATTGTACTAATAATATCTTCAACTGCGGCAATACGATTCTCAAGCTGTTGAGTTGCCTGCATAGTTGTTTCATTAATCTGAGCAGTATTCTCAGCCTGTTTTCTTAATTCATCAAGTAATTCTACGCCTTCTTTTACAGCCTGTTCAGTCGCATCAGCAACTTCACGCATGTTTGCTGCCTCCTGCTCTGAGCTAAACAGGTTTTCCTGAATCTGAGCTGTCATTTCAGTCTGATTTCCAATTGCTTCAGCAGTATTATGAATAGCTCTTGCAATCTCATTGGTAGAATCATTACTTGCACTTATACTTTCATTAAGAGATCCTATCAACTCATGCGCACTATTTAGTGTATCAATAATTCTTTCTGATTCTTCAACTATCCCCTGTGATACTCTTGCTGCATCTTCACCCTGTTTTGTAAGATACTGGATTTTCTCATTATTCTGATCTTCCATTAGGTTCGTCATAACTACGCCCATAATAGCAACAAGAATACTGAAAATGAGAGAAATGACAACCTGCTTAGCTAAGCTTCCATCGCTGGAAACAAAGTAAATAATGGCATATACAATATTAATAACTACACAAGCCGGAGCACTGATATATGTAGTCTTTCTTTGCATATCCAAAACAACTATCAGTAGCATCGGAAACATTATTATGAACAAATACGGTTCTCCACTTGTCCAAAATAAAAAAGCATATCCTGCCGCCAAAAAAATCAGGCAGATTTTGCTTGGAATCTCTCCGATATTCTTTGTAATCAAAAATGCCAGACACATAATTGCGCCAATAGCCATATAAGCTGTTCGTACAGTTCCAAGTACTCCATTGCTGTAAACATAAGAAATTGGAACAAGACAAAGCATAGTAATTGTTCTTACTACAAAGATAAATTTTACCTTCTGTAATTCATGTTGCTGTGATAAATTCATTTTTCCCCTCCTTTTACGGTGTTTCACCACACCACATTTAATGATACCCCAATAAAAAAGAAAAAGGAAGTACCACATCTGTGGTGCTTCCTTTGATAAAAAACATTATTTTGTATTAGTTTCAACATTCTGCTTCATCATAGCTCTAACCTTCATTGGAAGACCGAATAATGTGATGAATCCAGTTGCATCATGATGATCATAAAGATCACCAGTTGTGAATGAAGCAAGGCTCTCTGAGTAAAGTGAATAAGGAGAAGTTGTACCCTTCTTGATGATATTGCCCTTGTAAAGGCTCATCTTACAGGTTCCTGTAACTGTCTCCTGAGTCTTATCTACAAATGCAGACATGCTCTCACGAAGAGGAGTAAACCATTTTCCTTCATATACAAGATCAGCAAACTTAATTGCCATCATGTTCTTGTAGCCTAATGTCTCTCTGTCAAGGCAGATCTCTTCAAGCTGTCTGTGAGCTTCCATAAGGATAGTTCCGCCTGGTGTCTCATATACACCACGAGACTTCATACCAACTACACGGTTCTCAACGATATCAATAATACCAATACCATGCTTTCCACCAATTTTGTTGAGTTCTCTGATAATATCAGATACCTTCATGCGCTTTCCATTAAGTGCAACTGGTATACCTGCTTCAAACTCAAGCTCAACATCTTCTGCTTCATCTGGAGCATTCTGTGGTGTAACAGAAAGAACAAGAAGATCATCATAGTTAGGAGCCTGTGATGGACTTTCAAGTTCAAGTCCCTCGTGAGAAATATGCCAGATATTTCTATCACGGCTATATGAATGGCTTGCATCAAATGGAAGATCAATTCCATGTGCCTGGCAGAATGCGATTTCATCTTCACGAGACTGCATTGTCCATTCTGGCTGTCTCCAGGTAGCTATAACCTTGATGTCAGGAGCAAGAGCTTTAATAGAAAGCTCAAATCTAAGCTGATCATTTCCCTTGCCAGTAGCACCATGACAGATTGCTACAGCGCCTTCTTTACGAGCAATTTCAACAAGCTTCTTTGCTATAACTGGTCTTGCAAATGATGTACCAAGAAGATACTTATTCTCATATACTGCATTAGCCTTTACTGTAGGCATAATATATTCATCACAAAGTTCATCAACTACATCTTCGATGTATAACTTTTCAGCTCCTGAATACTTTGCTCTCTCATCAAGTCCTTCAAGCTCGCTTTCCTGTCCTACGTCTACACAGCAGCATACAACATCATAGTTATATGTTTCCTTAAGCCATGGAATGATAGCTGTAGTATCAAGTCCACCCGAATACGCTAAAACAACCTTTTCTTTAGCCATTTTAAAATCCTCCGATATATATTCTTATTTGTTATTAATACAAACTCATCTCGTTAAATATACAACCCATTTTTTATTTTCTCAAGGCAATATTCAAAACGCAGAGACTTTATGCATAAATAAGTGAATATTTATTCTATACATGTATATTTATGCAATATTGTCTTATCTTTTATTCATTTTACCATGCATGATCTGAATATAAATCATTTTGTTCCATTACCACATTTATATAGTTAAGAACTCTGTATTTTGTGATGTATTTATTCATCCCACTGCCATCTGCATAGCTGATGCATTTGACAGGCTTCTTGGAGTCAGCCCACATAAATCTTCCATTTTTATCAAGCCTGTAATCCAGTTTTAGTTCTTTACCCTTGTATGTGATTTGAAAATCTTTCAACCCTGCATTGGGAACAAATGTAAACACATAATCACTGGATCTTTGCCCAAATGTAATCGCCGAAACATATGCTATAAACAGAATAATTCCTGCAAAGCTTGCATATTCTTTATAGATTAATGATAATACTGCAACTACTATCAGCAGAACTATTATTGTCAACAGGATTATCAGTCTTTTGTAAGGATATTTAGTATTCAGCTTTTCTGCCGATATCGAGATATCATTTATCTGTTTATTCTTCTTTTCCTTAGCCATCATTTTCCCTTTACCTTCATAACCATTTCTCTGAGACTCTCTGTATAAGGTTCATATGCAATACCATTCTCAGTCACTATTCCAGCAATAAGGTTATGGTCCGTAACATCGAAAGCCGGATTGAAAACCTTAACCCCTTCTGGAGCCATTCTTTCCTTATACCACATCTCTGTTACTTCACTATCAGGTCTTTGCTCAATCTTAATCTCCGCACCTGTTGCTGTATCAAGATCAATCGTTGAGGTTGGTGCACATATATATACAGGCACATTATAGTAGTTCGCAACCGTCGCAACCACGCTGGTACCAATCTTATTGGCAGTGTCACCATTGGCTGCTACTCTGTCGCAACCCACAAACACAGCATTGATCTTACCCTGCTTCATAACTGTAGCAGACATGTTATCGCAAATGAGAGTCACATCTACTCCTGCACTATGAAGTTCAAAGGCAGTAAGTCTTGCACCTTGAAGAAGTGGTCTTGTCTCATCAGCAAACACCTTAAAGTTGTAGCCACGCTCATATCCAAGATAAATAGGAGCAGTTGCTGTACCATACTTACATGTAGCCAGTTGTCCAGCATTACAGTGAGTGAGAATTCCATCACCCGGCTTAACTAATGTGAGTCCATTCTCTCCAATAGCTTTGCAGACAGCGATATCCTCCTCTTTGATCTTGATTGCTTCCTGCTTTAATGCTTCAACTATCGCTGAAACAGGTTCATTTTCCATTGACTCAGCAAGTCTATACATTCTATTTAGTGCCCAGCTAAGATTAACCGCTGTCGGCCTGGCAGAATTGAGAAAATCCCTATTTTCACGTAGCTTCTCAAAGAAAAGATCATTATCATCCGTATCTATCTGAGCAGCCAGAACATACAATCCCATGGCTGCAGCTACACCAATAGCTGGAGCTCCTCTGACTTTTAGAAGATATATTGCATCCCATATTTCCTGGCCTGTCTTAAGACTGATAATCTCAATCTTTCCAGGTAATTTAGTCTGATCTATAATCACCAACGCATTATTATCTATATCAAGTTCTACTGTTTCATAATCCAGAATAGATTTTTCGT
The DNA here is from genome assembly GCA_002317175.1 of Lachnospiraceae bacterium UBA1712. Lineage (GTDB taxonomy): Bacteria > Bacillota > Clostridia > Lachnospirales > Lachnospiraceae > Colinaster. The sequence goes on along the minus strand of DCJA01000023.1, from coordinate 109,261 downwards.
TCATACCTTTGTTCCTTTAATAATTAAGATAAAATGATTATAACACAGCTGATATATAGTGAATCACTAACATTATATTATTTTTATGAAATACCACGATAATTGATATCATGATCTTTCATAAAAAAAAGGGCTGACATCAAATGCCAGCCCTTTGTATAAACTAAATGATTAATCTAATTATTTAGCCTTAGCTTCCTTAGCAGCCTTGATAGCAGCTGTAAGCTGTGGAACGATCTTGTTCAGATCACCAACTACACCGTAATCAGCTACATCAAAGATTGGAGCATCTTCATCCTTGTTGATTGCAACGATGATATCTGATTCTTCCATACCAGCAACGTGCTGAATAGCACCTGAAATACCGATAGCGAAGTAAAGGTTAGGTCTAACAGTCTTACCTGTCTGTCCAACCTGAAGATCCTTTGGCATCCAGCCTGAATCAACAACTGCACGTGAGCAAGAAACCTGTCCGCCAAGTACATCTGCAAGATCCTGGAGCATCTTGAAGTTGTCTGCTGAACCAACACCACGACCACCAGATACAAGAACCTTAGCATCCATGATATCCTTAACGTCTGAAACTGCCTTAACTACTTCCTTAACTGTTACATACTTGTTGTTTGGTGTGAAACCTGGGTTGTAGTTAATAACTTCTGCCTTAGCACCTGCTACTGGCTCGATCTTCTGCATAACACCTGGTCTTACTGTAGCCATCTGTGGACGGTTGTAAGGACAAGCGATTGTAGCGATTGTGTTACCACCAAATGCTGGACGAGTCATAAGTAACTGATTGTGAAGCTGTTCCTTACCTGGAACTGCAACTAATGGGAAGTCACCAATCTCAAGTACTGTACAGTCAGCTGTAAGACCTGTAGCAACTCTTGCAGAAACTGTAGGACCAAGGTCACGACCGATTGCTGTAGCACCAACAAGTACGATTTCCGGCTTGTACTCATTGATAACTGAAGCTAATGCATGAGCATATGGCTCTGTTCTGTAAACTTCACATTCCTTATCATCAACAACGATAACCTTATCAGCGCCGTACTCAGCGAGCTTATCTACAAGATTACCTACGTTATAACCGATTAATACTGCTGTTACTTCTGTATTAAGAGGAGCAGCTAACTCTTTAGCTTTGCCAAGAAGTTCTAATGCGATACCAGATACCTCATTATCAACCTGCTGAGCAAAGACATATACGCCTTTGTATTCTTCTAAGTTCATTTTTTTATTCCTTTCTTCCAATACCTATTAGATAGCATGCTTCTCATCAAGCTTGCCAACAATATATGCTACTGCATCTTCTGGAGAATCAGGAGTAACCTTCTCACCTGCTCCCTTACGAACCTTGTCTGAAGCCTTAGCGATCTTTGTAGGAGAACCTGCAAGACCGAGGTTAGCATCATCAACATCCTTAAGGTCAGCTCTTCCCCATGTTGTAATCTCTGCTGCAACTGCATCAAAGATTCCACCTGGAGTCATATAACGAGGGTCATTTAATTCAGCAAGAGCTGTAACTAAACATGGCATCTTAGCTTCAACCATGTGATATCTGTCATCATACTGACGCTTAACAACTACCTTGTCACCATCAACGCTGATTTCCTGAGCGTATGAGATAACTGGAAGTCCAAGGTGCTCAGCGATCTGAGGACCAACCTGAGCTGTATCACCATCGATAGCCTGACGACCTGTGATGATTAAATCATATTCAAGATTTCTGATTGCACCAGCGATTGTTGTAGATGTAGCCCATGTATCAGCTCCACCAAGAACTCTATCTGTTACAAGGATACCATTGTCAGCTCCCATAGCAATTGCTTCACGTAAAACGTCAGCAGCCTTTGGAAGACCCATTGTTAATACTGTAACTTCTGCGCCATACTGATCCTTTAATCTTAATGCTGCCTCAAGACCAGCCTTATCATCTGGATTCATGATTGCAAGCATTGCGCCTCTATCAAGTGTTCCGTCCGCATTGAACTTAACACCGCCCTTTGTATCAGGAACCTGCTTTATACAAACGATGATTTTCACTTTAATTTCCTCCTACTTTAATAAGTTAGCAGAGATAACCATACGCTGAACTTCACTTGTTCCTTCGTAAATCTCTGTAATCTTAGCATCACGCATCATACGCTCTACGCCGTACTCTTTGATATAACCATATCCACCGTGAAGCTGTACTGCCTTAGTAGTAACTTCCATAGCTACTTCTGCTGCATATAACTTAGCCTGAGCTGCTTCTAATGAGTAAGAAACCTTTGCTCCTGCCTGGAATTCGTCTTTCTTCTTAGCTGCCTTGTAAACAAGAAGTCTTGCAGCTTCTACCTTTGTAGCCATATCAGCTAACTGGAACTGTGTATTCTGGAAATCAGCGATTGAACGACCAAACTGCTTTCTTTCCTTTACATAGTTGATTGTTGTCTCAAGTGCGCCTGCAGCGATACCAAGTGCCTGAGCAGCGATACCGATACGTCCACCATCAAGAGTATGCATAGCAATCTTGAAACCAGCGCCCTGCTTACCAAGGATGTTCTCCTTTGGAATACGGCAATCCTGGAAAATCAACTCGTATGTAGATGAAGCACAGATACCCATCTTGTTTTCTTTTGTACCAAATGTGAATCCTGGTGTTCCCTTCTCAACGATGAATGCTGAGATTTCCTTAATGAAACGTCCTGGCTTCTTCTCAATCTTGCCTGTTACAGCAAAGATTACATATACATCAGCTTCCTTACCATTTGTGATGAAGCACTTAGATCCGTTAAGAACCCACTCGTCACCATCAAGAACAGCCTTTGTCTGCTGACCCTGAGCATCTGTACCAGCTCCTGGCTCTGTAAGACCGAAAGCACCAAGCTTCTCGCCCTTAGCAAGAGGTACTGCATACTTCTGCTTCTGCTCTTCTGTACCATATGTCATAATTGGATCTACGCAAAGAGATGTATGTGCAGATACGATAACACCTGTAGTACCACATACCTTTGAGAGCTCTTCTACACACATAGCGTATGTAAGGATATCACATCCCTGTCCACCGTACTCCTTTGGTACTGGAATACCTAAGAAGCCATATTTAGCCATCTTATCAACTGTTTCTCTAGGGAATCTGTGAGCTTCGTCGATTTCCTGAGCAAGTGGCTTAACTTCGTTCTCAGAGAAATCCTTGAACAACTGTCTAGCCATTTCATGTTGTTTACTTAATGTAAAATCCATGATATTAAATCCTCCGTTTAATTTTTATTTCTTCGTACCGGCCATTGACCGGTACGATTAATGTACATTGTTCTATCACATTTACTTATGAAAATGTGAATATGCAGCATTTACTAATTACTGAGCATCAACTGGTGTCTTTGTACGGTCTGCATTGTAGATATAGAATCCCTTACCAGACTTAACACCAAGGTTACCACCACGTACCATCTTTCTGATGAGTGGACATGCACGATACTTAGAATCGCCTGTTTCCTTGTAAAGAACATCCATGATAGCAAGGCAGATATCAAGACCTACGAAATCACCTAACTCAAGTGGTCCCATTGGATGATTAGCACCAAGCTTCATAGCTGCATCAATACCAGCGATATCAGATACACCTTCCATCTTGATGAAAGCTGCTTCATTGATCATTGGAATGAGGATACGGTTAACAACGAAACCAGCTGCTTCGTTAACCTGAACTGCTGTCTTACCGATTTCTGCAGAAATCTTCTTGATTGTCTCAACAGTCTCAGCTGGTGTGTTAACACCTGCGATAACTTCTACTAACTTCATACGGTCAGCAGGATTGAAGAAATGCATACCAACCATAGGTCTGTTTAATCCCTTACCAATCTCTGTGATTGAAAGAGAAGATGTGTTAGAAGCGAATACACACTCTGGCTTGCAGATAGCATCAAGCTCTTTAAATGTGTTCTGCTTAACTTCCATATTTTCAAATACAGCTTCAACGATAAGATCGCAATCTGCACAAAGGTCTTCCTTTAAACCTGCAGAGATCTTAGCAACGATAGCATCAGCTGCTTCCTGTGTCATTTTTTCCTTAGCAACAAGCTTGTCATAGCCTGCCTTGATTTTTGCCTTACCGCCATCAGCCCACTCCTGCTTTACATCGCAAAGAGCTACTTCATAACCTTCTGTCTGAGCAAATGCCTTAGCAATACCCTGACCCATAGCGCCAGCACCGATAATACCAACTTTCATTGTGGTTCCTCCTATAATGTATAGTATTTATTTATTTGATTTGAAATTACTTATTTCAAACATTTACAAAATTAGCAATTCTTGAATGGAACAACTTTGAGCTTCTTTTCTTTGTCTTTCTCAAGGAAGTTGCCCATACCAGCCTTCTGATCTTCTGTCTCGAAGCAGTCACCAAAAAGCTTCTCTTCAATAACAATTGCCTGATCCATATCTACCTGGAGACCATCGTTGATAGCCTTCTTGCAGTTACGAACAGCAATAGGAGCCTGCATAGCAATACCAGCTGCCATCTTGTTAGCTGCTGCCATAAGAGCATCCTTAGCTGAAACAACAACTTCACCAGCTTCATTAACTTCAGCTGAAACAACCTGGTTAACAAGACCGATTCTGTATGCTTCTGCAGCCTTAATATTACGTGCTGTGTAGATAAGCTGCTTAGCCATTCCAGGACTAACAAGTCTAGCAAGTCTCTGTGTTCCACCAAATCCAGGTGTAATTCCAAGACCAACTTCTGGCTGACCAAATACTGCATTATCAGAACAGATTCTAATATCACAGCTCATAGAAATCTCGCATCCGCCGCCAAGAGCAAATCCATTAACTGCTGCAATAACAGGAATTGGGAATGTCTCAAGCTTTCTGAATACGTCATTACCCTTCTTACCAAAAGCTTCACCTTCAGCCTTTGTAAGTGTGCTCATTTCGCCGATGTCTGCACCAGCAACAAAGCTCTTCTCACCTGCACCAGTTAAGATAAGACATCTTACTGTGCTAAGATCAACTGCATCAAGAGTTGCATCAAGTTCTTCAAGAACCTGTGAATTAAGTGCGTTAAGAGCTTTTTCTCTATTGATAGTAATTGTACCAACCGCACCGTTTACTTCGTATAATACGAAATCCATAGTGTTTTTCTCCTTATAAAATGTAGTTTTGATTTGTTTTATAAATGTGATTTATAAACGCCACAAAAGAGAATGCCTATAGAGGTATTCTCTTTCGTGTTTTATTTCATTTAACTAATTAGTCCATCTCAACGATAGTAGCACAACCCATACCACCACCGATGCAAAGTGTAGCAAGACCCTTCTTAGCGCCTGCCTTCTTCATCTCATGGAGAAGTGTTACAAGGATACGAGCACCAGATGCTCCTACTGGATGTCCAAGTGCGATAGCACCACCATTTGGATTGAGCTGCTTATCAACATCAATACCAAGGTCACGTCCTACAGCGATTGACTGAGCTGCGAAAGCTTCGTTAGCTTCAATGATATCAAAATCAGAAATCTGATATCCAGCCTTAGCCATAACCTTCTGTGTTGCAGGTACAGGTCCGATACCCATTACTTCTGGTCTGCATCCAGCAAGTCCGCCAGCTACGAATGTAGCAAGTGGCTTAACACCAAGTTCCTTAGCCTTATCTTCGCTCATGATAACGAGTGCAGCTGCACCATCGTTGATACCAGAAGCGTTACCAGCTGTAACGAAACCATCTTTATTAATAGGACGAAGCTTTGCAAGACCTTCGATTGTAGAACCAGCTCTTGGTCCCTCATCCTTAGCAAATACGATGTCACCCTTCTTATTCTTAATTGTTACAGGTACGATTTCTTCATCAAATGCGCCTGTCTCCTGAGCCTTAGCAGCCTTTAACTGGCTCTTAAGTGCGAACTCATCAAGATCTTCTCTTGTGATTCCCCATTCTCTACAGATGTTATCTGCTGTTGTAATCATATGGTAATCATTGAATGCATCCCAAAGAGCATCATTTACCATACAGTCCTTCATGATTGCGTTGTTCATTCTGTAACCAAAACGAGCTTTATCAAGTGCATAAGGAGCCATAGACATGTTTTCCATACCACCAGCTACTACTACATCAGCATCACCAGCCATGATCATCTGAGCTGCCTGGTTAACACAGTTAAGACCTGAACCACAAACAACGTTCATTGTAACTGCAGGTACTTCGATTGGAAGACCAGCCTTAATTGTTGCCTGACGTGCTACGTTCTGTCCAAGACCAGCCTGGATAACACATCCCATGTATACCTGATCAACTACTGAAGGATCAATTCCTGCTCTGTTGATTGCTTCCTTAATAACGATTGCACCAAGTTCTGCTGCTGGTGTTGTGCTAAGTGTTCCACCCATTGTACCAATAGCTGTACGACAAGCACTTGCGATAACTACTTTCTTTGCCATTTTTAATGACTCCTTTCATATTTCTTTCTTTTCAATCCCCTTTTCAGAGATTGTTATTTTTTTATCATAATAATGCCTTTACATTGTAACATATAAATCCAAATCTATGCAATGAGAAATATGGACTTTAAGATTTAGATTTTTGCACTTTATTTAATACAAAAAATCCCTTCGCATCTTCCGATACGAAGGGAAATAAACGTTCTACCATTTATATATAGAGAAGACTCCTAATACTCAGGCTCAATAAGTCCGTATGTATTACCTTTTCTCTTATATACAACATTAACCTGATTAGTCTCGGCATTAACAAATACGAAGAAGCCATGTCCTGTAAGTTCCATCTGAATGCAGGCATCCTCAGCATACATAGGCTTAATATCAAACTTCTTACTTCTTACAATCTGAATCTCTTCATCATCCACATAATCCTTCTCGATGAATTCCTGCTTAAAGTAATCTCTGTTCTGCTGCTTCTCTATCAACTTATTCTTATACTTCTTAAGCTGTCTCTCAATTATCTCTTCTACAAGATCAATTGAAACATACATATCATTGCTAATCTGCTCTGATCTGATAACTGTTCCCTTTACAGGAATAGTAACTTCTATCTTCTGTCTCTCCTTTTCAACACTTAATGTAACATGCACCTCTGTATCTGGTGCAAAATACTTCTCCAACTTTCCAATCTTATCTTCGACTGCACTCTTCAGCCCCTCTGTTACGTCGATGTTCTTGCCAATGATGATAAATTTCATACACATCATCCCCTTTACTATAGAGATTTGCCACAACATTCTTAAAACGTGTCTGACATGTAGTAATTCTAGCACATTTTCAAACCATTTGTCCATAAAATTAATAATTTTCTGACAATTTAATAATTTTTTAATAAATTTTCTCTTTTTGTATATTCCAATACTTTGGCTCAAATTAGTTAATTTTTGACATTCTGTCCAAAACAATTGTTCTTTTCTATACAGTCATCCAGCATAACTCGATGGGGCAATTTTTTGTGTATAATGTGGATATCTTCGTGAATAACTGTATTTTAGGCACTTTTTTTGTGGACAAGTTGCCATTTGTCCATGTGGACATACTTACAAAAATTAAATTTTTTTGTAATAAATGTACATCCCCTATGCTGTCAATAGATTTTTTCCAAAATTAAATTTTCAGACAAATTACATATTATGTCGGAAATCGACCGGTTGCGTCTAATGGTCACTGACCGAAATGCAGTATGTAAATCCCCAATTACCCATAGAGAAGAATGACACTTCTGTCATACACTTTTGTCATTGCAAAAGCCCAGTATTAGTGGGCTTTTGCAATCGTCGGTGTTACACATGTCAATATTCCTATCATAATCCTTATGACTCCATTGACTAAGTTGCATCGCTATTATGTCAAACAGGCCTGTATGTAAGACATTAAAAAAGCTCATTACATTTCTGCAATGAGCTTTATATTTAGAAGATTCTTCTAATTCCCAAGATATTTCTGTATGTAGCACTACCAACAACAATACCTGATTTAGGTGTTGATGCATGTACTATCTGTCCATTACCGATGTAAATACCAACATGTCCTGAATAACAGATAATATCACCTGGCTGAGCATTCTCCAAACCACCAACATCATAACCAACGCTTCTGTCTCCGGCAGACGAATGTGGAAGGCCAACACCAAAGTTAGCATATACACTCATAACAAATCCTGAACAGTCAGTTCCGTTAGTAAGTGATGATCCACCAAATACATAAGGATTACCAACAAACTGAAGAGCATAATTCGCAACGCTTGCACCCGTTCCACTTCCCGATACCGTAGTAGTCGGAGCAACAGCCGCTGCATTTGTCGTATCATTGGCCTTCTGAGCTGCTGCAGCTTCTTTTGCCGCCTGAGCCTGTGCTGCTTTTCTGGCAGCTGCCTGAGCCTTTTCTCTCTCTTCTTTCTCTTTCTTCAGTCGAGCCTCTTCCTCTTCCTTAGATTCTGCTGTAACAAATTCGGTAGATAAAGTTACGTAATCCATAGATACATAACCAAAACCTTCTTCAATATCTACCCTAACCCATCCATCCTGTTCTTCGGAAACAATCAACTGATCATCTATCGGTACAAGACCAAGTGTTCTCGAATCAGTACTAGGCTCTTCTCTAACTCTAAGTGTAGGAGTATTAACTACAGTAGCAATACGTGTGCAAACTTCTTTTGCAACCTCAATTGCTTCTTCCCCTGTAACGCAGTACTCGCCTTTTACATAACCTGTACAATTACCCGATTGAATCTTATACCATCCATTATCTTCTTCAATGAAAGTACCAACAGATTTATTGTACAGCTTACCAACAATTTCGCCCTCTTCGCTTGGAATACTACGAACATTAACGTAATTGTCAACTCGAGCTATAACCAGCTTCTTATAATATTCATTTAATTCATCTTCTGCTGTCCAAGTCACTTCCGGAATAACTACATCCACCAGTTCCTTGTCCATACTTACTGTCGCTTTTACCGCCGTAGCACCATTATCACTAATACCACTACTATTGGAAGTGTTAGCAACAAGTTGCTTTACTTCATCCTTGACCTCTTTAACCGTTACTCCTTCATCAACCTGAGCACTAAAGCCCGCGGACGGAAGAAGGCTCGATAAGCCCTGCGCCGACGCCTCTGTACTATACAGTCCTATCGTCAACCCAGCTGCTGCAAAGAAAAGTAAAACCTTCACTTTTCTCAATTTCATAAATCACCTTTTTTGATTCAAATAATCTCCCTCAAAAAAACGAAACTATGGGTTCACTTTACCAAAAATAGGAAAAAATGTCAAATTCGAGCACCTCGGATAAGCTCATGAGTACCCCCGGATAAGCTCATGAATCTACTACAGTTTATTTAAATATTCCGTTGCCGATCCAACCGCATTAGCACCATCACTTGCCGCTGTAACAATCTGTCTAAGCTTCTTAGTTCTAAGATCACCAGCAACAAAAAAGCCTTCAAGAGAAGTAACGCCGTCCTCTCCAGCTACTATATAACCATTTTCCATATCCACCAGTCCATCAAACAATTCAGACACCGGATTCATTCCAACCGCTATAAATATTCCACTTACAGCAAGTTCAGAGTTCATATTGGTCTTTACATTTTCGAGCTGAATTCTTTCAACCATGTCATCGCCCAATATCTTGGTTACTCTGCTATCATATATGATCTCAATATTATCTGTAGTCTTTACTCTGTCTACCAGAATCTGAGCTCCCCTGAAGGAATCTCTTCGGTGAATCAGATATACCTTTTCGCATCCGCGAGCAAGAAAAAGTGCATCCTCCAGAGCTACATCTCCTCCACCTACGACAGCCACTGTTCTCTTTCTAAAAAATGCGCCATCACAGGTTGCACAGTAGGATACTCCCATTCCCTGTAATTCTTCTTCTCCAGGAATCGAAAGCTTTCTATGTTCTGCTCCCGTAGCAGCTATAACAGTCCTGCACTCAAGTTCCCCCTCGCTAGTAGTTATAAAAAAGATATTATTGTCTTTTTTAACAGAAAGAACAGAAGCCTCCATAAACTCCGCTCCAGTAGACTGGGCATGAGTCTTAAGCTTCTCTCCAAGTTCCATACCAGTTATTCCTGGCAGTCCCGGATAATTATCAACCTCATAGGTGCTTACAACCTGTCCACCACCTATAGCTGATTCATCAATCACCAGAGTATCCAATCCTGCTCTTTTAGCATATATCGCTGCCGACAAACCAGCAGGACCAGAACCAATAATAATCACATCTCTCATTTATATATATCCTCCATCTAACGTTATTACCTGCCCAGTCAAATAATCCGGAGAGCTAATAAGCAAATACACCATATCTGCAACTTCATTAGGACTGCCATACCTTCCCATCGGAATATCTTCCTCCAGATTCGTCCTATCCTCTTCACTAAGCATAGCATTCATATCAGTGTCTATTACTCCGCAGGCAATAGCGTTAACAGTTATATTGCTTGGAGCAAGCTCCTTTGCAAGTGACTTTGTAAATGCATTCATGCCACCCTTACTGGTACTGTAAGCAACCTCCATGGATGCTCCAACATTACCCCACATGGAGGAAATATTGATAATACGACCTTGCTTTTGCGAAAGCATATACTCAATAGAGTGTCTACAGGTATAGAAAACACTGTTCAGATTAGTTGCTATAACCCTATTCCATTCTTCATCACTCATATCCTGTAATAAACCAACATAAGAAATACCCGCATTATTGACCACTACATCAAAATTATTGTGTAGATTAAACAGTTCATCAACCTGTGAAGAATCAGCGCAATCGCACAAATATGCTTGACAGCATATATTGTATTGACCAGTTAAGTCACACACAACATTCTGCAATTGATCTATATTTTTAGCACATGTCAAAACCAAGTCAAAGCCTTTACGTGCTAATTTGTAAGCAATTGCCTTTCCAATCCCTCTGGAAGCGCCTGTAACTAATGCCTTTTTATTCATCAACTTTTCTCCCTGAAAACACTTGTTTCACCAACGATTATACCACATATGGTGCATAAGAAAAAACATAACTGTATAATATTGTATTATAATAAGGAAGTTTCTCTGTTAAATCACATACGTTTTTAACCTTTTAATTAATTTACGTTTTAATTAATCGTTCTTTTTAGCGAATCTTATCAGTAATTTGAGAATTTATAAACGCCTCTATAAACAGCTCTATTCACCAGCCGCCATACTCCTTAATATATATTTTAGCTTTCTTCTTAAATATACATACCGCTCCAGTATCTTTTGTGCATAGATAAGGAATATCTCGCTCATCAAGTCTACTAATGACTTCTTTATGCGGATGACCATAGCTATTATTCTTTCCCGCAGAAATCAGAGCCATGCTTACTGGATTATTATCAAGGAATTGATCACTACTGGAGCTTGAGGATCCATGATGCGCCACCTTTAGTATATCTGTTCTAGCGCCGATTGCTATTTTTTCTTCCCCTTCCCATTCAAGATCTCCCATATCCAGAACAATCATTCCATCGTAAATGATTCTTAGTACAAGTGAATTATCATTTTCATTATTATCCAGTCCTCCCTCCGGATATAGGCAATCAACCGTAATATTAGCATCACTAACCCTCGCGCCTTTGCTAATCCCTTCAAGTTTAATCTCACACTGGTCAGCTAAATTGCATAGTTCTTCGAAAGCTTCAGTCTCCAAGCTTGCATCATATACATATACGGTTCCTATATCAATACATTCAAGCTTGGCTTTTTCCAGCAACTCGTATATTCCGTTGACATGGTCCGAATCAGGATGGGATAAAAACACAGCTCTAACTCTTTGCACTCCCATGCTTTTTAAAAAAGGAATAATCACATATTCACCAACCTGACTTCTACTACTGCTTCCACCATCAAATATATAAGAATCGTGCCCTTCTACAATAACAAATCCATCTCCCTGTCCAACGTCAAGCATATAAAGCCCATGATTATTATTAACAAACATCATCAGACACATTAAAGCTCCCAGACTTTTTACCAGTACATATTTTCTGCCTCTGTACAGAAATAAAACAAATAAGCCGGCAAAATACAGCATAATAAGCAGCAATGAAGGTTTTCCAACATTAAATCTGCCACAATTGGTGTTTTCGAGAAAAATGCAAGTTTTCTTGTAAATTAGCAAAATACAATGTCCTATCCCAATAAATAACAGTCCATATTTTCCAACCACCACAGTCAATGCAAGTCCGATGATTACCGATACAAGTAAAACAGGCATCAAAGGAATAATTATCATATTCAACAGGATCGAATACAGGTTTATCTCGAAATAACTATATAAAAGAATCGGTAAAGTCATCACATATATTGATAGAGAAGCTGTAAAATTGGAGCATGTGGTCGCAAGACAACAATTAAGCAATCTTCCAAAAAGCCTTGAAGAATCACGTCTTTTCGTAATTCTTTTTAAGTATCTATTGTTATTAATTAGCTGCTTTTGTAGAATTCCGATTGCAATAATCGCAAAAAAAGATAATTGAAACGCCGAATCAAATATAAGCCATATATTAAATGATAATATAATTATTGACGCAATGCACATTGCAGAAAGCATATCATAGCTGCGTTTTGTCAAGGATGCAAACATATATAAACTAAACATCACCCCCGCTCTTATTGTCGATGGCGAAAATCCCACCATAAGGACATATAATGCAAGAATTAATTCACTTAAGAATACGTTTATGCACCTTTTTATGCGAAAAGCCTCTAAAAAGCGATAGATCATTGTACAAAGAAAACTAATATGTAATCCCGAGATTGCAAGTATATGTGCTATTCCATTCTTTTGAAAGGCAGTTTTTATCTCCTCAGATAGATCATTTTTTATCCCCAAAAGCATAGCTTTAAGTATTGCCGCATCATCTGTCTCGTACAGTTCATCTATCAGGTTGGCTATACTAAGTTTGAACAACCACAAGCGATTTGCCAATCTATTGCATTCGATACTTTTACTCAATATTTCAGATAGCTTTATCTTACACAATATCCCTCTGCAGCTATGATATTTATAAGAGTCAAATTCTCCCCAATTAGTTGCAGATGGATAATACTCCAATTTTCCTGATACACATATAGCTTGGCCTATTTTGAATTCCTCCATACCAGAGTAGATTAATTCGATTTTTTCACCATGCTTCGAAAGAGCATATCTGGCTTCTCCATAATGGCAGAATACATTCTTCAAATAGATATGTTTTTCCATATACTGATATTTTGATTCATATATCCCCTGTACTTTTGAGTACTCCTTTTCTTTTGAATTCATCTTATCCCTGAACTCAATTGAATCTATATCACCCTCTATAATCACCTCGTTATTCTCGCTTATACCAAGCCTGCTAAGCTGATTATCTGGCCGCTCTTTATTATAGCCATTTATAGTATTTCCCGATAATTCGACTACAGTCCTGGCAAGAAGAATAGCCATAGCAAGTATAAGTGCCGCAATTATCGCTGGTCTGCTACGCAGAGAGTCTATATATTCGCCTAACACTATTTCACCCGTATTTCATCTTTTATCTTTGCAAAACATGATGGACCTATACCAGATACCTTTTGAATATCTTCAATACTCTCAAAGCTTCCATGTTCTTCTCTATACGTGATAATAGCCTTAGCCCTTGTTTCACCTATTCCATTAAGCTCCATTAGCTTATTAGCATCTGCCGTATTGATATTAACTCCATATGCCTCCTGCTCTTTTTGTTCTAATATAGCAGTCTCTGTCTCTTCCATGGTTGCAACATATATCCTTTGTTCATCCTGCAGTTTACTTGACAGATTCAGCGCATTTCTGCAGGCATCTTCTCTAAATCCTCCTGCTACCTTTATGGCATCATCTACACGATCGTTTTCTGTCAGTACATATACTCCTTCCTCGTTCACAGCTCCGCACACATACACATACACTTTATTCGCATCTATTTGCTGCTCATTAGCAGTCTGTTCTTTCCCCGCCTCTCTTGTGATACTTTCAGATTCTCCCACATTATTCTCTGACAGTAATGTTCCATCTTCCAGTAGCATATATTCAGTTTTCCCACATGACATTACCGTAAAACACAAAACAAGCGTAGACAGAACCATAACTATTCTGTCTACGCTTTTATTTATAAGTTTATTATATATTGTTTTGTTCATATTACTCCTTACTGATCTACAGTAAAGGAATAATCTTCAGACGATAATCATATTGTATATGATAGAATATCATATTTCAACATTATTCTTCAGTTTCTTCATCTTCCTGAGCAGCTTCTCGCTCAGCATCCTCATCATAATACTCAAGTTCTTCCTCATCCGTCACAGGGATATCTATATATTCTTCAGAGAATGCTACACCAGTAATCTGTCCCTTAATCTGCTCAGATAAATCCTTAACCTCTGTATTTACATTTTTTCCAGCCCAAATATTTGAAAAGGCAATTTCAGCCAAAAGCCAGTAATTCGATGTTGCCATCATCTTCGGAATAGGTCTTGACTTCGAATACTCTTCTACAAACACTCCAATAGCGTCATTGTCATAGTTCACGCTGTTACAAGCACTAAGCTTACCTGTCATATTATAGAGTTCATCAGCCATATTAACTGTCATAAACTTTGCAAAGTCATTGGCCTCTTCCTTCTTATCACTAAAGCCGTTAACCGCTACCGTAGCAGTAACCGACATACTTCGACTAATAAGTTTGTCATTCAAATCAGGAATCCCTGCAACGCCATACTCATAGTTAAATTCCCCGGCTTCTTTGGCCTGTTCAAGCTTCATAATAATGTCACTTGTAGCAGTAGTAAATACCAGTTTCCCATCCATAAATTCCTGCACAACACTACTATATGTTACATTCTCATATTCAAAAGAAAAGAACTGATTAAGTTCCTGATACAGAGTAAGGGCAGTAATAACATCCATATTGTAAATGTTAATCAAAGATGAATCGTCTCCATTCTCCCCACCAACATCCATATAGTTGCCTACGAAGAAATAATTGTAGAATATATCCTTTACATCCCACTTAAAGATTGTCTCTACATCCGCAGGAGCATCGCAGGTATCAGCAAATTCCATTAACTGTTCAAAGGTCTTTGGAATGGATTCGTTAATTCTTTTTTCTATTTTCTCTTCCTGACTAAGTCCAATTTCATCTTCAGCTACATTTCCCTCAGTTTCGCTATCCTCACCAGCCGAATCTGAACTCTCATCTGCCATAAGCTTATTGGAAGCCATCTCATAGAGATATGAGCGATTATACAGCAGCGCACTTGTTTCAAAATAGAAAGGGTATGCCACCTTCTTTCCCTTGTATGTAACCGCTTCATTTGCAGCAGTCGGGAACTTCTCCTCAATAAGCGAGCTGTTTGAACCAGTTGAGATTGCCAGTCCACCCAGATAAGCTCTCTCCAGCATATCATTACTTATTACATACAAATCAGGCGTTCCCTCATCCTTTATAGATGCACTGTTTATCTGTTCAAGATACTCATCACCAGACTGCAGTCTTGGAATAACTCTTACTCTATGCTGCTCATTGTAGGCAACACAGGCAGCATTGATGTAATCCGTCAGGGTATCATCCGTGTACCAGATAATCAGACTATCCTTGTCTTCTACAACCTCTTCTTCAGCTGAAGGATTCACTGTTTTCGCTGTATAGAATGCAAATAAAACCATTGCCATGCATAGAAACATGGCAATAACTCTTTTGGTAGTATTCATAAAAACCTCATTTAAGCCTTCACTTCATCCAGCGCCGACTTAAGAATCGCTATCATTTGATCTACATCTGATTCAGTAATAACAAGAGGAGGAAGGAAACGAAGTATATTCGTACCTGCATTAATCAACACAAGTCCCTTCTCGAGAGCCTTGTTAATAATATCTGCAACCGGCTTGTTAAATTCAAGTCCCTGCATACAGCCAGCACCTCTGTGATCAACTATGCTGTCATAGCTTGCAGCAACTTCATCAAGCTTCTTGTACAGATAATCTCCAACCTTGTTCACATTATCTATTATATGTTTTGACTCAAACAAATCAAGTGTTTTGTCTATCGCAGCACAGGCAAGAGGATTACCACCATATGTACTTCCATGATCACCAGCCACAAGTGAATTAGCTGCAACCTTTTCTGTCATCAGGAATGCTCCAACCGGTACACCACCACCAACAGCCTTTGCTGTGGTCATAATGTCAGGCTGAACATCAAATAGATGCCATCTGAAATTAGCTCCACTACGTCCCATACCACACTGAATCTCATCCAGAATAAGAAGGATATCATTGTCCTTACAGATCTTATATACACCTTCGATAAATTCCTTTGAAGCAGGATATATACCTCCTTCTCCCTGAAGTGTCTCCATAATAATTGCGCAGGTCCTGTTATTTACCAGTGCCTTTACACTGTCCATATTATTGTAGTCAGCAAACTTAACATCACAGATAAGTGGCTCAAATGCCTCTCTGTAAGCTTGTTTTCCTGTTACAGCAAGCGCACCACAGGTTCTTCCATGGAAGGAATGTTCCATGGCAATGATCTCATGCTCATGAGAACCGTCTTTATTGTATGCATATTTTATGGCAGCCTTAATCGCGCCTTCAACAGCCTCAGCACCACTATTTGTAAAAAATACTCTGTCCATCTTAGCAAACTTTGTAAGCTTCTCTGCTGCTTTGACTGAAGGAACATTGTAGTAATAATTTGATGTATGAAGAATCTTATCTATCTGATTCTTAAGAGCATCATTATACTCCTTAACATTATAGCCAAGAGCATATACACCTATGCCACTTACAAAATCCAGATATTCCTTTCCTTCTATATCATAGAGTTTCACTCCATCACCATGATCAAATACTATCTGATAACGATTGTAGGTATGAAGTAAATGAGACTCTGCTATATCAATATATTCTTTAGTATTCATAATTCTCACCTCGCCAGATGTGGGTTGATATTAGTTTTCTTCGTCGTTGATAATTGCTGTTCCAATACCCTTGTTTGTGAATATTTCAAGCAACATACTATGTGGAATACGTCCATCAAGAATATGAACTCTGTTTACGCCATTTTTAATAGCATCAGTACAGTTATTAAGCTTTGGAAGCATACCACCACCAATGATTCCATCACTGATAAGTTTATCTGCATTAGCAGCTGTAATTCTTGAAATAAATGAGTCCTTATCATTGATATCTCTATACAGGCCCTCAATATCTGTCAGGAATACAAGTTTGTCTGCTCCAACTGCTTTTGCAATAGCACATGCCGCATCGTCTGCGTTGATATTATAGGTGTCAAAGTTATCACCAAGACCGATTGGACTGATAATTGGAAGATAATCATTTTCAAGAAGATCATAGATAATCTTTGGATTAACTTCTGTTACATTGCCTACAAATCCGATATCCTTGCCATCCGAATATTTCTTTTCAACTGTAAGCATCTGGCCATCCTTGCCTGATAATCCTACAGCTTTTACGCCAAGCTCTTCAACCATACGTACGAGGTTCTTATTTACTTTGCCAAGAACCATCTCTGCAATTTCCATTGTTTCAGCATCTGTCACACGAAGTCCATTAATAAACTGTGCTTCCTTACCAGACTTTGCTACCCATTTGCTGATCTCCTTGCCACCACCATGCACAATAATAGGCTTGAATCCAACAAGCTTAAGAAGAGTAACATCCTTGATAACATTCTTCTGTAATTCCTCGTTGCTCATGGCAGATCCACCATACTTTACAACAATAATCTTACGATTAAACTTCTGAATATAAGGGAGGGCTTCAATAAGCACCTCAGCTTTCTCTAATACTTTATCTAAATTCTGTTCCATTAGTATATCTCCTGTAATAATCCATATAATCTGTCACAGCACTAAATACAGTGACCTGTAATCTTTCCAAGCACCTTATGAACGATAATCTGCATTAATCTTTACATAGTCATATGTAAGATCGCAGCCCCAGGCTCTTGCTTCTTCGCTTCCCATCTTCATATCGGCAATAATCTGCACTTCCTTTTGAGAGAGAATCTCTGTAGCCTCTTCCTCACTATAGCTTGCATCCATTCCATCCTTATAGATAAGTATCTTCTTATCACCTGCTGCATAGTAAAGTTCCATGTTCTCAGGATCAAACTTGGCTCCTGAATAGCCGAGAGCACAAAGAATACGTCCCCAGTTAGCATCATGTCCATATACAGCAGCCTTGGTCAGGCTTGAACAAATAACTGACTTCGCCAATGTTCTAGCATTCTGCTTACTGTCTGCATTGAGTACACGGCATTCCACAAGTGCTGTAGCACCTTCTCCATCGCCCGCAAGACGCTTAGCCTGTGTTTCATTAACCAGATGAATTGCTTCTTTAAATGCCTCAAACTCTGGTGTACCAATCTTGATTTCAGGATTGCCAGCCATACCATTGGCCATAACAAGAAGAGTATCATTGGTTGATGTATCACCATCTACAGAAATCATATTGTATGTATCAACTACATCTTCCTTAACAATCTTTGTAAGAGCTTCCTTGCCAATAACTGCGTCCGTTGTAACATAACCAAGCATTGTACACATATTAGGATGAATCATTCCCGAACCCTTGCTCATGGCTCCAATTGTAACCTTTGTACCTGCAATATCAAGCTCAACCGCCAGTTCCTTATTAACTGTATCTGTGGTCATAATTGCCTTTGAAGCATTAGTTCCATCTTCTCTGTTGTGGCTCTTTGCTGCCACAAGCTTATCAATACCGGCAACAATCTTATCCATAGGAAGATGTGCTCCGATTACGCCAGTTGATCCAACCAAAACCGCATCTGCAGGAATGCCAAGAACCTTTGCTGCTGCCTGTGCAGTCTGAATACAGTAATCCATTCCTTCCTTACCTGTACCAGCATTGGCAATACCTGTGTTGACAATAACTGCCTGTGCATAATCCGATTCCTCAACAATCTTCATATCCCATTTAACAGGTGCAGCCTTAACAACATTACTTGTAAATGTTCCTGCGACAACGCATGGCTTCTGCGAATATACTATAGCCATATCTTTTCTATTGGCATATTTCACTCCAGCTTCTACACCAGCTGACTCAAAACCTATTGGTGAATTAATACCACCATCTATAATCTTCATATAATATCCCTCCGAATATATATCTCTTTTATTCATTAAACTTAACTATATTATCTTCATTCAGCACGAAATCATAATAATTAAGATCAAGTCTTTCTGTCCATCCAATGGTATGCCAGAAAGCATTACCAATATCATTCTCTGAAAATGCAATCAGCGAAACCTTGCTGATATGTTCTTCTTTAAGAGCCTGCATACACATAACTACCATAGACTTTCCTATGCCCTTTAATCTGTATTCAGGATCTACACATACATGATACAGACAGCCACGTCTGCCATCATGTCCGCAAAGAATGGCACCAACTATCTTTCCATCCTCCACAGCTACTACGCTGGTATTAGGATTTCTCTTAAGGAATCTTTCAACGCCAATTCTCGAGTCGTCAATGCTTCTCATTGCAAAGCCTTTAATCTTGCACCACAATGCATAAACTTCATCATAATCCTTCATTGTCATTACTCGTACCATAGGCAAATCCCTCACTTCAAAAATTCAGATAAAATGCACTAGAACAAATTATACATTTTCATTCAGTATTATGCAATCCAATAGATTTTTTATACATTATTTATTGTATATACACATCATTATTGTATATTTATGCGCATTGCATTTTACTTGAATTAGCTATTATTATAATGTATATTTAATGCAACGATTACTGTCGTTATTACGATATTTATGATGTTTTAAGGAGATATATGAGCGTTATCACTATATTATTAATATATGCACTGATTATGAACCTGATTGGCTTTATGTCTATGGGGATCGATAAGCAAAAAGCCCGCAAAAGAGCCTTCAGAATTCCTGAAGCTACCCTGTTCACAATTGCTATTATCGGTGGCAGTATTGGTTCGATTATCGGCATGCATCTTTTCCACCACAAGACAAGACATTATTACTTCCTCTATGGTCTTCCAGCCATACTTGTATTGCAGATTATACTCATTTTGTTTTTAATATTTGGGCCTCTGCAGATAATTATTTTTTAACTCTAAAGACTATTTTAATCCTGTTATCATTTCTATCATTAAGGACTTCGGTCATACCTGACATCGATTCATTTATAACAAAAAACCGGCTATGATATATCAGTTATTAAACTGACAATCCAAGCCGGTTTTATTACTTATTTATCGATATAACATTGTTCTAAACTCTAGTAGGTTACTATAAGTCCGCCCGCATTAGTGAGCATACTGTTTATTCCCGATGTGCTCATGATAATGATATTCTTTAGTCCAGTCTTCTCAATGAGCATCTCTCGTATCTTCTCAGCATCAATTGAATTATTACAGTGAGTAATGATAATCCTTGTCTGTTCTGACGCATTCTTCAATGTTGAAGCCATAGCCTCTACAAGCTGTTCGTAATTGCTCTTAAGATTAACATTGTTTGCTGTATCAAGAAGTTCTCTGAATTTTGGAAGCTTGATATTGTTGCAGATATTACCAACATTTTCCATAACAACAAAGGTATTGAGCTTATCTCTGAAGGCAACAAGTTGCTTCTTAAGTTCTTCTCCAAAGATTCCCTGTTCTTCGAATTCAATAGCCTTTAATGCCAGCTGGCTCTCACCACCCGAAATGCTCTTTGAATCGATAACATATATCTCTTTATCTGAATGCTTTTCTTCATAAAGCTTCTTCGCAATCATCGCTGAGATGTAACAGCCGCTAAGCTTGGAAGAAATAGTAATAAGATATATTCTCTTCTCATTACCCTCTACGAGATGCTTATAGAAAATATCAGGAGAAGGGCAGGCTGAACTGGTAAAAGCCTTAGAATCCACAACTCTTTCAAGCAGCGTTTTTGTATTAGCTTCTGTATCTCTAAATGGCACTCCATCAATTTCCAGTCTAAATGGAACACAACAGAATCTCTCATCCTCAATATATCTTGCAGGTAGTTCACAACTGCTATCAACTATAATCTTATATTCTGCCATAAGCCGCCTCCTAATCTAGTATGCATAATCACTTGTTGTCTACGATAACTTTATGATGTAGTTTTTAAAACTACATTCAGTTTAACACTCTATCTTGACTTTGTAAACTAAATTCATCTATTTATTTCAAATTTATCTTTCTTATGCTAGAATACATATGTTTTAATTTACTAATACTAAATAGGAGACAATATTATGATTAAAAAAGTATCAACTGACAAAGCTCCTGCAGCTATTGGACCATATTCACAGGCAATTATTGCAGATAAATTCTTATTTGCTTCTGGCCAGATTCCAATCAATCCAGAAACAGGTAATGTTGAGGCTTCAAGCATCGAAGAGCAGACTACTCAGGTATGTAAGAACATAGGTGCTATCCTTATCGAAGCTGGATGTGGCTATGAAAATGTTGTTAAGACTACATGTTTTCTTGCTAATATGGAAGATTTTGCAGCATTTAATGCAGTATACGAGAAATACTTCACCCAGAAACCAGCTAGAAGCTGTGTTGCCGTAAAACAGCTTCCAAAGAATGTTCTTTGCGAAGTAGAAGTGATAGCAAGTCTTTACTAATATGGAAAAGAGTAACTAATATGAACAGACGCCTTCTAGGCTCTCTTCAAATGACAATTACCGCATTTATCTGGGGTACCACTTTTGTAGCACAGTCCATGGCTATGGACAGCTTAGGTCCCTGGTCCTTCAACTGCCTTAGAAATATCCTTGGAACGCTTATTCTGATTCCTGTTATTCTGTTTGTAGAACAGCTTGAACTAAAGAAAAACCAAGAGCAGGGATTGGCAGATACTCTTCCAAAGATGTCCCTTAAGAGGCCAGCGGTACGCAAACGCACTTTACTGGGCGGACTTTGCAGTGGTATTTTCCTTGCCAGTGCTTCTCTTTTTCAGCAATATGGCATCATGGAATCCACTGTCGGCAAGGCAGGCTTCATTACCTCGCTATATATTATCCTTGTTCCTTTTTTAAGCATTTTCCTTAAGAAGAAGATTGGCTTAAATGAGTGGATAAGCGCATTTATTGCTGTATTAGGATTCTATATTATGAGCATTCAGGGCAAGCCAAGTATTAGCCGGGGTGACTTTGTACTACTGATTTGTGCAGTGCTGTTCTCAATGCAGATTCTGGTAATTGATCATTTTGTTGACAGCGTAAATACAATCGCTATGAGCTGTGTCCAGTTCTTCGTAAGTATGGTCATAAGCTCTTTTGGTATGTTCTTTTTGGAACATCCAGCAATAGCTGATATACAGGCAGCTATAATCCCTATATTATGGGCTGGTATATTATCCAGTGGTGTAGCCTACACCCTGCAGATTGTCGGCCAGAAAAATCTCGAGCCTACAATTGCTTCTTTGATAATGTCTTTGGAGAGCGTGTTCTCTGCAGTAGCAGGTTTCTTCATTCTCCACCAGCTATTATCCGCCAAAGAAGTAATCGGCTGTGTCCTGGTATTTGCTGCAGTTATTCTGTCCCAGATACCAATAGAAGTTTTTCAAAAGAAAAAGCCTGATGCATAAGCATCAGGCTTTATTAATTGAAGTTCTTAATTATTTGATTTCACTGTGATATGACTGAAGTGACTTAGGTTCGCTTCCGGCATTAGCCTTAATGTAATGAATACCATCTGCTGTAGCCTTTGCTGCTGCAACTGTAGTAACATAAGGTACCTTAGCCTTGATAGCTGCCTTACGAAGGTAACTGTCATCATTAACGCTGCTCTTTCCAACTGGTGAGTTAATGATAAGATTGATTTCGCCATTTGTAATCATATCATATACATTTGGTCTTCCTTCGTAAATCTTCTTTACGCATTCAGCCTTTACACCAGCTGAAGTAATCACATCATATGTTCCGCTTGTAGCAAGAATCTTAAAGCCATCTGACTCAAGGCTCTTAGCAACTTCAACAACTTCTTCCTTATCCTTACGATTTACAGAAATAAGCACTGTTCCTTCAAGTGGAAGCTTTGACTGGATACCTTCCTGGGCCTTAAAGAATGCTTCTCCATAAGACTTAGAAAGACCAAGAACCTCACCTGTCGAACGCATCTCTGGTCCTAAGATTGGGTCAACCTCTGGGAACATATTGAATGGGAATGCTGCTTCCTTTACACCATAGTATGGAATTGCTCTGTCAGCAAGTGATGATACTGAGAATTCCTTTCCTGTAAGTGGTGCTGTAATAATTTCTGTAGCAAGAGGTACCATACGGATATTACATACCTTTGATACAAGAGGTACTGTACGAGAAGCACGTGGATTAGCTTCAAGAACGTATACCTTACCATTTTCGATTGCATACTGCATATTCATAAGACCTTCAACATGCATCTCTTCTGCAATCTTACGTGTATATTCTTTGATTGTCTTAACATTCTCTTCTGAAATATGAACTGAAGGAATGATACAAGCAGAGTCACCAGAGTGAACACCTGCAAGCTCGATATGCTCCATAACCGCTGGCACATATGCATGTTTTCCATCTGCAATAGCATCTGCTTCACACTCAAGTGCATGGTTAAGGAATCTGTCGATAAGGATTGGTCTGTCTGGAGTTACACCAACTGCTGCTGCCATATACTCGCCCATCTGAGCATCATCATATACAACTTCCATACCACGTCCGCCAAGAACGTATGAAGGACGAACCATTACTGGATAGCCAATTCTGTTTGCGATTTCCTTAGCTTCATCAACTGTTACAGCCATTCCTGATTCTGGCATTGGAATCTCAAGCTTCTCCATCATATCGCGGAAAAGATCTCTGTCCTCTGCAAGATCAATAACTGCTGGAGAAGTACCAAGAATTCTAACACCATTTTTCTCAAGTTCTGCTGCAAGGTTAAGTGGTGTCTGTCCGCCAAACTGAGCGATAACTCCAAGTGGCTTTTCTTTCTTGTAGATACTAAGTACATCCTCTGCTGTAAGTGGCTCAAAATATAACTTATCTGATGTATCATAGTCAGTTGATACTGTTTCTGGGTTACAGTTAACAATGATTGTCTCGAAGCCAAGCTTCTTAAGTGCCATTGCTGCGTGAACACAACAGTAGTCAAATTCAATACCCTGTCCAATTCTGTTAGGACCACCGCCAAGAATCATAACCTTCTTCTTGTCGCTTACAGGATCCTTATCTTCTGAATTGTATGTAGAGAAGTAGTATGCGCTATCCTTTGTACCAGATACATGTACGCCTTCCCACGCTTCTTCAACACCAATCTCAATTCTTCTGTTTCTAATATCAGCTTCTGGAATCTCAAGAATCTGACTGAGATACTTATCTGAGAAACCATCCTTCTTAGCCTGTGTAAGAACATCATCAGCTGGCATCTTACCCTTGTTAGCAGTAAGAGCAGCCTCTTCTTCTACGAGTTCCTTCATCTGTTCAATGAAGTATGTCTTAACCTTTGTAAGCTCTTCGATTTCAGCTACAGTAGCTCCCTTCTTAAGCGCTTCATACATTGCAAAATGTCTCTCGCTTGAAGGAGTAGCAAGCATATTAAGGAGCTCTTCCTTACTAAGCTTCTCAAGCTTTGCAATATGACCAAGACCATATCTGCCTGTCTCAAGTGAACGAATAGCCTTCTGGAAAGCTTCCTTATAGTTCTTACCGATACTCATTACTTCACCAACGGCACGCATCTGAGTACCAAGCTTATCTTCAACGCCCTTGAACTTTTCAAATGCCCAACGAGCGAACTTAATTACTACATAATCTCCATCTGGAACATATTTATCAAGTGTACCGTACTTACCACACTCGATATCCTTGAGTGTAAGTCCTGTAGCAAGCATAGCTGAAACAAGAGCAATTGGGAAACCAGTTGCTTTTGAAGCAAGTGCTGAAGAACGAGATGTACGAGGATTAATCTCGATTACGATGATACGTCCATCCTTAGGGTTACGAGCGAACTGTACGTTTGTACCACCAATAACCTGAACCTTATCAACAATGCTGTATGCCTGTCTCTGGAGTTCCTTCTGAACATCCTCAGAAATGGTAAGCATAGGAGCTGAACAGAATGAATCACCTGTATGAACACCAATTGGATCGATATTCTCGATGAAACATACTGTAATCATATTGCCTTCACTGTCTCTTACAACTTCAAGCTCAAGCTCTTCCCAGCCAAGGACTGATTCCTCAACAAGAACCTGGCCAACAAGTGAAGCCTGAAGACCTCTTGCACAAACTGTCTTTAATTCTTCTTTATTGTATACAAGACCACCGCCTGCACCACCCATGGTGTATGCTGGACGAAGAACTACTGGATAACCAAGTTCATCTGCAATTGCAAGTGCCTCATCCACTGAGTAACTTACGTTTGATCTGGCCATTCCAATACCAAGTTCATCCATTGTCTTCTTGAACTCGATACGGTCTTCACCTCTCTCAATTGCATCTACCTGAACACCAATAACTTTTACTCCGTACTTATCAAGTACGCCAGCCTGATTAAGTTCTGAACATAAATTAAGTCCGGACTGTCCTCCCAGGTTTGGAAGTAACGCATCTGGACGTTCCTTTGCAATAATCTGTTCTAATCGGTCAACATTAAGAGGCTCGATGTATGTAACATCAGCTGTCTCAGGGTCTGTCATAATAGTAGCTGGATTGGAATTAACGAGAACTATTTCGTAACCCAGTTTCTTGAGTGCTTTACAAGCCTGAGTTCCAGAATAATCGAATTCACAAGCCTGACCAATGATGATAGGGCCTGAACCGATAATCAATACTTTGTGGATATCTTCTCTTTTTGGCATGGTCTTCTCCTTTTTAATTATTTTTCTTCTTATATTATTATAGGCAAATACTTAAAAATCACAAGTGAATTTTTGTAAAAAAAAGCAAAAAATAAGGGTAACTTTTCGTTACCCTTTAACTAATCAACTACCAGCTCATTCAAGAAAGACTGAGCCCTTGTTGCGAACTCTGTGTCTGGGAATGAGTCTACCAGTGTCTGATAATTTGCAATAGCATTAACCTTGTCTCCTGCTTTACGGTAAGAGTTGGCAAGATTAAACAGTGCATCTACATTAGTATTATCATATTCAAATGCTTTTGTAAGATTAGTAATAGCTTCATCGTAATTCTCATTCTGATATGCATGCATACCATTTTCATAATAGCTGCTACCTACAGTAGCACCTATTTTGTTACGAAGCATAATATATAACTCACGGAAGGTCTCTGTCGAAGTATCAACAAAGCCAGAATCTATCTGATCAAGATATTCTGCTACAGCAGTTGTATTATCCGGATTGGACAGATAAGCCATTGCTGCATTAAGAAGACTATCCATAGAAGAAATGGTACCACCTTCACCAGTATAAGTAGCAAGCTCTGTCTCAAGTTTTTCTGCCTTGGACTGTAAGCTATTTTTCTCCTGTTCAAGGGAATTGATGGTAGAATTCTTATCATCTACCTGCTCAGCAAATTCTTTAATCTTTGCATCCTTCTCATCATTAGCGGCACTTATTCTTGCAGGAAGAATAAGAAGGCAGGCAACAGCAATACCAATTGCAATACCAATAATAATATTGAATACAACATTGGATATCTTTGTCTCTCTTGCATTAAGTGGCTGAATAATGGTCTCATTGCCACGATGATATGTAATAGTCTCTGCTAATGACTTTTTCTTAGGAGGAGCAGCCAAAGGTTCCTCAATATCAAGAGCAGAATCACATTCCTTCAAATATCTGAGTGTAGTGGTATTGTTGATATCTATCTTTCTGCAACGTTCAAGCTCTTTTCTTGCCTCGTCCCACTGCTCTGCATTGATATACAAGAGTGCAAGCAGCTGTCGTCCCTGAACATGCTTAGGATTCAGTGACACCACCTTTTTCAGCTGAATAATTGCAAGGTCATAGCTTCCCTGATAACAATAGCTAAGAGCCTGATTATACTTCTTAATAGTCTGGCTGATGATATCAAGTCGTGACTGATTAGACTGCATCATATTGAGATAATCATCTGCAATATTCTTGGATGGTCTCAGATTCTTACTAATAACCCACTCGCTGAGCGCAGCAACATATTCGCCCATCTCAAAATACACAAGTCCCAAAAGGTTTCTTGCGTCTACATGGTTTTTATTCATCTTAATACACTGACGCAAAGAAGTTATTGCCCCAGTTAAATCTCTTACATTTGCCCTGTCCAAACCTTCATTATAGAAAAGGTTAGCAGAGCTCATTATCTTCTTATAAACACCTACTTCTGCTCCGCAGTTTGTACAGAAGTCGTGTTCCGTCAGATTAGCTCCACAATTGTAGCATAACATGTCCACGTCCTCTTACATCATCTGCTGTTCGACTACTCTCTGTTCCTTAATCATATTGACAAGTAAGTCTGCCATATCAGTCATATCCTGATTGTAGATAGCGTCAGTTGCCTCTTCTATTTCAAGTGAAGGATGAAATTTCTTCAGTTCTTCTTCAAAATTAATCATAAATATTTCGCCTCAATATACTCTTTAACAGCACCAACCAAATACAGGGAACCACATATATACAGTCTGTCTCCGTCTTTGATAAGCTCCCTCTCCTTATCAAAAGCCGAAGCCACATCACCATAGACACATAGCTCATATGCCTTGGCTGATGTCCCTGCCAGTGCTTCAAATATCATCTTTAATTCTGTTAATTTTTTTGCTCTTTGGGAATTAAGTTCACAGACACTAATGCGATCAAATGCAGCGCACTCAACCAGCATCCTGCTTATAATCTCAACCTGTTTATCCGTCACCGCCGAGAACAGCAGATGTCTCTTCCCTTTACAGCCATCAGCTGTTACAGTCTGAATAAAGGCCTCAATTCCATCAACATTATGGCCTCCATCCAGGAAAATATTCTTCTCAATCTCTTCCATACGACCAGGCCATCTCATCTGTGCAATACCCTGTTTTACAGCTTCACTACTAATATCAATACCAAGCAAATCTAAGGCTCTTATCGCCAATATCGCATTGTACACCTGGTACTGGGCATAGGTATTCACAGTAAATATAGTATCATTATCATATCCACATTTATAGGAAAAATCAATGCTTTTCTCTGCTGTACGCAGAACTTTCGCATTTTCACTGCTTACTCCATAGCATGGCGCAGACATACTATCTGCTGCGTTTTTAATAATCTCTGCACACTCTTTTCTGCCAGACCAGTACACTGCCGGGACCCCCTTCATAAGGATTCCCGCTTTCTCTCCTGCTATCTGTTCAAGACTATCTCCCAGATACTCCATATGGTCCATTCCAATTTCAGTTATGATGCAGATGCTCTTTCTGGGAAGCGAGTTTGTAGCATCCAGACGACCTCCAAGACCAGTCTCATATATCGCAACATCAATATGCCTGTCCTCAAAATATCTGAAGGCCATAAAAAACAGAAATTCAAAAAATGAAGGATGATAACTGCTGTCATCATCTCTGAATTCATTGACACTGTCTATTATCAGATTGGTGTATTTTAAGAAATCTTCTTTGGAGATCATCTCTCCATCGATTTGTATTCTTTCCCTGATATCTACAAGATGAGGAGAAGTAAAAAGCCCTGTTTTTCTTCCCATTTTCATATACACACTGTTTAAAAACGCACAACAACTGCCCTTTCCATTGGTTCCTGCCACATGAATAACAGTTTTTGTATCACATTTTCCCAAACGTCCCATAAAAGACCTGGTATCATCTGTAGTATTTTTTGCAGAAAAACGCGGTATCTCCAAAATATAAGATACCGCCTCATTGTATGTATTAACTCTGTCTATTGACATTATTGCCTCCCGTGACATAAGTTTTCCATGCCACTTTTGATATGCATCCTGCAAAATGCATTACGCTATCGGTACAGTACGTCTTTCTATTGACTCATTCTTACAGATAAATTTAACGTAAGACTCAGGCTTCCAAATATACAGGCTCGCTGTATCTATCTTGATTACAACATTCCTGAATATATCACCTCGGATAACAATAGCAGCCCCCATGCCCATGGACATCTTTCTGCTTATATCATTCTTGTCCGCTTTTATCTGTTCTATTTCTTTCTGAATCTCAGTCTTCTTATCATTCAGCTTAAGTATTTCCGCTTTCTGAGCCTTGGTAACAGCCTTAGCCTTGGCACTGGCCTTAAACAGTGAAGTAATCTCATCCACCACATTCTCCAGCCTGCTATTTGCCTTCTTTTCTTTCTGATTAAGATCCATGAATTTAGTATAATCTGCTTCAAGGAATCCAGCATGAAGATTGGTCTTTATCTCACTTTCATTACCAGCTGCATTGGCTGTTATACCGCGTAATCCATGAGTATCTCCACCTATAATGCTACCATGCTTACCACTGACAATAACATTCCCCTGTGTTGATATATCAGAATTGATAATCGAATTGGCATACACATCCATACCCGCTTCAATTTTTGCGTATTCAATAAAATCCGAGAATATATTGCCTCTGGCAGATACTTTTCCTTTTCCAGCTCCCTGAATGCCCTTCTGTAGTATGATATCTCCACCAGCACTAATGCTTGCAGCGCCCACAGTTCCATCTACTATAACATTTCTTCCAGCTCGAATTACAACGCCACTCTCAACATCACCATGAATATATAGATCACCGAAGAATTCAACTTTGCCCTGAATTACCGTAACATTGCCCTTTATCTCATGAACATCAAGAATCTCAATATTACTGTCCTGGACGCTTATCTTTCCAGACTTTGTAGCAAAATACTCGTTGGTCTCCTCTTTAAAACTGATACACTGTCCGCGTAGCATAGGCTTTTCCTTTGCAGGTTTTGCAACCTTCTCATTTCCCATGATATCAAAGCCATTTTCTCCAAGTGTTGCTGGATGATAAATAGCAATTTTATCTCCTGCATTAACATTGGCCAGTCTTCCCACTGCGGCATAGTCAGTGCTTCCATCTTCTCTTATCTCAGGAGTTCTGTGCTCCTCTGTATCAAATAAATACTCATAATATCCTTCAGTAGAAGGAACAAGTGGCTTTCCGATAGCAACTACCACCGGAGTATTGTATATACCCTGAGTAACCATTTCAATTAACTGCTGGGTCTGAATTCCAATTACGATTTTTCTGCTTCTAAGCGCATTAACCAGTTCTGGAACAACATAGCTTTCTTCTCCTGGATTTGACAGGGTAATAGTCGCACTCATCCTGTCTTCTTCCATTTTGACTTCTATTTTCTTTGTGGATTGTGGCACACTCACAAAGGCCTGTGCAGCAGCCTGGGCCTTTGTCTCATCCTTTTTCATTCCACTTCGTATCTGTTCTCGTAACGCTGCCAGTTCTTCCGCAGTTAATTTTTTGATCTCGTCCATAAAGTCCCCCTCGACTTTAATTTACATAACATCACGGATATTATAGCACCTAATGTTATGTAAATCTACTACTAGATATTGTGTGCTTTTTTCTTTTGTCATCATTTAGATACAATAATCCGTCAAACACCTTTATATCTATACATATCGGCAATATTTCAAAACTGTTTACAGGCCCAAAATACAAAAGGGGTTGCCTTCGCAACCCCTTCGTTAGCTTAATTATTTATTTAATTTTTCAAGCTGTTTGCTTACTTCATCAAGCATCTGCTTATACTTGGCAAGTTTTTCCTTTTCCTCATTAACCTTAGCTTCCGGAGCCTTGGAAATGAATTTCTCGTTAGCCAGCATTCCTTCAGCACGCTTAATCTCGCCATTAAGTCTGTCCTGCTCCTTAGTAAGTCTTGCAATTTCCTGAGCAATATCAACCAGATCAGAGAATGGCATGTAAATGTTTGCACCTGAGATAACTACTGATACAGCATCATCGGCAATTCCTGTCATATCTGCCTGAACATTTACTTCAGCTGCAGATGCAAGAGAAGCAAAGAACAATTTACCTTCTTCGAAGGTCTTTCTCATTTCTTCACTGTCACTTACAACGAATACGTTTGCCTTACGACTAGGAGCAACGTTCATATTGGTTCTTGCGTTTCTGATACCACGAACTGCTTCCTTGATTGTCTCAATTGCCTTCTCATCAGCCTTGAAGTTCTTATCTTCTGTATATACAGGCCAGCTTGAAATCATGATTGATTCCTCTTCATCCTGAAGTGTGCAGAAGATTTCTTCTGTGATAAATGGCATATAAGGATGAAGTAACTTAAGAGCATCAATGAGTACTGTCTTAAGTGTGTAAAGAGCTGCATTCTGGCTCTTAGCATTATCCGAATTATAAAGACGTGGCTTAACCATCTCGATGTACCAGTCGCAGAACTCATCCCAGATAAAGTCATAAACCTTCTGAACAGCAATACCAAGTTCAAACTTGTCCATGTTCTCTGTTGCATCCTTAACTACGTCGTTAAGCTTGCTGATAATCCATTTATCTACTGGCTCAAGGTCTGCTGCTGCAGGAGCAGTTACTTCCTTGCCTTCCATATTCATCATAATGAAACGGCTTGCATTCCATACCTTGTTAGCAAAGTTACGGCTTGCTTCAACTCTTGACATGTAGAAACGCATATCATTGCCTGGCGCATTACCAGTGATAAGTGTAAGTCTAAGTGCATCAGCACCATACTTATCTATAATCTCAAGTGGATCAATACCATTACCAAGTGACTTACTCATCTTACGTCCCTGATCATCTCTTACAAGACCATGGAATAAAACTGTGTTAAATGGCTTCTCACCCATCTGTTCAAAACCAGAGAAGATCATTCTGATTACCCAGAAGAAAATGATATCATAACCAGTTACAAGTACATCTGTTGGATAGAAGTACTTGAGATCCTCTGTCATTTCTGGCCAGCCAAGTGTTGAGAATGGCCATAATGCAGATGAGAACCATGTATCAAGTGTATCCGGATCCTGTTCAAAATGATTCTTACCACACTTAGGACAAACTGCTGGAGCTTCCTTGGCAACAACTACTTCGCCGCATTCCTGACAGTAATATGCTGGAATTCTGTGTCCCCACCAGAGCTGACGGCTAATACACCAGTCGCGGATATTGTCTGTCCAGTTGAAGTATGTCTTATCCATACGCTCTGGAATAAGCTTAATGTCTCCGTCCTGTACTGCTTTAACAGCTGGCTTAATGAGCTCATCCATCTTAACAAACCACTGTGCTTTAATAAGTGGCTCGATTGTTGTCTTACATCTGTCATGTGTACCTACGTTATGTGAGTAATCCTCAATCTTAACAAGAAGGCCAAGTTCGTCAAGTTCCTTAACGATAGCTTTTCTGGCTTCGTAACGGTCCATGCCTGCATACTTGCCACCGTTCTTGTTGATTGTAGCATCGTCATTCATAATGTTGATTTCAGGAAGGTTGTGACGCTTTCCAACTTCAAAGTCGTTAGGGTCATGTGCTGGAGTAATCTTAACTACACCAGTACCAAATTCCATATCAACGTATTCATCTTCAACAACAGGTATAGCCTTGTTAACAAGTGGAAGCCATACGCTCTTGCCATGAAGATATGTATATCTTTCATCCTTTGGATTAACAGCTACTGCTGTATCACCAAGCATTGTCTCTGGACGTGTTGTCGCAAATGTCAAAAATTCAGTTGTACTTGGCTGACCATTATCATCTACAAGCGGATACTTGATGTGCCAGAAATGACCTGCCTGCTCCTCATACTCAACCTCTGCATCTGAAATAGAAGTATTACATACTGGACACCAGTTAATGATTCTGCTTCCCTTATAGATCCATCCTTTTTCATGCATCTTACAGAATACTTCTGTTACAGCCTTATTACAGCCTTCATCCATTGTGAATCTTTCACGATCCCAGTCACAGCTTGAACCGAGCTTCTTTAACTGATTGATGATACGTCCGCCGTATTCCTTCTTCCAGTCCCATGCTCTCTCAAGGAATTTCTCACGTCCAAGGTCTGCCTTGTCGATTCCCTCTTCCTTAAGCTTTTCGATAATCTTTACCTCAGTTGCAATTGAAGCATGGTCTGTTCCTGGCTGCCACAATGCATTGTATCCCTGCATTCTCTTATATCTGATAAGAATATCCTGCATTGTATTATCAAGGGCATGTCCCATATGGAGCTGTCCTGTAATATTTGGAGGTGGAATTACAATTGTAAATGGTTTTTTGCTGTGATCTACTTCAGCATGGAAATACTTCTTCTCTATCCAATTCTGATAGATCTTATCTTCCATCTGTTTTGGATCATAAGTCTTTGCTAATTCTTTGCTCATGTTCTTTCTTCTCCTTTTTATTATTCATTGTGAATATATCTTTAGGTTTGGACCCGTTCTCACTTGTTGTAAGGCGTAGCCGATACTAAGCTCGAAAAAACCTCGCTAAGTACGAACGCCTTCCAATGGTCCAAACTCCAAAGATATATTCACAATAGTATAGATAAATGTAATATATGTTTTGATGGCTGCTTATTTCACGTCAGACCCGTTTGCACTCGATGAAAAGCGTAGCAGCACTATGCTCGAAAATACCTCGCCAAGTGCTGACGCCTTTCAATGGTCTGACTTAGAAATATCAGCCACAAATCAACACAAGTGAGAAAATGTTAAATACATCAAAAAAACCCTTTGATGTATCTCTACACCAAAGGGCGAATGTTCGCGTTACCACCTTTGTTCGTGAATCTGTCACCAGAGTCACCTCAGCAACTACTTCTGCTTCATATTGAAATTATAAATATATGCAGGTCATAGTCTCATCCGTTAACGGGGATGAATCGTGAAATCCTACTTTATTCAAATCAAGACGTTCCAATATGAAGCCCGTCCTTTGATTGATTGTTCAGATTCCCAGCTCAGAAGCTACCTTCATCAGTTTCATACATAAGTTTCTCACAGCCCAGGAAACTCTCTCTCAAATGCGATAACTGACTACTCCTCTTCGTCACAGCCTTTGAATTATTTAACTGATAAACATCATAAGTCTTTTAGCGAATATTTGTCAAGCATGTTGTTCTTCCACCAATTACTTCAAGCAGTCCCATCTTGTCGTCTGTCACTAACAGATCCGCCCGCTTCCCTACTTCAATACTTCCAAGTTCATCATATATTCCAATTGCTTTTGCAGGATTTGCTGTTACTGTTGCTATTGCATCCTCAATACTTATTCCATAGTTTATGGCATTGAGCATGCACTGGTAAAGATTGCTGACAGAGCCCGCAATTGTAGAATCACCAAGAGTTGCTCTGTTGCCATTTTTTGTCACCTTCTGATCTCCCAGCATATATTCACCATCAGGCATGCCAGTCGCTTCCATACTGTCACTAATCAGAATTATTCTGTCTGCTCCAAACAGTCTGAAGCTGTTTCTGATCATAACAGGATCCACATGTACTCCGTCACAGATAAGTTCAACATTTACCTTTTCACAGTCAGCTGCTGCCCCGACAATACCCGGTTCTCTGTGAGTCATAGGATTCATCGCATTATAAAGATGTGTTACCTGTGTTGCTCCAGCCTCAAAAGCAAGTCTTGCCTCCCTAGCATTTGCTGCACTATGAGCCAAAGACACAACGCATTTTTCAGCTGCAACTTTCTTTATCAACTCCAGTGCTCCTGCTTTTTCCGGAGCCACTGTAACCACTTTTATCATTCCGTCAGAGGCATCCTTTAACTCTTTGTAGAGAGTATAATCCGCTTCCTGAATATGCTCTGGATTCTGAGCCCCTGCTTTTGCCTCTGAAATAAATGGTCCTTCAAGATAAATACCCTTTATTGCTGCTATCTCCCGTGAAGCTTCTCCAAGCTTCTTGCAGACATCCAGTAATCTTCCCTTATCAAGGGTCATGCTTGCCAGACATACAGAAGTCACTCCCTGGCTTTTTTCATACTGAGCAATTGCTCTTAAGTCATCCATATCACTATTGCAGGCATCATGTCCCATAGCGCCATGCATATGTATATCTATCAGTCCTGGAATAATTCTTACAGCCTTCTCATCATCAGTCAGCGCGTCTGGCTCAAGATAATCGACCTTAACTATAAGCCCCTTATCTATATCTATTTGACCATATCTAAAACATCTTTGAGTTGTATATATATTACCTTTTAATGTCTTCACTTCTCGACATCCTTCCAGCTGCTCACGTCATCCCAAACCATTGATGCCAGAACTGGTAACAGCATCATAAGTGGGAATATATATCTGACAAGCACACAGGGGCCTGCAATTATAGTCAACAGATAGAAGCCTATGATCAGCCAGATATAAAAAAGATCTTTTCTTTTCTTAATAAGTAGTTCCAGACCACACAGTATTACCGCATACACATATGTAGCTGGTGCAAAAATCAGATTAACCAACACTATATTACGATAACAACAGTCGGTCACAATTGCTTCGTAGCATTCTCTTAAGCCTGGCCATAAATCAGATTTTTTAACATAATCCAGTGCAAATACAGGAACTGCATCTGTAATAAGATAGCCAGTCCTGTCTCTCCACCAGTCCTTATATACCTCACAGTGGCTGGTATCCGTCAATTGCCAGTCACCCTTTGTCATATAAAGAAAAGCCTGGACATATGATCCGGGATAATCCTTAAACATTCTAAGGTATAAAGAGACAAAACTCATTTTATCCTGCCCAAACAATTCATTATTAAAGCCCTGTTTTACGCCATCAGAAATGAGAGGTCTGTAATTATTCAGGCCTACAGGGGTTATATATGCAAACAATTCTTCACCGTACTTTGCTGTAACCTCTTCCTGATTGCTTTTAAATGCTCTTGCCATCTGCATAAGAGGAACACTTAATGCTTCAGCAGACTCTCCCTGCACAGCATCTGTTGCCATCATTATAGATTTTTCTGTTATGCTAAAAAGCACAATGGACGCCAGACATACCGCTATAAATCCCGCCTTTAGATTCCAGCCAAACTTCTTAACTTTTACACTGCTAATCAGATAATCCAGAATCATTATGATAAGCATTATGATAAATACATAGCTTGCATTTCTTCTAAACAGCATACATAAAATCGCATATAAGGCTAGCTCTAACGCCATCTTTATACTAATACTATTCGCTCTATATATCTCAAGAATCTTGCCTATTACAAGTACAAATACCGCAGTAAACAAAGTATCCTTCGTGCTACTTATGGCCATAACTGGAGTAGCAGGAAATACACAGAACATAGCCATGCTCATCCATACAAATACTCTGCCTGCGCCTCTCCTTATCAGGTAGTTCACAACTGTTGCAAGCGCAAAAGCCAATACCATCATCTGCAGAAGGCTATAGAAAGCCAATCCATCTATTGCAATCCCCTTTGACATCAGCCACTGTCCCAGATCATAGCATTTTCCCATAATAAGAGTATGGAAAATAGGGTGATGATTATCAAACTCTCCGCTGGTGTACTGTATCAGCTGTGGCTCACCATCATACGAATAAATTCCTGGAAAATATGCAATAAAGCATGGAATCCAGCATGTGATTATCAGTAACCAGATATATATCTTCTTTTTAAAAATAAAGCAGGCAGACTGTTTGCCATGAAAGGAAGCATTGCCCATTTTCCAGATAGCCAACAGTATGACTGTCAGCGCCATCCACAAGGCAATTCCCATTAATCCCCAGACCAGCAGTTGCTTCGTGTTAACTGGTGAAGGTACAAGCCCCTGACTATATTGAGACAAGGCATCCAGCAGTTCTCCCAGTATTTCCAGACCAGCTATTATAACTGCCAGCAGGGCAAGCATTACGAATTTTGCAGGTGATATTTTCATTGATTGTAATAAAGATTTCTTTGACATCTGCTCTTCCATCTTTTTTGTTTATTAAATATAAATTCATGAATATAATACTACGAAGCAGGTCATTTTTCATACCCCTTAATCTACTTGATAGATAGAGTTAGGAATGATATATATAGAAATGAATCAGTGATAAGAGGTTTTATAATGAACAGATACAGACTAGCCATCTTTGATATGGATGGAACTATACTAAATACACTTACAGATATTGCCAACGCAATTAATCACACACTACAGGTCTTCAATAAGCCTACACGCGATATTGAAGAGATCAGGATGTTTGTTGGAAACGGACTGCGCAAGCTGGTAGAAAGAGCCTTTCCTGAAGATACAGATAGCGAGACTCTTGAAGCAGCATTCAAGGAACTTCTCGCATATTATGGTGAGCATTCCTCTGAAAACACATCTCCATATGAAGGAATTAATGAGACTATCAGCAGGCTGAAATCACTCGGTATAAGCACTGCAGTGGTATCAAACAAGGCTGATTTTGCAGTACAAAAACTTGCTCAGGAATTTTTTGACGGACTTTTTGATTATGCAATTGGTGAGCATACAGGCTTTGCTCCCAAACCTGCTCCTGACATGGTTGATGAGATACTCAGACGGGCCGATATCTCCCGTGACGAATCCGTATATATAGGTGATTCAGACGTAGACCTCCAGACTGCAGCTAACTCCAATATGGATTGTATAGCTGTCAGCTGGGGCTTTCGTAGTAAGGACTTTCTTAAGGCTCATGGAGCAACAGTGATCGCTGATAGTCCAGATGATTTATACGAACAATTTGTAAATTAGATCTGAGAAGCTTGTTCCAAACTGAGCCAGGACAATGTTAAATATCCACCATATAGCAAAAAGTATCATTCCAACATTGCCAAACAGCGAACTCCATGCCTGCTTTGCACTAAGATCGCCCTCATGGCTTTGGAACTTAAATTTCTTGGCAAATACAATTACAAGAACCAATCCTACTATAAGTACTATTATCATCATCATGCCATACAGACCTATCATAGCAAACTGAGTCATATGCTCCTGAACATATGCCATATATTCATCAATCTGGCCAGTGAAGATATACTGCTGAACTTTCTGAATATCAATTCCCTTCATAAACAGATTCATCGGCATCGTTCCCATGAAATTAATAATCATATGGAATACTATCGTATAGATAATCTTTCCAGTTCTTATATAGATAAATGCGAAAAAGACTCCCAGTCCAAAGGCATATACAAACTGCTGAAAATTACCATGGAATAAACCAAACATAAGACCTGATGTCAGGGCTGCAAGCAGTTCGCCATATTTGTATACCCTGTCAACCAGCATTTTTCTAAACACCAGCTCCTCAGCAATTGGTGCACATACAACCACAATCAGAAGCTGAACCCACAAATCCAGATCACCTATGACACTGGTAATAGGATTCTGTAAGCCCTGACCGGTGATTTTACCCAACTGCGCATTGATAACCAGTCCCAGCAGATTGCATACAACCATAAGAAAATATGCACAAAACCATGCAACAACAGCCATTCCAAATCCCAACTTTTTCTTTGGAATCTCTGTGACCGGGATTGCCTTTACAATCAGATACATCAGCGGATATCCCAGAAGTAACAGAACCGCATAGCTAAATAAAAGGCTGGCATTACCAACCAAGATCCCTGGATTTATTCTGGATATAAGTGCACTGCCTATACTAACCAGACAGTAATAGGCCAATGCACCAAGCAGATAAGCCAGTCCAATACGTGAAAAAACATTCTTTTCCTGTGTGTTATTCATAATATATACTCTCTTTCCCTTTAAAATATAACTGTACTATATCAACGGCCTAATCCAAAGTCAATCTGCATAAAAATCCTATTAGACAGTGTTAATTACTTACTTTTTACAAAATATGAATTATAATGATAGCGGAGTATTATTTCGTCCATTGGAGGTATTCTATGAAAATTAAATGTGACTATTGCAATGAATATATAAATGATACTGATGAGAAATGTCCAAACTGTGGAAGTGTGAATAAGCATCTTAAGAGGACCGCTGATGGCACTCCAAAGACCATTGACGAATTAAAGAAATGGTATGAAGACCGCCATCTTCCACCATATGAAACAACACGCTTTTTTATCGGTATTGATTACAAGAAGCCCCAGGCATTTGGAATCTATGAGGACAATGGTCAGTTCATCGTATATAAGAATAAGGACAACGGAAGTCGTGCCATAAGATATCAGGGAACCGATGAAGCCTATGCTGTAAATGAGCTATATCTCAAACTCAAATCAGAGATACTTAATCAGAAAGCTCACCAGTCATCTTCCTCAACACGTTCCAGCGCTTCTGGTCAAAGTACCGCTACTAAAATAAAGAACAAATTCCTGTCCGCCGGTAAAATCAGTGGTATCATTGGAGCATGCGCCTTTTTCTGCGCAGGACTGGCATACAGACCAGATCTTTTATGTGCTCTGATTTTTATTCCACTAGTGCTTATTGTTATTGTTGCCTGTGCCAGCAAAAAAATAGCTGACCATATGAAAAAAATCTATATTATATATTTGATTTATGCCATCATTATTTCCCTGATTATGGGGTCTATGGCAATAACTAAATCAGGCACACGTTATTATAAGTATGATGATACTGTTTACTGCTATTACAACTACGATTACTACGAATATGATCCAGTATATTTAGACTACTCCCCTGTAACCGAAAGTTCATTGCCTGCCCAATTCCAGAGTAATGCACCGGATTATGAGTTTGATGCCAGCAGTCTTGAATGGGATACTAATTATACTATTGAAAACAGCAATTATTACTCAGACTATCTGGAATCCTCATCAGATTCCAGCTCCGATTCCGACTATGACTGGGATTCCGGTTCCGACTGGGACAGTGGAAGTACAGACTGGGGTTCTGACTGGTAATTATATTTCCAGCATATCCTTATACTGTCTGGCAAGCTCATAGTCTGCCAGCTTCTCATAGCACTCAGAAAGCCGAATTAAAGGAATCTCCTTATCGCACTTTATATTAATGAGCGCCTCCGTTTCAAAAGCAGCATTGTAATACCACAGTGCTGCTTCTTCATACATCTCTCTTTCAAAGAACCAGTTACCAAGTTCACAGCACAACTCGCTGGATCCCTTACTTGCTGCTGCCCTAAGAGCATATTTAAACTGTCTGTTAATATCTTCCAACTGCATTGATGCTTTAAGAGCAATCGTCAAGGCACAAAGAAGGCTGTCCTCATCTATATTTTCCCGATCACAGAGCCCTTCAAAGTAAGGCAGGGCTTTGGCAAAATTATCCTTATCACCGGCTATGTATAGTTCTTTAACATATATATCCAGGAGTCTGTCTGAGATTACTTCGCCATCTTCTATCATCTTTTCAAAACGAGCCAGATCTCTGCCAGCATGAACCGAAGCAGGCCTGTGTATTATTTCAATATCACTATCAAAGATAACAGGATTAAGATTTACCTGCTCATGAATTGGCTCAAGCCAGTTAAATGTCCTAAGTCTCTTATAGAGCTTTGGCCTCAGTTCTCGGTCAAAGTTATATATTGTATTGTTCTCTAACTGATTACAGTAATACATCTGCACAATTTCTATTTCTTCAAGCAGACTCTTCTTTAGTATAAGGAACTTCTCTATATTCTCCTCATCCAGTTCCTCATCTGCATCAGCGCAGTATATATAGTCACCCTTAGCCAAAGAAAATGAGTAATTTCTTGCATCTGCAAAGCTACCGGTCCAGGCAAAATCAGATATTTTGTCAGTATACTTTGCGGCAATTTCTTTTGTACTGTCAGTCGAGCCTGTATCCACCACTATCAGCTCATCTGCTATAGGCAAAAGACTCTTCAGGCATCTTTCCAGGCAGTTTTCCTCATTTTTAACAATCATGCATACACTAATCGTCATAATGTTCTTCCTCATTCTGTTCAAATCAAAAGAATAAAATGTGTATCTTCCTATATCAATATTATCACATATATGTCATAGACATAAACACGAAATGCTTTTAACAAAATAAACATTCATAATTATGCAAAAAAGACAAAATATATCTATTGACATACAATATTATACGCCGTATAGTATGTGCATAAACAATATTATACGCCATATAATATTATAGATTTGCAAATACATATTATATAAAGGAGATTCGAATATGGTCTTTAACACAGGATCGGCTCTTCTGGATGCGATAGTTCTGGCGATTGTCAGTAAGGATGCTGACGGAACCTATGGATACAAAATCACCCAGGATGTACGAACAGTCATCGAACTATCTGAATCCACTCTTTATCCAGTATTAAGGAGACTTCAGAAAGATGAATGCCTTGAAGTATACGATAAGGAATGCGCAGGAAGAAATCGACGCTACTACAAGCTTACAGAGCGCGGATATGCAATGTTAAAAATGTACGATGAAGAATGGCGCTCATATTCGCAAAAGGTAACAGGCCTTTTTGAGGGAGGAAAATTTGATGAATAAACAACAATTCATGGGAGAATTGAAGCAGCTGTTAGGTGACATTCCTGCAGTTGAAAGAGATGAAGCTCTGAATTACTATGAAGATTATTTTGCAGACGCTGGTGAAGAAAATGAAGCTGAAATAATTGCCAAGCTTCAAAGTCCTGAACAGGTAGCCTATACAATAAAGGCTGGTCTTGCAGATCCAGATTCAATCGAAGGTGAATTTACGGAATCCGGGTTTAGAGCCTATGAAAAATATGATAAGGATGAGTTGGCTAATACAATACCAAATACAGAAAAGCGAGGTTTTGGCTTTAATGGTCAAAATGGAAGAAACAATCTGATATTTGCAATAATCATTCTTGTTCTATTATGTCCAATACTTCTTCCAGCACTTGGATCAGTGTTTGGTGTCATATTTGGACTTGTAGCCGCTATATTCGGAGTTGTGTTCGCTTTGGCAATTGCTGGTATTGCAATAATTGTAGCAGGAGCTGTCGTTCTGGTAGCTGGAATACTTAATATTTCAAGCTATTTAATGGGTTCGGTTGTTCTTATAGGTGTAGCCCTTATGCTTCTAGGCTTTGGATCAATAATATTTACAGCAGGAACAAAGATTATTGCAAAACTGCTACCTGCCATTGTAAGAATCGTTACAACTTTCTGTAAAAAGATAGTGAATGCTATTAACAGAAAAAGGGGGTATGTATAAATGAAAACAGCTGAAAAGATTTCATTGACCATCTCTCTCGCATTTATCGTAATAGGCGGAATAATGGTCGCTCTGGGAATTCATTATGGCGGAAGGGAAATGCTCAATAACATATATAGCAAGTACGAATTCAAGTGGCCTCTTTCAGATACCATAGATGTTGATTTTGATAAAAGCGCAGAAATAATCAAAGGTGATTTGGGAGATTCTTATAATGCTTCCAGCATTAAGAAAATTGATATCTCAATTGGAGCTGCCAAGCTACTAGTTGAAGATTCTCCAGATGACCAGATTCATGTATCCACCAAGGATATGAGCTCATCACAGGTTATCAACGATGATTCCAAGCTTGTTATAAAATGCAAGGGGGCAAGCTCTGGCAAGAGCAGTGTTCAGATATTAATACCTGCTTCTGCATCATTCAAAGAAGTTGATATAGATGCAGGCGCCACCGAATTTGAGAGCAGTGGTTTCATTTGTGAAAACTTTGATCTGGATCTCGGTGCAGGAGAAGCACACATCAAATCCCTTAATGTAAGTAATTCTGCTGACATAGATATCTCCGCTGGAGACCTGGAGATAAAATCCGGAGAAATCGCTAATCTTGATATCGATCTCGGTATGGGAAATCTGGACTATACTGGTATCGTAACAGGTGATCTGGATGCAGACTGCGGTATGGGTAATGCCACTTTTAATTTCAAAGATAATGCCAACAACCACAACTATGATCTTGAAGCCAATATGGGCAATGTAAACTTTGGCAATAAAGACTACAGCGGGTTTACTCACAAGGTTGAGGACAATG
The DNA here is from genome assembly GCA_002317175.1 of Lachnospiraceae bacterium UBA1712. Lineage (GTDB taxonomy): Bacteria > Bacillota > Clostridia > Lachnospirales > Lachnospiraceae > Colinaster. The sequence continues at coordinate 66,339 of DCJA01000023.1, read as the reverse complement.
GTGCTGATTCAGACTATAATGTATCTTGTGGTATGGGCAATATTGATATAAACTTTGCAAACTAATACAAATGAAAGGCAGGAATAAAACTATGAAAAATCTTTTAAAATCAAATTCAAACAGAGTTATTTGTGGTGTATGTGGTGGTATCGGTGAATACTTCGAAGTAGATCCAACACTCATCCGTCTCCTCTGGGTTATTTTTAGTATGATGGGTGGTTCTGGCGTACTCGCTTACATCATCGCAGCTATCATCATTCCAGAGAATAACGCATAATAAGGAAAAAATATAAAAGAACCTCCCTAATATGAATGCCAAACACTGTTTTTGCTTATTTATCATATCTAAGGAGGTTCTTTTATATGTTTTTGTATTTGAGATCTACATATCAAGTTGTTTATTGATACTACTCTCTTCTCAGTTATTATCGACTATTGGTCTCTTTTCACTACTTTATAACTACCGGTCTCTTCCCATTCTTTTTAACATAGCTTTATCAGATCTGATAGTTGCACAAGCCACAGTAGTCAGCATATTTCCTGTTATAGAAGCTGAAGCACCAGCCTGAAGAGCGAATTCACCGTCATTTTTCAAAAGTGCTCTTCCAGCAGCAAGCCTGATATCAGCTTTAGGATTAATAAATCTAAACATTGCTATTGTTCTCATTATCTCTTCCTCTGATAACAAAGGCTGATTCTCAAGAGGCGTTCCTTTAATAGGCATCAGTGCATTAATTGGTATTGAATCCGCTTCCACCGAAGCAAGATCAAATGCCATATCCATTCTGTCTTCAAAGGTCTCACCCATGCCAATGATTCCACCTGAGCATACATACATTCCCTCTGCCTTTACCATCTTCAGAGTTGCCATTTTCTGGTCATAACTATGAGTAGTACAAATATTAGGGAAATTTCTTCTGGAGGTCTCTATATTATGATGATAGCTTGACACTCCTGCCTCATGAAGTCTGTGAAGCTGCTCGGCTGTTAAAAATCCCATAGATGCACAGAGTTCTATATTACACTCATTTTTCATATCATTATAGGCATCTATTGCCTTGTCAAACTCTTCACCTGTAAGCGCCCTGCCTGCTGTTACAATCGAGAATCGGTCCACACCTTCTCTTTCATTAAGCTTGCAGGCTTCCATTATTGTTTCTTTGGGAAGAAAATCATATATTTCACATTCAGTATTGTGATGTGCGGACTGGGCACAGTACTTACAATCCTCAGGGCATCTTCCACTTCTACCGTTAATTATGGAACACAAATCAACCTTGCTTCCAACAAAATGTTCCCTGATACGATCAGCAGCCTTATATAGTTCTTCTGCATCACATTCCTGAAAAAATGTCAAATCATCTTCTCTTGACAGTCGTCTGCCATTTATTATTTCTTCCGCTAGTTCTAATACATTAATCATATCCGTTTTTTCCTTTTTTATAATCTGATGAGTATTATAGATTAAAATATCCTCTCTAATACACACATATTTTTAAGCAATTGTAAACCTTGTCTCCATGCGCGGTTGACATTTATGTTGACAAATGCTTTACTCATAAACAGTTCAAAAAGCTTGCATATAGTTAAATAAAAGAAAGGATACTCATATGACAAACAATAAAAACAAAATATATGCACTTACCAGCTGCGCACTGGTAACAGCGCTGATTTGCATTTTTGCGCCCATGTCCGTTCCAATTGGCCCAATACCAATTTCGCTGACAAACCTGATTCTTTACTTTTCGATATATCTGTTGGGTTGTAAAGGAAGTAGCATAAGCTATATAGTCTATATACTGCTAGGAATTGCAGGACTGCCTATTTTTTCAGGATATACAGGTGGCCCCGCCAAAGTAGTAGGACCAACTGGTGGTTATCTTCTGGGATTCATATTTATCACAGTTTTATCAGGATTGGCATTTGATCTCATTAAAGGAAAACTCCGAATTCCACTTACAATAGTTGCAATGATTGTATCAACTGCAATATGTTATCTATTTGGTACACTATGGTTCATGAAACAGATGGAATGCGAATTTGCATATGCACTTTCAGTATGTGTATTTCCATTTATTCCATTTGATCTTGGAAAGATAGCAATAGGAACTGCACTTGGACTTGCTGTAAGAAAGCCACTGCTCAAGCAGGGACTGATTAAATAAATATAGACACAAAAAACTCCTTCAGTTTTGAAGGAGTTTTTTAATCTTGTTAATAATCTCCTGCCTGTGAAGAATATTCATCTTCAATCTGGATCCATCTTTCATGATTATAGACATACCTGCAACTCTTTCCACATGTCTGGCATTAATAATCGTTTTATTATTAATGGGCAAAAATGAATCAAAATTGGTTAATTCCTTCCAGACATTCTCTATAAATCCGTTTGAAGTCCTAACCCTACCATCAGCTAACACTATTGTCACACTGTAATCTTCACCTTTCATATACACAATATCCCGCTCTTCAAGATAAAACGATTCCTTCTGATCCCTGAACTCAATTGTAGGAATTAAATTATCTTTTTTCTGCTTTAGTATCTGATCCAATACAAGACTTAGTTCTGCAACTTTAATAGGTTTATTGATAAAAACAGAATTAGGAAGCATCTCACCACAGTTGTGGTAATCAATAGAAGAAATGCAGTATACAATAGGTGAAAGGATACCCTTAGCACGAATTGCAGTTGCAATATCATAGGAATTGTTATCCTTATCAGTTACATCCAGGAAGTATGCATCATATACTGTAGGACTACTTAACAGAGCCTGACTACTTCCAAATGTCTCAGTATAGATAACACCCGTTGTCATTTTTCTCTTATCTGATTCTCTTTCCAGCAGTCTTTCCATCTGTTTACGATCTCCGACGTTGCTGTCAGCCAATGCAATATACATTTTGTATTTTTCTCCTTAAAATTTTCTCAAAACCCCTTATTTTTTCTTTTTATAACATTTTCGATAATAAATGCTACTTAATATACTCAAAATACACTTGTGAAAACCCAGTTTCAAATTTCATACAGTCAAAAGCGTTTTAATATCGCATGCTATTTTATGATGTTCTGGTCCAAAAATCTTCTCACAAAACATTCATCAAATGCTGATATTTTCTGCATATTTTGATATTTAACAATTCAATTTTCATCTTCTCTACTTCTATTCTATAATCTGGTCAAAAAAAATCAACTATAAAGTGAACGTTTTTATCAAAATATTATGAAAATGGATTAATTTCGCGTTGACTATTTTGGTCATCAAGCATTTTGACGTATTCGTCGTGCGGTTTTTATAGAAATTATTTATTTAATAGTTTTGATAAAGTCATTATAGAAATCTTCTTCTAATAATTTGTTTTCAGAAAAGCTAATTTCTTTTTCATTTTTTAATGCAACAAAAAAGACACGCACCCAAGGGGTGCATGTCCTTTTGAGCAAAAGTTTTCAGTTCGAGTAATTCTTTCTAGCAAGCCATTGAAAATCTCTTTAAATATTTTTCAAACTCTCTATCGTAACCATGAACAGTTACTGTAACCATTTTTGTTAAATCCAGTCCCAATACTCCTAAAATAGATTTTGCATCAACCACACAGTGCTTATTTGTCGAAACATCAATGTAACATTCACTGCGTGTAGCTGCTGCAACGAACTCTTTTACCTCTGCTGGCCTTAGTGTGATTCTGTATTCCATTTTTTCCTCCTTGAAGACATATAACCTTCAAAAAACGTCGTCTTCATTACGTTTTTCTGACTTTTCTGCATTATACCCACATATAAATGTAATGTAACTATACAAAATGTAGAAGAAATTCTATATTTATGCCCTAGTTCTTGTTATTTTTAAGCATAATTAAAAATAATAACAAAAAAGCACCCGCCATAAAGACGGGTGTTTAACATATTTACTAGTATTATTAAATATATTATAAAAGTGAAATATTGGCTGCTTTCGCCATTTCAACAACATCATCAGGCCATATAGAGCACTGTACCTCACCAATATGTGCTTTACGTAAGAAAAACATACATATACGGCTCTGTCCAATACCACCACCTATTGTATATGGGAGTTCTTTATTAATAATAGCCTTCTGGAATGGCATCTGAGCTCTTTCCTCACAGCCAGCTTTCTTCAACTGACTTACCATAGAGTCCTCATCAACTCTGATACCCATACTTGAAAGTTCAAGGGAGATATCAAGAACAGGATAATATACTATAATATCAGCATTAAGTGCCCAGTCATCGTAATCTGGTGCTCTTCCATCATGCTTTTCTCCATTAGTGAGTAAATCTCCAATCTGCATAAGACATACAGCGCCTTTTTCCTTTGCAATAAGGTATTCACGCTCTTTTGCAGTCTTATCTGGATACATATCAAGCAATTCCTGTGTGGTTATAAAGAATATATCATTAGGAAGAATCTCTTCAATGTAATCATAGCGAATAGCCATGTATTTTTCTGTCTTTCGAAGAACATCATATACAGATCTTACTACGCTCTTAAGAGTATCTACTGTTCTGTCTTCCTTACTTATTATCTTCTCCCAATCCCACTGATCAACATAAATTGAGTGAATATTGTCTGTTTCCTCATCTCTTCTAATGGCAGACATATCTGTGTATAAGCCCTTATTTACCTGGAATCCATACTTCTTTAAAGCATATCTCTTCCATTTAGCAAGACTGTGTACAACCTCTGCATCCTTACCATTTTCCTTAATATCAAAGCTTACTGGTCTCTCTACACCATTGAGATTGTCATTAAGTCCTGAAGAAGGCTCCACGAAAAGAGGAGCTGAAACTCTTAACAAATCCAATTTTTCTGCAAGTAAATTCTGGAAAAAGTCCTTAACAGTCTTTATACCAACCTGTGTATCATACAGATTCAACTGTGGCTCATATCCATCCGGTATTATTGTACTCATGATGATTGCCTTTCTTAATTTTAGATTTAATTTTTCTTTATTCGCAGAAGAAAAAAATTATTTCTCATACTACCACTCAGTGGCCTAAGTGTCAATATTATTAGCCGTCAGCAGATATACTCCACATGCGGCAAATAGCGCAATTTCAAGTGCTATGCCAGCCAAAGACATCGCTAGAGTGCGAAGCGGTGTTATACTCATACCTACATATACAGCCACATTAGCAAAGCAGTGAAAAAGTAATGGATATATAAAAGCTCCAAAACGCTCATATATGAAGCAAATAATTAATCCCATAACAAAGCCATAGCATAACTGAACTATATTTCCATGGCTCAAACCAAATAAAATGGATGATCCCAAAATCGCAGCAACAAAACCGTAAAACCGATGTAATCGGTTATACACCAATCCACGGTATACCAGTTCCTCCATAATCGGAGTCACTATTCCATATAGCAGAATTCCAAGAGGTATTGGAAGAGAAAACTGATTATATGATGTCTGTTCAAAAGACTGTGAACTCTGGGTAAATCCAGAGAGAATTGCCAGAGAATTAAGTAACAATGCAACCGCAACAGCCGATACACCTACTACAATTCCATCTATGAGTCTTTTCTTCCTTTTTGGAATAAAAACTGGATTTTCAAGAATAAATGGATAAATCAAAGGTATTCCAGCAAGAGTTACTGATACTACCCTAATTATTGTTGAAAGCAGCAATGAGTTATCCGCAAACTTTGCAGATAGCGAAACACTATGTGTCCCAAAACCAATAATATATGCAAAGATAAATGTAAGCAGCTGATTAAGTATAAAAAATACCAGACAAGGACTAATAATACTTATCACCCTCAATATAGGATTCTGCGGCAAATCTGAAGTTTTTGTTACCCTTTCAGCCAATGGGCTGTACCATCTGTCGTTATTCATAAAATCAGTATATCAAATTCTCTTGACTTTTACTAACTCTCCTCCTATACTCTGCAACAAAACATACTATATTACAGGTGGAATTATGAAAAGTTGTCTAATAGTATCCGGTGGAGATTTCTGCTCCCTTCCCACAACAATTAAATATGATTATGTTATAGCCTGCGATAAGGGGCTTTCCTACGCAAAACAACTAAATATTACACCTGATCTGATTCTTGGCGACTTTGATTCATATGCAGACAGTCTGGATTCTTCTATGGAAAATGTTCTGGTTTATCCTGTTCAAAAAGATGACAGTGATACTATGCTAGCCATAAAAGAAGCGATAAAACGTGGATTCGAACATCTAATAATAATATGTGCATTAGGTGGACGTCTGGATCACACTATTGCCAATATACAGAGCATGGCCTATGCAGCTTCCCATAATACAGTTTGTGAAATATACTCCGACCATGAGCAACTTATTAGTTTTACTGGTCCTGAAATCACAATTCCTGCGAAAGAAGGATATTCATTTTCTCTTTTCGCTCTTTCTGATAAATGTGAAAATCTGTCTATCCAGGGATCAGCATATGATGTAGATAACGTTACACTAAACAATAGTTTTCCTCTTGGATTAAGCAACTATTGGAAGGAAGAAAACATCAGACTTCAAATGTCCTCAGGTATCCTGCTGATTGTTATGTCTTCTGTAAATTAGTATATGTGTATTATTACAATTCAATTGTTTTCCCAAAGGTAAATGAATATATCAGCTGCTCTGCTACCTTATACCCAGTTATTCTCTCTATAGCTTCCTTATAGTAATCAAGCTGAAGTCTGTATTTCTTAACCAGCTCATCTTCATTATTTACCTTATCAGTCTTATAGTCCATAAGAACTACCTTACCCTCCTCTATAAAGAAGGCGTCTATTATTCCCTGAATCAGCACTGTTTCATTTGAAGGATAGCTGTTATTTAATCTGTCAGCAGATATCCCCAATACAAAAGGTTCCTCTGTATGAAGATCTCCCCTTAAAGCTGCTTTGATCATTCGAGAACCCAGTTTGGATTCTAAGAAACAAATAATCTTGTTGACATTTACAAGTTCAACATCTTCCCTGTTTATCTTCCCAGAATTCCACATAGCCTCCATGACAGTTGTGACATTTTCCTGGTTTATTTCCAAACCACCAGAGTCAATCGTCTGAAGAAATGCGATATTATCAGTAAAAATCAGTTCCATTACTCTATGGTAAGCAGTTCCTCTTGTGGTTCCTTTTACCTTTTCCTCAACACCGGCAAAACTTGGAATGTATGCTGTTTCATCATGTTCACTAAACCGTTCATCACTGGCTTCCTCGAATTCATTATTCAAAAAAGCTTTCTGAATAGCTGCAATTTTAAGTTCCGAAACAGATGTTTTAGTATATAAATTCGACAAATTATCGTGCAGATATTTAAACGTGATTTTATTTTTGAGTTTTTGTTCGCTTTCAGTTTTCAGAGCTGTATCGTCAAGGATTTCGCTTATTTCATATCGCATGTTATCCTTTCTATGCAGCCTGTTTACACTATTTGAAAGCTCACAACTGTCCAAATCTTCTGTGCTTAATATGGTAGTTTTTATGTATTTATCTTTGCTAATATCTATGCTGTTTATTACAAAATCCAGTAAGCTTGATGATTTTGCTCTGGCATAATATGAAAGAAGCAGTTCATCATCCGACATTGCTCTATTTCTTTCAGCCTTATCCAGCCTGCTGTCAAGATTATTAACACAAGCTGTCAAATAGAGCTTTTCTCTGGCTCTCGTCATTGCAACATAAAGTATCCTCATTTCTTCAGCTACCATATTCTTCTGTACATTTCTTGCAAGAAGTTTATGCCTAAGGTCAGAATACTTAACATTCTTATTGATATCCACATAATCCAGAGCAATTCCATGATTTCTGTCAAATATAAGCTCTGATTTACTATCTCCAGTATTGAATCCTTTGCTCATACCGCACACAAAGCATACAGGAAATTCTAATCCTTTTGACTTGTGAATACTCATAATTCGAACGACATTGGCCTGTTCATCCAGTGTTGATGCCTCACCGTAATCTATTTCGTAGCTCTGTATCTCATTGATGTATCGTATAAAGTGAAATAATCCCTTAAAGGAACCACTCTCATACTGCTTTGCTTTTTCAATCAGCATATATACATTTGCCACTCGCTGCTCTCCAAAAGGCATAGAAGCAACGTAGTAAATGTAAGAAGTTTCTTTTATAACTTCTTCAAGAAGCTCATTAATAGGTGTATATACAGTTTTATCCCTATATTTATCTATGAAATTGCAGAACTTAATGCATTTATCCTGTAAAACCACAGGTATTTTTTCTATGTAGTCAGTCTCCTTGCAGGAAATATTGCGAAGAGTATCATATAACTCTTTTTTAGAATATGCTCTGATTAGTGCCAGATCGTCATCAGAAAAATCCCCAAATGTTGTCATTACTCCAAAAAGGGCAATCTCATTTCTTGGATTATCAAGAACCTGCAAGAGATTAAGAAGTCTCTTTATTTCTGTTGCTGAGAAATATCCTGTCTTTGAAGCCACAAATGCAGGAATGCCATATTGTTCAAAGACAGATTTGTATATATCATCCCAGCCCTTATTACTTCTAAGAAGCACCACAATATCCCTGTACTCGCACTTTCTTCCTTCAGATAGAATAAATGCTTCTTTGGAATTAACAAGCTTATTAATTCTTGTTGCCACCATTCTGGCTTCCTGTTCCTGCTTTTTTTCATCTATTTCATCGTCGTAATTAAGTAACAGAAGTTCTGTGCTATAATCTTCGCCTGTATTATCATATTGAGCTCCAAGGTTTAGTCTTGCATCACAATCATAGTCTACTCCTCCCAAATCCTTGGCCATAATACGCTCAAAGATATGATTAACGCTGTCAAGCACCTCTATTCGGCTTCTGTAATTGGTAGACAGATCAATCCTTACATTTGGTCCATCACAATCACAATAAGAAGCATATTTATCCATAAACAACTCAGGACAGGCATTTCTAAAGCTGTATATGCTTTGCTTTACATCACCAACCATGAATCTGTTGTAGATACCATCCTCTTCAGATGATAAAGCCTTTAAGATATTCTCCTGAACATGGTTTGAATCCTGATACTCATCTACCATTATTTCCTTAAAAGCTTTTCTGTAATCTTTGGCTATCTGAGTAGGAATATAACTGCCATCCGACTTTCTCAACAGCATGTCTAAAGCAAAATGTTCCATATCAGAGAAATCTATAATCTTTCTTCTACGCTTCTCAAGCTGAAGTCTTTCATCATACTCCAAAAGAACATCGCATAGTACATCCACTATCTTTCTGTTTTCGTCCAGCATCTTCAAAAGTGATTGTTTAGGAAGGTAATAGAAATCTTTGGCAAGAGAAGACAGTATTTCCTTGGCTTCTTTTCGTATATCCTGAGAATATTTCTTTGTTTCCTCCAAAACTGAAGGATCCTTCTTCGTTGACAATCTTTCAAAAGCAAGATTATTCAGAATATCATAATAATCCTCATATCGCTCGCAGCTTTTCAGTCTTTCTATCAGCATCAAATCGCTCTCAAGTGCAGACACATACATATAAGGTCCCGACTGGGCATAACTAATATTATAATTAGTTAATTCCTCTGCCTGCCTAAGCGATTCCTTACTATATTCAAGTAACAGCTTCCCCCACTGGCTCTGAAACAGATTATCTGTATCGTCACAGGCATAATCACGCCTTCTCTCTTCAATATAATCCTTTACAAAAGGATTATTTCTGCAGATTGCATAAGCATCCAGAATAGTTTCCTTTAATCTGTCCAGACTATTTCTGTTTGCAAATCTGTCTGCCAAAAGCTCAAAATCAGCTATACTTGCTTCAGTAAACAGATCCTCCACCATCTCATCCACAATCTGCCCTTCAACCATCTTTATCTCACCAGTCTCAGCAACCCTGAAAGATGGATCAAGATCTATTTCTGTAAAATTATTTCTAATCAGATTAAGGCAGAATCCATGTATTGTTGATATCTGAGCATTATGAATAAGAATAGCCTGCTTTGCTATCCTTTCATTGTCAGGTTCCTCCTGCATCTTTGCATTAATAGCCTTCTCAATACGCTCGCGCATTTCACCTGCTGCAGCTTCTGTATAAGTTAAAACCAGTATCTCATCAATATTTACTTCTTCACATTCATCCAGGATTCTTTCAATGATTCTCTGCACAAGTACTGCGGTTTTACCACTTCCGGCAGCCGCTGATACCAGAATATTCTTATCTCTTGTATCAATGACTTCTCTCTGTTTTGGGGAAAATACAATCTCTGCCATTTACTCTGTCTCCATATCCAGCTTCATTTTGCTGAGTATTACTTCATCATCCTCTTTTTTGAGGCTGGTCATGCTGTATCCCTCGAGCCTTTCCTCAAAGGAGCATACCCCTCTGTATGAACAGTATGTGCATGAAGAGATATCATCGCTTTCTTTAAGAGGATTACAATTTTTCTTTCCGAGAATAATCTCATCACCAATATTTCTAAGTTTATACTGCGCAAAGTCCTGCAGAAGCTTAAGATCCTGCTCATTCATGACAGACGAGTTCTTACTATAACTTCCATCCTTATTAAATGAAACCGGCACCACATCAGATTTACCACTTGTTATGCCACTGATACCTTCAACATTTACCGAATCGTCATTGATAAGTCCCTTGGTCTTAAGGCTGTCTCTTATTTTGGCATTAATACTTTCCTCATCTTCCATATGTTCCAGTTTCACTGTCTTGTCTGCAAGATGATAGTACAATAATGCACCAGGAATCACTTCCTTATCCTTGTTTTTACGTTTCACTTCTTTCATTGCCTCTGCAAGATATACTACAAGCTGAAGCTGGTTGCCCTGATAGAAATTAATCAGGCTAAAATCCTTCTCACCTGTTTTATAGTCAATAACCTTTACATATACCTTGTCTTCGACAGTCATGGTATCAATTCTGTCTATTCGTCCATTGACTTCCATTTTTTCCTGAACAGAAAGCGCAACATTAACCTCATCCAACACCTGATGTCTGCTGAACGCCAGCTCAAGATCTGCTACCTGATATCTTCCCTGCTTAAGCTGATATCCCAGAACTGCTACAGCTTTGCGCATCACTCTGCTCATTCTCTTATATATGTATTCATTTGCTTTGCTATCAAAAAGTGCTGTATCTTCGCATATATTCCTAAGTTCTCTATCTAAAATTTCAGCTACTTCTGCATCCTCTATATCAAACCAGGACTTTCCATTTCGTTCCAGTTCCTCACCAAAGCGCTTCAGTGTCTCATGGAATATGGTTCCCATATCTCTATTATCCACCGAATAGGACTCTCTTTCTCTTAGCGAAAGACCATACCTCAAAAAATACGAATAAGCACACCTCGCAAACTGCTCCATTCTACTGATACTTGCCAGAAGAGTCTCTCCATAAAGAATACCAGCAATGGTATTGTCCAGATTGCTTCCTTCGTATCTAAAGAAACTGTTCTCAACAAACAGCTCCAGTAATTCCTTATATCCCTCATCCATGGACAGGAGTACCCTCATAGCCTTCATGAGTTCCTCATGCTCCTCTTCACTAAGTTCACACTCTCCGTTTTTTCTTATAAGGGTACAAATATAGTCCTTCAGCTCCTCAGAATTGGAAATCGACATCAGGCCCATATTTGCTTCTTCCTTCTCACATTCCAAAGCGGGATACATCCTTCTGATCATTGCCACAATATATGCTGCCCTAAGGCTTTTACCCTCATTATTCATACCACTATAAGATAAAAACAGCTTCTCAGAAGGCTTCACCAGATTGCTGTACAGATAGAATCTCTGTATATACATCTTCTGGTGGGGAGTAGGTGATAATTCCAGATGAGATTCATTGGATGCCAGAAATTCTCTTTCAAGATCTGACAGAATGCTTGCCTTACCGCCCTTTTTAGGAATATTGTTATCATTTAATCCCATAAAGAACAAATATTTTACAGGCTTTAGTCTGCTTCGTTCAATATCTCCAACAATAACTTTATCTACACTCTGCGGAATAGTTCCAACTGTTATCTCTTCAAAGCCCGCCTCAAGTATATCGCTGAATTCCTCCAGGCCAATTTTCTCTTCTCCCAACAGACCATGAATCTGCTCTAATAGCTCCATAGTCAGCCTGTATATCTGACTATATTCCTTTTCTGCGGTATAATTGCCCTCTAACCTGAATCGCTCCTCTAACCTTTTAAGGCCGCTATAGGCATCAACCTTGATAAGGCACTGATACAGTCCCTCAACATAATCTGCTGCCTTATGTTCTCCCGACGATGAGATATTCCTGCAAAGCAGGGGATCAACTATATCAAGAATTTTCTTTATAACTCCACTGCTGACCTCAAGTTCTCTTATTCTGTCCTCTGAAAGATTTCGGCTTCTGTCTGCCAGCAGTGCTTCCTTTCTACTATCAAAATCTATATACTTTTTCTTACCCCTTAATCCAGTTCTAAGGATGTAATTCTCAATACTATCTACTTCGTCCAGATCAAAGTTACCAATTCCTGTCCTGAGGAATCTGCACACACTGTCTCCGTCAAAGTTCTTCCTTATCATCTGAAGAATACTTTTGGTAAATTCCACTATTGGGTTCAGCACAATTGCTCTGGTTTTATCCATATATACAGGAATATCATACTTTGCAAACTCTCTGACTATATGGTTCTCATAATCCCCCAGATTACCAGTCACGACTGCTATATTCCGGTACTGTTCACCTGCTACAACCAGTTCTCTTATGCTTTGTGCCACATGGCGAGCCTCTTGTTGAATAGACCTTGCCTCATAGAGCTGAAGATGCTCTGGCTTATCAGGAAAAACATCATCTTTAGATAGATTTCTAAAGATTTTCTTCTCCAGATACAACAAATCTTTCTTACCAGCAAATCGATAGTTAATATCAAAATCGCTCTTAATTTCAACCTCAGCATGTATACTCTCAGCCATACGCATAATTGTCGCATAACTCTTGGCCGTAAAAGCATAAAGCTCCTGAATCTTTTCCTCGCAGCCTATCTTATCCTTCTCAAGTGTGAGTGTTATATATACACTGTCACATAGTTTAACCAGAACTGACAGCACTCTCATCTGAACAGGAGTAAAACCCGTAAAACCATCAAATACAACAACGCTGTCCTTTATTATGGAAGATTTGCCAAGCTGGGCTGCAAGAAGATCCATGGACTCTTCTGTTGTAATATAAGAATCACCTATATAATCCAGAAACCTGCAATAAAGAACAGAAAGGTCCATAAGCTTAGCCTTCAGAGCACCTTTACCCTCACAAAAACGTATTAACTCCTCCAGCTGTTCTCTTCCTATACCATATTGCATAAATTCTGAAATGGAAGACTTAACCTCGTGAATAAAACCAGTTCTCTTCAGATTACCTGAAAGATATGGTAACTCTCCTGCAATATCAGATACTAGCTTACGCAGAATAAGACTCTTACCTGTATCATCTAACACCATCCTGTTCACGGCATTAGTCTCTTCAAAAATCCTGTGAGCAAGTCTCGAAAAGCTGAGAACATCAATATTCATAATACCTTTACCAGGACTATGTTCCACCATGTCCAGCTGCGTCTGCATGGTAAACTGGTCTGGAACTATCACGAAATAACGCTTGTCCCTGTGTTCTCCCGCTTCTTTTGTAATTAGCTTATATACATATTCACTTTTCCCAGTGCCACTGGCACCTAATATCAATTTCAATCCCATGGGGTTAATATATACCTCTATGTGTCCAATTTATATCCCATTTTGACAGCTATGTAATACACAATATACGCCATATGCAGATCTGCTTCACACTGTCTAATGTTCATTTACATTATACAATAAAAAAACATCAAAATGCGTCATAGCTCCCTGAAATCAATTGCATAATTATTAATAATAAGGTATATTTTATTTTGGTCAAAAAATTTTTATATGTTACACAAATAAGGAGAAATTAAAAAATGAGTGAAAACAAAACTGGCGGATGGCGCGAGAACAAATGGATTCGCGGCGCTATTCCTGCACTTCTTCTTCACTGCAGTATCGGTACTGTATACTGCTGGTCACTTTTCAGTCAGGAAATCGGTGATCATATCGGTTTCAGCAAAAGTGCAACTGAATGGGCATTCAGTTTCGCAATTTTCTTCCTCGGAATGTCAGCTGCTTTCCTTGGTAGTTTTGTAGAAAAGGATATCCATAAGGCATCACTTATTGCATCATTCTGTTTTGCAGGTGGTATGGCTGGAACAGGTTTCTTCATCTGGTATGGTGGAAATCATCAGGGAAGTCTTTTATCACTGATAGGTATTTATATCTGCTATGGTTTCATCATGGGTGTAGGACTTGGAACAGGATACTTATCACCAGTTAAGACATTAATGCTTTGGTTCCAGGATCGTAAGGGTCTTGCTACAGGCCTTGCTGTTGCAGGTTTTGGTGCTGCTAAGGCTATTGCATCACCAATTATGGAAAAGCTTCTTGCTTCTGTAGGTGTTTACAAGATGTTCTTTATCCTTGCTGCTGTTTACTTTGTAATGATGTTTGTTGGACATTTATTCCTCAAGAAACCAGCTGGATGGCATGAGCCAACAGGCGCAGATAAAGGACCTGGTACATTCGAAGTTATTAAGTCTAAGCCAATTACAAACTACATTGGTATCTGGCTTATGTTCTATCTTAACATTACATGTGGTCTTGCTCTCATTTCTCAGGAGAAGGCAATTGTTAAGTGTATCGGACTTGGTGCTACAGTAGGTATCATTTCAACCGTTTCAGCTATTTTCAACGCAGGTGGACGTCTTGGCTTCTCTGCTATGGCTGATGGAATGAAGGATAGAAATACTGTTTACAAGATTATCTTCATTATCTCAATTGCACTTACAGGTCTCGCTGTTATTACTAAGGGTATTGTAAATGCAAATGCATCTGGTAATGTTGTTCTTATCATTCTCGTTCTTGCTCTTATCTTTATGGTAAATGCAGGATACGGCGGTGGTTTCTCAAACGTACCTAACCTTTTATCAGACCACTATGGTATGAGCAATATCTCAGCCATCCATGGTCTTACACTTTCAGCTTGGGGTATTGCAGGTCTTACTGGTAATCAGATGGCTGCGGCAATTGTTAAGGCAATTGAAAAGGCTCATCCAGAATCACTTGCACAGGTTGAATACCATGGTGAAATGATTACTGTTAATCCTCTTGGATATCAGACAGTTCTTTATGTTACACTTGCACTTTACATCGTATCATTACTCATTTCTTTATTCATGGTAAGAAAGATTAAGGACGACGAAAAGGCAGCTTAATTGCAAATAATAAAAGGCAGGTTTACACCTGCCTTTTTTGTTTATTCAAACAATCATATGTTCAAATACTCTTTTTCTTCTTTTGATTATCCAAATATTTCTTTTTCTTTTTCTTCTTTTATCCTGTCATCAATGACCTTGCAGGCCACCTCGACAACTCTTATATCGTAAGCCTTACCACCTTCAGCAATAAGCTCAGTCTTTATATCTTCGTAATTCAGGCCCCTAAGACTGAGTCTTGAAATATAGTTAGCCACACCCACTATACGAGCTATTTCGGGTATCTCATTGCCCCTGAGGCCCTTGTAGCCATTGCCTTTCCATTTCTCATGATGGTAAAGAGCCGCATCACTTATCTCGTCCAATCGAAGTTTCTTAAGGATATCGTATCCAATATCAACATGCTTCTTATATACTTCATACTCTTCATCGGTAAGCTCTTCCTTATCCCAGAATTCATCAGGCAAACCACTCTTACCAATATCATGAAGCAGTCCCGCATAATAATATCGCTGTTTGGCACCATTATGCAGACCCATCTCAATTGCAATTCTGTTAGTCCAGACACCAGTGTCTTCTGCATGTTTTTCCATTGACGGTGACTTTGTTGTCATAGCCCTGTGCAAAGTAATGAGTACCTTCAACGATATCTCACTTCTGTCTCTCTTTCCCTGTACAATCAGATCATTAAGATTAGTTCTGTAATTGCGTTGAGCTATCATATATTTATTCATACCGTATACGATAAAATTCGCAACTGCCAGGAAGGATATCATCATAAACGGAAATCTCTCACAGAACTTCTGCGAGTAAGCCTGATGTATCCAGTCCAGCGAATCTATGCTGAACAGTATGGTAATGAAAGCAAAATTAAGCAGAGCTATCAGATTACCCCAGAATAGTCCCAGTATGAATATGGCTATAACCGCTACGGTAATACATATAAAACAGGATGAAAAGCCCAGTTCACCTGACATGAACACGGAGTCAACCGCACCACTAACAAGGGTTACGCATATAACATCCAGATATATAAATATCCCTTTATTGGTTATTAAAGCATCTGCAAACCATACAAAAAGAGAAAATGCGAACAGCAGCATGGAATTATATGATTTGAAACGATATGCATAAAATATAGCCCATATTGTAACAAAGCACATTATCCGCTTTATCCACAGTGACATCATTACATTATTCGGTTTTTCAGTTATGCATTCCCACACTTTAGGAATCCTTGCTTCAATCCCTGTCTTCATCTGCAACGATTTTTATCTTTCCTTCTTTGATAAGCTGACATACCGCCTCAGCTATATGTTCGTCAAACTGTTTCCCGTGATCATTTTCAAACACACCAAGGATATACTCCCTGCTGCAGGCTTTTCTATATACGCGGCTTGAATTCATGGCATCAAGTGCATCTGCAACAGTAATGATTCTTGCTTCAATAGGAATGTCTGTTCCCTTAACTCCTACAGGATATCCCTTACCGTCATACTGCTCATGATGATACATAGCTCCATAACTGAGCTTTGGAAAAAAGGTGAGATCCTTAAGAATCTCAGCTCCCCAGACGGTATGCTTCTTCATGATCTCGTACTCTTCATCATTAAGAGCCTGTCTGTTATTAAGTATTTTATCCGGAACCGCAATCTTACCTATATCATGAAGATATGCAGCATTATAAATAGCTCTTAAGGCTTTTGTTTTGCCCTCATATCCGCATCTTTCAGCAATCAGTCTGGCGTACTTGGCTACACGCACAGAATGCTCTTTGGTATAGCTATCCTTTTCATCAATCAGCGTAGAAATAATAGCTACCGAATCAAACATAGCCTGGTCTATATCCACCAGCGCATCCTCAAGATCCTGCTGCAATAGTTCACCCTGTTTCTCATGTTCCATACAGCTCTTCTTGTAATAGAGATTGCCTATAAAGGATGCTACAAAATCCATCATATACATCCATGGGAAGGATGCTGCAAAATCATCACCATATCTGAATGGAAGAATATTTCTTATTGGGGTCCAGAAAATAACAATGCTATATACCAGAAAGAAAGTGCACCAGGGAAGTCCTACAGGCATACCAAACTGAATGAGAATTACGAATATCGCCAGATAAGACCACAGATAGCTGGTGCCCTCATTGACTCCCAACAGGCCATATAAAGTTAATGCAATTCCAAGGAAAATAACGAAATGAATAAGAAATGCTTTTTTATCGTTAACTCTTCTGCAAATCATAGGCAACACAACAAGGGCTGTACCAACCATGTATGTTGGTATAACCACTTTGAGATCGTCTATATTCTTAAAATTAACGATGTAAATAATTATTCCAAAAAAGGTGGATACCATGCCAAGTACATCGTAATCGATATCCATCTTCTTCTCATAGTTGTAGATATCAACTATAAGATCTGGAATTTTAAATAATTCCTTCATACTTCATTCCCTATCTGCACATTATAACATAATGAAAGGGCATAAAAAAGGGGATGAGCCTAGCTCACCCCCTAATATATCAATTATTTTACTGATCCGAACCATTCTTAAGAAGAAGATTTGTAAGGATACCAAGAATAAGTGCACAGGCAACCTCTGTGATTGTTACAGCGCCAAAGTTAACTGTAAGTCCACCAATACCAGCAATAAGAATAACTGATACAACAAAGAGATTCTTATTCTGATTAAGGTCTACATCCTGAATCATTTTAAGACCTGATACAGCGATAAATCCGTAAAGAGCCATACATACACCACCCATTACGCATGCTGGTATAGAATTAACAAATGCTACAAAAGGAGCAAGGAAGGAAATAATGATAGCTCCAACTGCTGCTGCGATAATTGTATATACGCTGGCATTCTTTGTAATGGCAACACATCCAATCGACTCACCGTATGTTGTGTTAGGACATCCACCAAAGATAGCTCCCACCATAGATCCAACACCATCTCCAAGAAGTGTTCTGTGAAGACCTGGATCCTTGAGAAGGTCCTTCTCAATAATAGATGAAATATTCTTATGGTCTGCAATATGCTCAGCAAATACTACAAAAGCTACTGGAACATATGCAACAAAAACAGTAAGTACATAACTGCCAGAGAATCCATCAGCAAAGGCTCCCATAGCTGTTACAAATGTGAATGTTGGCAATGTAAAGAATGTTGATACACCAACGCCATCTGCTACAAGATTCTGGAATGGAGATACATCCAACACCTTAAGTGCATCTGCTCCTGTTACAGTACCAACAATTGTGAATACTGCTGCAACTGCGTATCCAGCAAGGATACCAAAGATGAATGGAATAAGCTTTCCTGCCTTCTTACCATATACTGAGCTTACCATTGTAACAGAAATTGTTACAAGTCCACATAAAAGGGCGATCTTTGGATTAGCTACTGCTGCTCCGTCAACCTTAACACCACCTGTTACAATATCTCCCATTGCATTACCAGCAAGTGAAAGACCGATGATTGCTACTGTAGGTCCAATAACAACTGTTGGCATAAGCTTGTCAATCCAGTCTACTCCTGCAAACTTAACAACTAATGCAATAACTACATATACAAGACCAGCAAAAATCGCACCAAGAATAAGGCCAAGATAGCCTACTGCTACTGTGCCAGCGCCTGCAAAAGCAGCTGCCATGGAACCAAGGAATGCAAATGACGAACCAAGGAAAACAGGACTCTTCTTCTTTGTAAACAGCACATAAATTATTGTACCAACACCTGCGCCAAACAGAGCTGCTGCTGGCTGCATGCCATTGCCCACAATTACAGGAACAACAAGAGTTGCTGCCATGATTGCGAGAAGCTGCTGAATAGCGAATACTACGAGTTCACCAAACTTAGGTTTGTCATCAACCTGATAAATAAGTTTCATAAGATCCTCCCTACATAATTCAATTTGTATTTGGACAAAAAAAAATACAAAAGTATTCTTTTCCCTAAGTTCAAGGTTAGCATAGGCATTTTTATTTGTAAAGAATTTGTGGTAGAATAAACATGTATTTTTTGAAGGAGAATGTCTATGAAAGAGAAATTGTATACAATCCCAATTAACGATGCCGTAAATGCTGATGACGAGTGCCCTTTATGCTATATTGAGCGTTCCATCGAGCAGGATCTGATGGACTTTGTTCTTGGCAGCGGTTCAACATATATGGAGTCTGATGTTCGTGAGAAAACAGACAACGCAGGCTTCTGCAGAGCTCATTTTAAGAAGATGTATGACTACGGTAATACACTTGGCAATGCCTGGATTATGAAGACTCATATGAAGAAAATGATGGACGAGATGTGGCAGGCCAAGGCGCTTTATACTGTTACTAAAAATGGTCCACTTGCCATGCTGAAGCGTTCAAGCGCTCCAGGTGCCAATGCCTTCAGCTCATGGGTTGAGAAGCGTAGCAAGAAATGCTATATCTGCAATGCTTTCGAAGAAAACTACGACAGATATATGCTTACTTTCTTTGAAATGTATTTCAATGACAGTGAGTTCAAGGCAAAGGTTAATTCTCATAAAGGCTTCTGTCTTCCTCATTTTGGAGACCTGCTAAATTATGGCTCCTGCCATCTTCCTGAAAAGCAGCAGCAGGAATTTGCCGAGACCTTCTTCCCACTTATGGAAGAGAGTATGAAGAGATTATACGGAGACGTATCATGGCTTATCGAGAAATTCGATTACCGCTACAAGGATGCTGACTGGGGTAATTCACGTGAGGCCCTTCAGAACTGTATGCAGAAGCTAAAGGGTGGCTACCCAGCTGATCCTGTTTACAAGCAGCAGAAGAAGCCAAGCACACCTCCAGTAAGATAAATATGACAAAATAAGACCACAGTTTTCACTGTGGTCTTTTCTTGTCTAATTCAGTGCCATTGTTTTGAATACCTTCAGATATTCAACAATCTGCTTATTGAGTTTCTCAGGTTTAAAATCCTCTGAATCCATATTCACACTGGTTAGACCCTTAATAGTATAGCCTATCATATTTTCAAGCTGTTCAAGATCAATTCCTGCCTTTAGATTTGGCTTATCAACTCTGGATCTGTATCTATCCAGTGTCTCTTTGTAAGCTCTGATAGCGCCCTTTCCAGTTTCATCGAGATCTTCTCTGTACTCTGCTATACAACCATCAATAAACTCATTCATATATGGATAATTACGAAGTACATTAAGCTTGGCAGTCTCCAGCTTCTCAAGGAAATCAAAGTAATCCACTTCCTCCCCGATAGTACGTGAAAACTCAAAACTCATATACTTTGCACTATAGTCCAGTAAGAAAGAATAAAGTCCCATCTTATTGGTAAAATAGTGAAACAGCAGACCCTTACTAATGCCTGCTTCTTTTACTATTTCATCAGTACTGGCATGCTTGTATCCATTTATCGCAAATATCTTCAGTGCCGCATTAATCATGCGGTCCTGCTTTTCACTTTTTAAATCAAAAAACTTGTCGTTCACCCAGAATTACCTTCAATCCCTCATCCTGCATAGTCTCTAATTGACTAGCATAGACAATCCTATCACAGTTTTTTTAAGCAAACAATGCTGTATTCAAAACTAGTAGCAAACTTTTTTTATCCCACAAGATATAGTATTTATCAGGTTTTTCTTGTTTTATCTTTTTTATGGATTATAATAGAAATAGGGACTAACCCGAAGGGAGATGTAGCATATGAACAAAATCTTAAGAAATGTATTGGTAGCAATTGCTGCACTTATTGGATTTGCGACAGTTACTATTGTTGTTATGAAGCTTATGGGCTTCGATATTGACATTGATATTTGTCCAGGCTGTGATTGTCTTTCTAAGAAAAAGCCAACTGAGGCAGCGCCTACTAAGATTAAGCGCCATTATACAGAGATTAAATTACCAGATTAATGAACAATAAAAAATTGACCAGATGGTCAATTTTTTATTGCTTATTATCTTTCATATCTTTTAATAATTCATCTTTCATATCTCTTGCCTTATCCTTGATTCTTGATGGACAGGTTCTGCTGGTAAGCAGGCTCGCTATCATCTTGGCGCTTACATCATAATGCTTAAAGCGCTTTGCAAGACTGGCTATAAGATATTTGACTGTATATTCATCCATATCACTTATCGGCAGGCTCTCCTGCTCCAGGGCAGTTATATAGCCTTCATAAGCTTTCTTAAGGAACTCATCCTCCATATTTCTTATCTGCTGTATCTTCTGAGCATCTTCTGAGTTCTCTTCCAGACTTTCGGCATAGCTTCTAGCAAGCCATCCAGCTTTCAGACAGGTATAAGCCTTCTCACTTGACTCTGATATCTTAACAATAGAGCATACAAGAGCTAACTGATATCTCTCCAGTGACTCTTCAAAAGAATATGTAGCACCAGTATATTCTGCAGGTTTATAGTTTGCAGAAATCTTTTCTTTTATTATAGCTTTCTGCGAAGACGCCAGCATTGCATAATACTTGGATGTTACTGCATAGCCACAGTGCGTACATACTATTGGCTCATATTTGGCTGGTTCCATACAGTTATAACGTGGTTTAAGATCTTCGTCAGTAGATACTATTCTGATCTTACCTGCTCTTACAGTCTTCGAGATAAAAACCTTGTCGCATACAGGACAGGTATATTTCTTGTCAAACAGAATATCCTCTTCCCTGACCTCCTGTTTTTTTGCCTGCTCCAGATCAGGAATATCCTGTTTTTTCTCCGGCTCAGCATACACGTCCCCTATATCTATATTACCCAAGCCTAATTTTTCAAGTCCTGCAAAGATATCCATCCAATAACCCCTTTAATCTTCTTTCTTTGGAAGAACAAACGAACTCTTTAGTGAAACAATTCTATTAAATACAAGCTTGTCTTCTGTAGAATCCTTACTGTCAACACAGAAGAATCCATTTCTTACAAACTGGAATCTGTCATAAGCTTTGCTGCCTGCAAATGCTGGCTCAAGGTAGCACTTCTTAATAATAAGTGAATTTGGATTAAGGAATACATTACCTTCCTCATCATATACTGAACCTGCTGCCTCAGCCTTTTCTTCATCTACAAGGCTTTCATAAAGTCTGGCTTCAGCTTCGATTGCTGTAGTAGCCTCTACCCAGTGAATTGTTCCCTTAACCTTACGGCCGTCAGGACTGTTTCCGCCTCTTGATGCTGGATCATATGTGCAGTGAACTACTGTTACATTGCCATCAGCATCCTTCTCGAAGCTTTCACATTTTACAAAGTATGCGCTCATTAGACGAACTTCATTACCTGGGAAAAGTCTGAAATACTTCTTAGGAGGTTCCTCCATAAAGTCTTCTCTTTCAATATACAACTCACGGCTAAATGGAACCATTCTTGTTCCAAGCTCCTCATTTTCAGGATTATTAACCGCGCTAAGCTCTTCAACTACTCCTTCTGGATAGTTATCAATAACAAGCTTGATTGGATCAAGTATTGCCATATATCTAGGTGCCTGTGGTTTAAGGTCCTCACGGATACAGTATTCTAACGCTGCATAGTCAGCAATAGAATGTGCCTTTGAAACACCACACATCTTAACAAATTCTGTAATTGATTCTGGTGTAAATCCACGTCTTCTAAGAGCAGCAATTGAAACCAGTCTTGGATCATCCCATCCATCAACCTTTCCCTCAAGTACAAGACGTTTAATATATCTCTTACCTGTAACAACATTCTTAAGATACATCTTAGCCTGCTCAATCTGCTTAGGTGGGTGTGGATATTCGAGTTCTCTTACAACCCAGTCATAAAGAGGTCTGTGGTCCTCAAATTCAAGTGTACATATACTATGTGTAATGCCCTCGATTGCATCTTCAATTGGATGAGCAAAGTCATACATAGGATAGATACACCACTGATCACCTGTATTATGATGTGTCATATGTGCTACACGATAGATAACAGGATCTCTCATATTGATGTTAGGGCTTGTAATATCAATCTTTGCACGAAGAACCTTTTCGCCATCAGCAAATACACCGTTCTTCATATCTTCGAAAAGCTTAAGATTTTCTTCGATGCTTCTGTTAGAAGATGGATCTTCCTTACCTGGTTCTGTAAAACTTCCCCTGTAAGCTTTAATCTCATCAGCACTCAGATCAGAAACGTAAGCTTTACCCTTCTTAATAAGCTTAACTGCTGCTTCGTACATATCACCAAAATAGTTAGATGCATAGAAGAGACGGTCTTCCCAGTCAGCTCCAAGCCATGCAACATCTTCCTTGATTGATTCTACGAACTCGATATCTTCCTTGGTAGGATTAGTATCGTCGAAACGCATATTAAACTTGCCACCGTATTCCTGTGCCATTAAATAGTTAACAAGAATAGCCTTTGCGTGTCCTATATGAAGATAACCATTTGGCTCTGGCGGGAAACGAGTATGGACTGTGTCATAAACTCCCTCAGCCAAATCCTTATCAATAATCTGTTCAATAAAATGTTTGCTCTCTGAACTCATCTCATTCTCCTTAAGGCAACAATGCCATTTGATATTTTAGTATGATAGCACATATATACTTATGCGTAAATAATCACAATGCTACATATATTTTGCATTAAACTCATGATATCTCATAGGTTTGTCAAAGAAATAGCCCTGTATCATACGAACTTTCATGTCTTCAAGTATTTTGTACTGTTGCTCAGTCTCTATGCCTTCCACACATATGCTGACATCTATAGCTCCTGCCAGCTCAGAAACCATTCTGATAAATGATTTTGAATAATCGTCCTGAGCCAGTTCCTGTATAAAGGATCTGTCCACCTTGATTACATCCAGAGGTATCTCCCTGATATGATTAAGCGACGAATAGCCGGTTCCAAAGTCATCCAGTGCAATTCTGATACCCATACTTCGAATAGCTGCCATAATCTTCTTCATTCTGACCATATCATTTATAGCAAGAGACTCTGTAACCTCCAAAGTCAGATTGTGAGGATTGATTCCTGTCTCCTTAACCACCTGTGCTATTCTGTCCACTATATCATTCTGCATAAGCTGGACTACTGAAAGATTAACATTGACCTTGTATTCCGGATGTCCATTGCTATTCCAGTACTTCAGCGTCTTACAGGCCTCAACCAGGACATGATCTCCTATTGGATTAATAAGTCCCAGATACTCCGCCAGTGGAATAAAATCCGATGGCGAAATAAATCCCATCTCCTTGGAATCCCATCTAACCAGCGCCTCAGCTCCTACGCATGGATTACCTTCTTTCTGAATATCAACTATAGGCTGATAATATACCAGGAATTCATCAAGGTTATCTGATGCAGCATCACGCATATTCTTTTCCATATCCAGACGCTTATTAGCATCCGAAGTAGATCCTGTTACATACTTCGCAACACGGTTCTTACCCAGCTTCTTGGCCTCATACATAGCCACATCAGCCTTTTGTACAAGCTCATTGACCATATCTCCTTCTTCAGGAAACATAACCATTCCCATACTCATGGTACAGTAGTATTCACCATCCTTAAGATAAAACGGCTTGGCAAATACAGCCTTAATTGCTTCTATTATCTCCTCAAATCTGTCATAAGCATGAGGTGGTACGATAATGACAAATTCATCACCACCCATTCTGTAACAGTTGTCTTCAATATCCTTAATAGCTCTCAGGTTATTACTTATGTCCTTAAGAAGAACATCTCCGTACTGGTGTCCAAGTCCATCATTGATGTGTTTAAAATCATCCAGATCCAGATAGAGAAGCGCTCCTTCCTTATTGCTCTTCTTAGCTTCATCTATAGTCTTTGCCAGATCACGTTCACAGCACATTCGGTTAAATAAACCTGTAAGGAAATCTGTGTAAGCCTGCTGTTCTATTCTCTTCTGATAATTTTTCTTATCAGTTACATCATAGATAGCATAAAGTCTCACCCGCTTTCCATTTACCCAGGAAATGATACTGTGATGTATCTCGTAATACAGACCAGTTGTGTAATCATAAAATTCTATTTCAGCACTACTGTCATGGCTCTCCCAGAGAATCTTTTCCAATTCAGGATTAATCTTTTCCTTCGAGAACAGGCTTTTCATAATCTGATTCTCAAAGTGAATTATTCTGTTATCAAGATCCAGAACAACGATAGCGCATCCAACATGTTCAAGAATCTCTCCCAAAGAAGCATAGGAGCTTGCCAGAGAATTCTTCTGTATGCGCCGCTCCAGACTATTTTGCATAATTCGGGAAATATCTGCCAGAAATTGAAGCTCATCCACTCTCCAGGCCCGGGCCTCATCTGTCTCAACATAGACTATAAACATATCATTGTTATTACGTCCATATACAGGCATTGCAACCAAAGCCTTTACTCCAGCCGCATCCCAGCCTTCAATTCCCACGCTTTCAGGCATTGCTGATCCAGAAATGATAACCGGTTTATTGCCCTCCAAAAATGGAAGTCTCTTATGCATTCCATATCTGTCAAAGATATTAGTACTGCCAGGCATACTCCACTGACTGATCACATCCATATTATCCTGGTCCAAAACCCTTATAATAAGTGCATGTCTTGTGGCAAGATACCGGGCTGTCACTGACAGAAAATCATTAGCAAATACCTCAAAAGACTTTTCGCTATTAAGAAGCTTCAATACATCGGTAAGGGCACTGGCTCTTTTTAAGGACTCAGCCAGTTCCTTGGCATAATCCTGAGACTGTCTGCTCTTTTCTTCAGAATGATAAGCTGACATCTTCACAGATGAAAAGTCAGCAGTTACTTCTCTGAGTACATCTATGGCCTGCAGGAAGCCAGCAAAAGAATTACGTCGTTCCAGCTTAGCCATATCCTCGCCACAGTCTGTACCATCATCAATAAGTCCACAGATTATATATACCAGTCTGCACCTGCCATTGACCCTGATAGCTGTAGCAGCAAGCTTAAGATTCTCATCAGCAGTATTATCCACCACCTGGTCCTCTATGTTTTCAAGAGCCACCCTAGTGAAAATCTCATCTATCATATCTTCAGTTACATATCTTTTTATTATCGCACGTTCTTCCTGAGAACACACAAAATCAAAGAGCAGGTCTCTCCCCGCCGACAGACAGCAGACATAGATTCCCGTGCTCTTGGAATATTTTTTTATATATCGTTCTATTTTCGCTATACTTCCCGAATCGTAATCAGTGATATACATCTCTTTCCCCGATTTCTTTTGCGCAAACAGCGCAATTAACATATAATACAAATATACCATTTTCTGTACTATTTATAAAGGAGCACAAATGGATTTTTTATCTAAAAACAGTAACAGAATCAGACTTATTATTATTCTTCTTGCAGCCTTTATATGCATGAGTTTTTTTGTTATAAAACAGCCTTTTGGTGATGGTCCTGACGAGATAAACCGCTATAAGGTGGTAGAATATATCAGACAGTTTGGCAGCATTCCCCGTGGAGATGCCAATGAAATTATAATAGATGGCTACGGTGCCAGTTATGCATTTCAGCCAATCCTTACCTACATAATCGAGGGCTATGTATTAAGAATACTTAATCCACTTAATCTGTCTGCAGCAATACAACTGATCATCGCCAGATATATCAATGTACTTTTCGGTCTTATTGCCGCATTTTACACCTATAAAATCTCCAGATATGTCTTTTCTGATGACAATGCTTCCTTTTTATTCACTCTTGCTGTGGTATTACTCCCACAGAATATATTCATATACACCTATGTTAATACTGACGGACTTGCGCTATTATCCGTCACTCTTATGATATATGCGCTATTACGTGGGTATTCATCTGATTTTGATAAAAACAGCTGCCTTGCAGCTATTGCAGGTATAGTCCTGTGTCTTTTAAGTTATTACAACTGTTATGGCTATATCCTTACATCATTTATGGCCTTTATCGCCTGTTTTGTATTCAAAAAGGACTATAAGAATATGTACAAGAAGGGAAGCTTCATTATAGCAGGAGTACTTCTTCTTGCCGGCTGGTGGTTTGTAAGAAATGCCCTTCTTTACAATGGCGATATACTCGCGCTAACTGCAAGAAAAGAATGTGCTGCCCAAACCGGCAACATTCTCTGGCTTGAAAATATGGCTAACACCTATCAGTCTCAGGGCTATTCCATTTACGAGATGGTATTTAAAACAGACTATTATACCCTTGTGTGGAAAAGTTTTATCGGCATGTTCGGTCCAATGAGCATTCCAACCCACCACTATGTATATATGGGCTATAAGTATATATTTATCATCTGTCTGCTTGGTCTTCTGATTCCAAAGGCCTCAGGCAGTTTTAAGAATTACTCCACAAAGCAGAAGGTTAGCTTCTGGACTTTTATGGTCATTAATATGATTATTCCTGCTGCGCTGTCAGTTTATTATTCTTACACCTACGATTTCCAGCCTCAGGGTCGTTATTACCTGCCCGCTCTTCTACCTCTGGTGTGCATAGCCTCTACAGGTGCCAATAAGCTTATTGACTGCTGTATGATACTCCTTGCCAAATTAGTGCATAAAGAAAAGACCCTTGCTCTTGCAAAGGCCTTTATCTATCATATTCTATATATGTTTTTCTTCTTAAGTCTGATTATCTCAGTATATCTGATGCTTAAGTATTATGCATCAATACTGTAGTTTGGAGCTTCCTTTGTGATGTGAATATCATGTGGATGACTTTCCTTAAGTGAAGCAGCTGAGATCTTAACGAATTTACCATTCTCCTTAAGTTCTTCGATATTCTTAACGCCACAGTAACCCATACCTGAACGAAGACCACCAAGTAACTGGAATACAGTATCTTCAACAAGTCCCTTATAAGCAACACGTCCTTCAACGCCTTCTGGAACAAGCTTCTTAGCGTTAGTCTGGAAGTAACGGTCTTTTGAACCATTCTCCATACCAGCGATGGAACCCATACCACGATATACCTTGTATTTTCTTCCCTGATATAATTCGAACTCTCCTGGGCTCTCTTCACATCCAGCGAACATACTACCCATCATACATACACTACCACCAGCAGCGATAGCCTTTGTAACATCACCTGAATACTTAATACCACCATCAGCGATAACTGGTACACCATATTCTTTAGCAACTGCATACGCATCCATAACTGCTGAAATCTGTGGTACACCAATACCAGCAACGATACGTGTTGTACAGATAGAACCAGGTCCCATACCAACCTTTACAGCATCAGCACCAGCCTCAATAAGAGCCTTTGTGCCTTCACCAGTAGCAACATTACCAGCAATGATTGGGAGGTTAGGATATTTCTCCTTAATCATCTTGATACATCTGATAACATTTGCAGAATGTCCATGTGCTGAGTCAAGAACAACTACGTCAACCTTGGCATTAACAAGTGCTTCAACTCTTTCAAGAACGTTGGCAGTAATACCTACAGCAGCGCCACAAAGAAGTCTTCCCTGTGAATCCTTAGCAGCCAATGGATACTTAATAGTCTTCTCAATATCTTTAATTGTGATTAATCCCTTGAGATTAAAATCATCATCAACGATTGGTAATTTTTCTTTACGTGCCTTTGCAAGAATCTGCTTTGCCTCGTCAAGTGTAATGCCTTCCTTAGCAGTGATAAGATTCTCACTTGTCATAGATTCCTTGATCTTCTTTGTAAAGTCTGTTTCAAACTTAAGATCACGGTTTGTGATAATACCTACAAGCTTCTTGCCTTCTGTAATAGGTACTCCTGAGATTCTGAACTTACCCATAAGTTCATCTGCATCTTTAAGTGTATGTTCTGGACTAAGAGAAAATGGATCTGTAATAACGCCGTTTTCCGAACGCTTTACCTTATCTACCTCGTCCGCCTGTTCCTCTATGGACATATTCTTATGGATGATTCCGATACCACCCTGTCTGGCCATTGCTATCGCCATACGGTGCTCAGTAACTGTGTCCATACCTGCACTCATAAGTGGAATATTAAGCTTGATAGTCTTGGTAAGCATTGTTGAAATGTCAATTTCATTAGGTACTACTTCTGCATATGCTGGTACTAAAAGCACGTCATCAAAAGTAATTCCTTCGCGTATAATCTCGCCCATTTTTTCTCTCCTTCTGTTATATATTATTTTATGATTTGTTGACTAATTTATCACACTTGAAATATTAAATCAACCAAATTATTAGACAATTTAATATATCATTTTCTCTTCTGTTTAGTAAAAAAATTCCCAATGTCAAAAACACTGGGAATAAACCTTAATCTTTATATATTTTTCTTGGCGCAACATAGCTGATTGCATCAAGAAGTCTGTCATTTGGCTCTAAAAGAATTTTGAGATTTCCGTCGTAGAACAAAGCATAAACATTATCCTTATTTGCCTTGTCTCCTGTTGAAAGATCCTTTATTGTGCACTGTCTTGAAGCATACTCAGACATTTTAGAACCCTCTACACGCACAAGAGCCTCCATCTTACCCAAATCCAGAGTAATTACATTCTTTCTTTTAGACTGGCTGTAAATAACATCAATATCCAGTTCCTTATTGCAGTATACATATTCGTACTCCATCTGACTGTATGTACCAGCCAGAAAGCCTGCCCCGCCAAACACAATGGCAATTACAAAGCCAATGAAGCCACCACCTATCATAGTAAACACAATACCCAGCGCACACAGAATGTAAGCCAGATACTTTGCTACAATAAGCCCCATCTTAGGCTTGCATTTTACCAGTACTTCTACTATCTCATCTCTCATCGTCTATTCTCCTTAAGGAATTACTCTATATATTACTATCAAA
>DCJA01000023.1:0-36278 GCA_002317175.1 Lachnospiraceae bacterium UBA1712 | reverse complement strand
AAACGAAACCTGTCTTTATAATTATCTTACAAATGGATTTGTCCTAGATTTCCCCGTCAAAGGACACTCTTGCAGGTCCTGTCATATAGATAACATTAGCTGCCTTATCCCACTCTATCTGGATACGGCCACCCAAAACTTCGACCTCAACCCTATCATCAGTATGTCCATTCAGAATACAAGCTACTGCTGTAGCACAGCATCCTGTTCCGCAGGCAAGAGTCTCACCGGTTCCTCTTTCCCATACTCTCATAAATACATGTCCTCGGTCAATAATCTCCACGAACTCTGTATTGGTACGTCTTGGAAATCTCTCATGGTTTTCAAAGTATGGACCAACTGCCTCTATATCCAGATCCTTTACGCCTTCCATAAACACTACAGCATGTGGATTGCCCATTGATACACAGGTCATCTTATATTCATTACCATTAACAGTGATTGATTCATCTATCACCTTATCATTGTCACTTACTACAGGCACCTGAGCTGCTTCCAGGATTGGAGAGCCCATATTAACTCTGACCTTTTCAATCTTGCCATCCGCACCAGGATACAGCGTAAGATACTTGATTGCTCCCGCGCTCTCTACTGTAATCTCTGTCTTGTCTGACAGACCGTAATCATAGATATACTTTCCAACACAGCGCATGCCATTTCCGCACATCTCTGAACGCGATCCATCTGCGTTGTACATCTCCATTTCAAACTCTGCAACCTTACCAGGATTAATGAAAATGAGTCCGTCACTTCCTATCCCAAAATTTCTGTTACTGAGCTTTATTGCCAGTTCGCTTTTTTCCTCCTGCAAAACATGCTCTGTAAATCCATTAATATAGACATAGTCATTGCCACATCCCTGCATTTTGGTAAATTTCATACTATTCCTTCCTATTCATCAAGATATTTCAAGAAATCAATCGCAGTATCCTTATGAAGGGTATTGGCGATAATTATCGCATATACCTTTTTCCCTTCAAACATGTTGCTTTCTTTTATCTTCTTAAACTCTGTTATATCAATACTGCAGGCCTCATTTCTTCCCGCATAATTTTCCTCGTAGTAGTCCTCTCCGACCTCTTCAATTGGGAAATCATACCATATCAGATTATCCGCATACTTATCCTGCATATCCTGAGGCAGAAGCTTTGACAGATCTCCAGCACAGTCCTGTGCTCTTGTCATTCGCATAAAATCTTCATCGCAGATTAAAATATCAAGATCCTGAGCAGTCACATACATAAAAATCTTTTGTATTGTAGTTCTTGTAAGCTGATCCTGCGCTTCAATATCAAGCTGATAATTACCCTCAATTGCCAGCTCTTCCTCTTTGGGATCAAATGTAACTCTGCTCGAAAAGTCGTCCATTATGGACTGGTAATCAAAGGCTTCCGCAATCTGTCCATTTACTACAATCGTTCTGAATACACAGTCTTTTAAAGTAGCGTACCAGTATATAATATAGGCAATAAGCGCTATAGCCCCAACTGCAACCAAAAATGGTACCTTGTAATAATATACAAAGTATTTTATCTTTTCCATTCCAGTTTTGTTCGCCAAAACCTTTTTCGCTTCATTTTTAATCTCGTCATTAACTGAATTTACATCTGCTGGCATAATTCTACCGCCTTTCCTTTTTATCTGCAGTTCTTTGCAAGTTTTTTCAACTCTTCTACACTGAATTCATAATTGGTGTTGCAGAAATGGCAGTTAATGCTGATTGGCTCATTGTCTGCTATCATGGCATCCAATTCCTTTTTGCCTACGCTTATCAAAGCCTTCTCCACTCTCTCATGACTACAGTTGCAGAAAAATCCCACAGACATCTCGTCAGTAAACTCAATATCAAACCCCTCAAGAATAGTCTCCAGCATCTGTTCCGGAGTCATTCCTGAATCCAGCATACTGGTAACTGATTGTATTTTCATTAGATTTGCCTCAAGCTTTTCCAATGTCTCATCATCAGCAAAAGGCATAAGCTGAAGAATGAAACCTCCAGCACATTTTACACTGGCATCTTCCCTGTCCATAAGAACACCAAGTCCAACGCTTGAAGGAATCTGCTCTGAAGTAACAAAATAATAGGTGAGATCTTCAGCTACTTCACCAGTCTGAAGCACCACCTGTCCACAATAAGGCTCCTTAAGGCCCATATCCTTAATAACCTGTAAAAAGCCCTGACCTACTGCACCGCCCACATCCAGCTTACCTATGCTGTTTGGTGGCAACATAACAGAAGGATTATCAACATAACCCTTTACCTTTCCATGGCTATCTGCCGTTACGGTTACTTTTCCTATTGGACCGTCACCCAGTAACTGAAGGGTAAGTATATCATCCTCGCCCTTAAGTGTCGCTCCCATCATAGCTCCACCAGTCATTAGTCTTCCAAGTGCAGCACAGGCAACAGGACTGAGATTGTGTCTCTCCCTTGCCTCTTCAACCATATCTCTTGATACGCAGGCAAATGCTCTAATCTGTGCATTTGCCGCCATCGCTCTAACTATCTTATCCATAAATCAAACTGTCTCTTTTCCATTTTCACGTGCCACAATGTGTATGCGCTCACTACACTCATCAGCCACATCTCCTGTGTCCGCGTCTTCTATTTCCAGCAATTCCATTCCTGCTGCTTCTATGAAAGACTTCATCTCTTCAAGAGTATATCCTCTTTGAAGATGTGTCTCCACAGTCTTGCTGTACAGGTCACCCTCTTTGGCATATATGGTTACCTCATACTCGTTGATATGAGACTCCTCATCATAATAATTCTCCCAGATAAAGCTGAAATCATCTCTGTTTTCTGCGATGGTAGTCTCACCAATCACCTCAGCATATTTATATTCTGTATTAAAATCAAATATAAATATTCCTTTTGGATCCAGATAATTGTTGACCAGTTTAAAGGTCTGTATTACATCCTCATCCGAAAGAAGATAATTGATAGAATCACATACACTTACAACTGCTCTAACTGTTCCATAGAGCTCAAATTCGCGCATATCCTGCAAAAGATAAAGAATATCATATCCATCTTCAATCCTCTTCTCCTGAGCAATCTGAAGCATCTCCTCTGAGGCATCCACACCAATCATGTCGTAGCCTTCCTTCGCCAGCATCTGGGTAAGAGTACCTGTTCCACAGCCCAGGTCAAGAATCAGTTCCCTTGGAACATCATATTTATCAAATTTAGTCAGTATATACTGCATCCATCTGTCATAGGGAGTATCATCCATAAACAGATCATAACAGGATGCAAGACCAGAATAACTATTCATTGAGGAACACCTTCAAATACGCCAGCATCTTATCCATCTGTTCATCTGTACCCATGGATATTCTTAAATAATTATTGATACGTTCCTTGTTCCAGTATCTCACATATATATTCTGAGCTTTAAGAGCCTCAAATATATCCTTAGCCTTCTTTGATTCATGTCTTGCAAAAATAAAGTTAGTCTTTGAATCTGCAAATGAAAATCCCAGCTTGCGAAGTTCTTCTTTGGTTCTCTCTCTTGTTGCAACAGTCTTCTGTGTGATGTCTTCAAAATATTCAACATCCTTAAGAGCTTCTGCACCTGCCAGTATCGTAACCGGATTAAGGGTATACGAATTAAATGAGAACTTTACATCCTTAAGATATCTGATGATCTTCTCCTGTCCAAATGCCATACCAATACGAATTCCAGCAAGAGCACGAGACTTTGAAAAGGTCTGAACCACAAGAAGATTATCGTATTTGTCAATCAGTGAAACTGCACTTTCTGCTCCAAAATCGACATAAGCTTCGTCAATAATAACCACTCTGTCTTTATTGTATGCAATAATCTCCTCTATATCGCTAAGGGGCATCTCGGCACCCGTAGGTGCATTTGGATTGGCTATTATTACACCACCATTGTCACACAAATAATCATCTTTAATAATATTGAAATTATCATCAAGAGCCTTTGTAACATAAGGAATCTTATAAAGATCTGCCCATACGTCGTAAAAGCTGTAGGTTATATCTGGAAATAAAACCGGCTTACCAGAATTGAAATATGTAAGGAACGCAAGCGCAAGCACGTCATCAGATCCAATTCCAACAAATATCTGTTCTTTATTAAGATGATATGTTTTTGCGAGCTCATCCACAAGAAGACCTGCCTCTGTATCAGGATACTTTCTCAGTCCTGCGCCATCATAGCTATTGATAGCCTCCAAAACCCTTGGTGAAGGTGGATATGGACACTCGTTGGTGTTAAGTTTAATTACATTATCAGTCTTTGGCTGCTCTCCAGGAACATATGGAACAACCTTTCTTATATTATTTTCCCAGCTCATAACTTTCCTCCCAAAAACAATATCAGCATTCATTATAGCTTTTTCAAGCATTATTGACAACTAATCTAGCCCCTATCAGCCATTAACAATTTATTAAAAATCTATAAAATCAATGTTTTCTTATAGCATTTGCTATCATAATGGTTTAGAATATTCATTACCCTTTCGATTAAATGATGAAAATACATATGCAAAGAGGATTATTATGCAAAATTTTTATCATTTTCAACTAAGACACAAAGTCTTTCTTTATTGTGGATTAACTCTACTTATTTTGTTCACCATTATTCTAAATCTTAAGATAACCAGTAACGCTGAAACGCTGGTAGCCAGTCAGGAGATAATACATCATCATGTTGGAAACAGTTCCAGTTCTGGTGGCTGTTACACTATAACCAAATATCACAGGCACAGTGGTAGTCCTACTTCCGGTGGTGGTTGCTATACCATTACTGTAACCCATCATCATAGTGGAAGCAGTACTTACGGAGGTGGCTGTTATACAGAATCACACACCGAGGAGGAATGGGAAGGCTGCTACGGAAGTGATTACTGCGATCAGGGTCCCTGCGGTCCAGATTCATCTGGTCAGGTATACTATGTAGGCACATGTCCTATATGCTATGCAAATCTAAACGTCTATAACTCCCCTGGATGGTCTAACTGTTCTAACGGAAGAATGGTTACAAACACCTATTATTCACTCGCTTGTGGAATGTACGAGGGGCAGGTCACTTCTTACAAGCTTGGATGTCAAAAAAGCGAAACAACTATCGAGGGATATTTGCCCGCTTGTAATATGGACGAAAATGAGGTTATTGGCCATTTCAAAGTATCAAAATCAACTGACGAATGGTGTACTCAGGCCAAAATACATATTGAAATTAATCCTGAAAGCATAGCCGATTCAGTTAATCCTGTTTCAGTTAACGGCGAAAATGGTGGATATATCTACCCTGTCAGTTCAAATGGTGATTATCAGGTTGTAGCCAATCTTATAGAGGGCTATACAGCCAGTCCTGTCAGTGTAGTATTTGATAATATCGATAATACTGCACCTCAGATTAACGATTATACTTTCAACACTCTCGACTCTACTTATGACCCTGTTAGCATTATTATTAATGATGTATCCGATCTTCAGCCGGATGGTAGCGAAGGCTGCGGACTGGATGATTCGCCTTATTCATATGACAATGGAAGCAGCTGGACAAATGAAAGCAGTTATTCTTATGCAGCAAACGGCTCATACACGCTATTAGTAAGAGATAAATTAGGCAATACAGCAGCTGTTGAATATACCGTATCCAATATCTCTCCACGTCCGGATCCTGAGCCAGAAATAGATCCTGTTCCTGATGAACCGCAGGATCCTCCTGCTCCTCCCGTCCCTGATGATCCAAGCGATCCAATCGTTGACCCAAATCCCAATAATCCTCCAGTCAGGATAACACCCCCGATTACCCCTGGCATAAATGATCCCAAGCCTAAGGTAGTTGAGCCAACCGTTCCTAAACCTAAGATACCTACACCATCTGTCAGCGAAAAAGCCAGCGTATCAGCAAATGTGCCTAAAACTCAGACCATCAAGACTCAGGACAATCTGTCAGAATCGATCTCTGAAAGCAAAACTCTGTCTTCCACAAAGGATAATTTTTCTTTGACTGATATTCTTATACCAATCATTATTTCTTTGCTCATATTAGCGCTTATAGGCTTACTTATGTTTTTGATATACAGAATCGTTCTTGTCTATGATTATGAAGGCAAGGAGAATTACCGTTTCAAGGGAATTGCCTTTATTCACAGCAAATCAGAAGGCTTAGAGCTGACCATAACAGAGAAAATTACTGATAAATGTAATACCGGCAGATTACGGCTTAAGCCATCTGTTTTATTTGTTGTGTTCCATTCCAAGTCGGATATCAGCATATATTATTTAGAGAAGCAGTCTGTAAGAAAGCGTATCGAAAAAAATATCTCGCTAAATATCCGATAGCTAATATTCACAATATCAGTCAGCCAACATATTAATTAAGACCGTTAATATGCAAAATCCCTGGAATACATATTATATTCCAGGGATTTTCATCTACTTATAATCTGAAACTGACTGATAAAAGCTACTATCAATATATTCCTCCACCTCTTCGTCATTAAGAGCATTCAGAATAATCTTTGTCTTAGCATCATCCAAATCAGCACTGTTTACAACAAGACCTACTGCAAACAGATCAATAATATTTGAATTTCTGTTTTCCTCACCCAAAGCAGTCTGTGGATCAATTCCCACCAAAACCGCTCTGTTATAATCACTTATAATCAAGCCATATTTACTAGTGTCAGGCCATCCACCATTTATATCTACTTCCTCTATACTTATATTAAATGGATTAGAAATCACGTCTTCCATAGTAGCCTGATAAAGCGCTCCTTCTTTAACGGTGAGCAAGCCCTTCTGCTCCAAAAGATAAAGTGCCCTTGCCACATTTACATCACCTTCCGACACAGCAATTGTTTCTCCTGAAGATATAAAATTCATATCTGTAATCTTCCCAGGAAATATTGCCAGCGGATCATAGTAAAGCTTTTCGGCAATTACCAAATCCGACTCATCAATCATATTGTAACTGTCCAACAGAACCTGATTGTCACAGAGACATGCAAAAACTTCTCCATTCTTCACCATTTCATTAGGTGTTTTATAATCCTCGTAGTTAACAATCTCTATGCCATATTCCGTACTTTGTAGAATCTGATCAGCAGCCTTTAATATATCTGATGCTGGTGAACCAACAACAGCTATTCTAATAGCTTTCCTATTAGTATTTGTAACAGTCTCCTTAATAACCTCTGATGTATCAATGCTTTCTATCTCAACCTTGACAGTTCCATCATCGGACTGTTCCGTATTTATATCGTTAGCATCTGTTGATTCATTCGAACAGGCTGTCGTTGTTAATAGCAGACTGCTAATTAACAGACATATAATAAGTCTCTTCATAATAACAGGTGTTTCCTTTTAATAATATATGCTTCCCACTTCACATCGGCATATTGCCATTAGGCTTTCATCACAATGCGCATATTGGCACATATTCCTATTTTCAGCAATATCGCCGTTATTTGCGCATTAATTAAATCAGCATTTAACTATCAGCCAATTAATGCTAGTCACCGATTACTTCAAGCTCATCTACTTCTGTAGTTCCCAAGCCTGAATCATTTCTGATATCTATTATAGGTCCACCAGTTCCCTCAATATATTCTCTGGTAATAGTAACACGGCCTATATTATCATCCTTTGGAATCTCATACATAATATCCAGCATAAATTTCTCGATAATTGATCTAAGAGCTCTTGCGCCAGTATCCTTTTCCAGAGCCTTTTCTGCTATAGCTTCCAAAGCTCCATCATCAAATTCAAGCTTTACTTCATCAAGTTCAAGAAGCTTACAATATTGCTTCAGGATGGCATTCTTTGGCTCTTTAAGAATCTTAACCAGCATATCCTTATTAAGTCCCTGAAGAGTATACAGTATAGGAAGTCTTCCCAAAAATTCTGGAATCATACCAAACTTCTTAAGATCCTCTACAGTAACCTGCTCAAGAATATTCTTATCCTTATCGAATTTATCCTTTAATTCAGCGCCATATCCAATTGATGTAGTCTTATGCAGTCTCTGCTTAATTATCTCCTCAAGATCAGGGAAAGCACCACCGCAAATAAACAGGATATTACGTGTATTAACAGTAGTAAGTGGTACCATGGCATTCTTACTCATGGCCCCAACCGGAACTTCTACATCAGCGCCCTCAAGAAGTCTGAGTAAGCCCTGCTGAACAGACTCACCGCTAACATCTCTTGAATTGCTGTTTTTCTTCTTGGCAATCTTATCTATCTCATCGATAAATACAATACCCATCTCCGCTCTGTCTACATCATTGTCTGCTGCTGCCAAAAGCTTGGAGATAACGCTTTCAATATCATCACCAATATAACCTGCCTCTGTAAGACTTGTAGCATCTGCAATAGCAAGAGGTACATCCAAAAGGCGTGCAAGTGTCTTAACAAGATAAGTCTTACCACTACCAGTTGGTCCTATCATAAGCATATTGGACTTCTCAATCTCGATATCATTCATTGTATCAGTAGCAACACGCTTATAGTGGTTATATACAGCCACTGATATTACTTTTTTTGCATATTCCTGTCCAATCACGTACTGGTCAAGCTGTTCCTTAATCTTATGAGGCGCAGGAACATTTTTAAGATCAATGATAGGCTTTCTATCCTTAGGAGATTTCTTCTTAACCTTTGCCCTGCCTGGAAATGCACCATCAAGATCAGCGAGATTAAGAAAACTGATTCCCGGGAAACCCTTAAGGTACTGTTCAAGTCTGATTCTGGCATCCCCTGGTTCTTCAGAAGCTGTCTTGGCAGGTTCCTGTTCTTCAGCTGGCTTTTCTGGCTCCTGCTCTCCAGTAGTCTTTGCCGTATTCTGGTCCTCGCTATCAGTCTTTTCGCTGTTATTCGCAGCATTTTCACCTTCAGCACCTGTAACTGTTGACGTGGGCGCATTTGATGAATTCATTTCTCCTGCGTTGTCATCTGTATTATTCTTATTGTTTGACTGTCCATTCATATACGGATTGTTCCATATAAAGTCTGAAGGCGGTACTGAACCAAATATTTTGTCCAATCCAAGTCCCTTCATCATGTCGTAGGTCTTGTCCATGCAGTCCTTACATACGCACAAATTGCCGGGCAGTTTCATCATCTGCCCGGCTTTGCTTTCTGTTCTATGACACATGCAACACACTTCTTCGTAGTTGTTGTTATTGTTATCCATAAACTCCTTAATCCTGAGGTAACTGATCTCTGCTTACCAGGGTAATGGTAACCTCAACCTCTTTATAGGCCCCAGAATCATCTAACCTTTCTATAGTTAAATCAACAGTTTCTCCTGCTTCGTAGTAAGAGAGATACTCCTGTAATTTTTCCATGCTACTAATGGTGCTGCCTTCAAATTTAGTGATAATATCACCCTTTCTAAGGCTTGCATCATATGCACCTGTTCCAGAATATACATCGTATACGTATACTCCCTGAGGGAAATCATATATTTCTGCCATTTCAGAAGAAACGCCTCTTCCTGAAATACCAAGATAGCCTCTGTTTTCTTCTGCTACTGCTGTTTTTGTCTTCTTTGTCTTAAGATTATCAATAATTGGAAGTGCCTTGGAAATAGGAATTGCATATCCCATACCTTCTACACTTGTTCCACCGATCTTATTGGAATTGATACCAATAACCTGGCCATACATATTCAGGAGTGCTCCACCTGAATTACCAGGATTGATAGCTGCATCTGTCTGAATAAAGCCCTGTGAGTACTCACCATCAGATATCTCAAGTTCACGATTCAAAGCAGATATTACACCAGTTGTAACTGATTGTCCATATCCTAATGCATTACCAATAGCTATTGCAGGCTCACCAACCTTTAACTCATCAGAATCGCCAAGGGCTGCTATAGCAATTGCTTCCTTTGTAGAAGCATCAAGATCAGACTTCTTAACTGCGATTACCGCAATATCCATATCGGCATCGGCTCCCTTTACATTAGCCTCTGCATCAGTACCATCAATAAACTGAACTTTAAGTGTTTCTGCTCCTTCAATAACATGGTTATTGGTTGCTACAAGCAGTTCATCGTCATTCTCACCTATAATAATACCAGATCCACTTGCCTCTGCTTCCTCAGAATACTGTCTACCCCAGAAGTTTTGAGTATAAATATACTGATTTGTGATAGATACTACACTAGGCATTACCTTATCTACTACATCTGATACATCTGTTACAACAGTCTGTCCAGTTCCCACTGAAACACTTCCTATTTCAGGGCTAACTACCATAGTCCCATCTGAAGTTATCTTAGACAGAATGTCTTTTTCAATTTCACTTTTTAATGAACTTGTCTCAGTAACTGATGAATCAGCAGACTTATTTGTATAGTAGTTTACAAGTCCAAATGCTACTGCTGCACACAGACCAAACAAAAGTCCCGATGCAACAATTACTCCTACCTTACCCGCAAACTTTCCGAAGTTCTTGAAAAGATTTTTCTTAGGCTTCTTTGGACTGGCCTCTACACTGCTGTAATAATTATTGTAGTTACCGTCACCAGCACCATTATAACCAGATCCGTAATGTGCTGAGTTATCTCTTCCTGACTCATAGTTTGGATTAGCATAATAAGCTGTTCTGTCATTAAAACTGCCCGTTGTCTCTTTTTCTCTTATATCTTCTATGCTGTTTGCCTCTCTATTTGTTGTAGGAACTGTTTCTTCGTTTTTTCTTTCTTCGAATTCCATAAAACTTTCCTCCTCTGCAATAAGCATTGCTTTTTCTTTATTACAATGCATAGCATAATCAGAAAATGTGTTTAATCTGTGTATAATTTATATCATTTCTATGAAATGCATATTATTCAAAGTAGCTTTTATCTGAAGTAAATGCCAAGACCATCCATTTGGGAAGCTTCTTATAACGGCAACCAAGTTTAAATCCTAAAAACTTGCATCCGCTGGACCAGAAATAACGAACTGCCTCAATTATATGGCCTTTTTTCATCAATCTTCCCAAAACAGTTCTAACCATCTTAAAGCCCTCACCATCCTGGCTGACTTTAGAGAACACCTCTGGATACTGAGCATGGCTTACACCATTATCAAAATTACGATGAAACTGCATAATACCACTATATTCATGTGAATGATATACTCTGGCCTGCGCACAATATGCAATAGCATATCCTGCCTCTATTGCTTTGGCTGCAAAAAGCATATCCTCATTAAATATAGTCTTTTTAACAAATCCGCCCAGCTCATCAAATATACGCTTATTATATGCACAACATACATTACTACAGAAAAAAGCCTTTATCTGTAGTCTCTCAATATCTGCAGCTGTTTTTATAAGAGACTCATCAGGATAATTAAAATCCCTGGTCATCTTTTCGATTAGCGAGCTGTTATCGTAAGCCAGCTGTCGTGCATAACTTGCAGCTACTCTCTCATCTTCAAGCGGCTTAATCAGATTCTCTATCAGCTTATTATCCGCTGGAACCGCATCCATAGTCATCATGATACATATATCCGAATCAGCCATGGCCATTCCCTTATTTCTGGTATTTCCATGGTCAAATTCAGCTTTACTTATATGAATCAAGTTTAGGTTGTCAGCTTTAATTGATTCATCCCAGTATTTCTCTTCTGTATTTATTACTATTATTCTGTCAGGAGCACAGGTCTGTTCATTGAGCATTGAAAGCAGCTTCTTAAAGCGCTCATCTGGCTTATATGCTGGAATAATAACATTTATCATACATATTCCCTATTATCACTAAATCGGAAAAAAGGCCCTGTATGGGCCTTTATTTCTTTATACTTATTTACCTGTATCTGATGATACCTTCTGGCTATACTGTTGTACCTGAGCAGATACCTGATAATCCTTTTCATCAAAAAGGAAATCATGTAACATCGATACATTCTGTGCAAGATTTACAGGGATAACACAACTTCCCTTTGCGCCAACTGTTCCAGTAGCTCGATTTGTCTCAAATGGGAAGCCATCGCTTCCTGTAATATTGTATTTTGTAACATTAGCCAGCATTTCTGTCATTTCTGAAACATCAAGAGATGTTGAAACATTAGGGAGCGCTGCATCTAAGATACTGTTAAGCTTTGCTGGATCTGACTGTTTACATACGTCCATAACTGCAGCAAGTACAGTTCTCTGTCTCTGAGCTCTCATAAAGTCGTCACCGACGTATCTGATACGACAGTAAGCTGTTGCCTGGAGACCATTAAGCTTCTGATAACCTGGCTGAGTAACTGCTATATAGTCAACACCTTCTGTGGCTGTATATGTCTTCTGATCAGTTGTCTTACCAACCATACTAATCTGATAGTTATTAAGATGAACTATCTCACTTTCCATAACATCGATATATACTCCACCCAAGGCATCAATTGTCTGAATGAGTCCTTCAAATCCTACTGTGACATAATCTGTAATATTAAGGTCACAGTTCATATTAAGCATGTTGATAGCCTGCTCTGGGCCACCCTTAGCATAAGCCGCATTACACTTGTTATATGAATCATTGCCCAGATTAAGGTATGTGTCTCGGAATACAGAACAAAGTCTAATATCTCCTGTATCATTATTTATTGAACAGATAATAATTGTATCTGAACGAGTACCTTTACCAAGACTGCCTTCTCGTGAGTCAACTCCAAATAATGCTATATTTTTATAGCCTTTAAGAACAACATTATTTTCGACGGTATCATTCATCTTTGATACTATCTTTTCCTCATCAATGCTTATCTTCTTAACCTTTTCAGTTTTGGTTACGCCATATACTACAACTACTAATAAAGCAAGAACAAAGAATTCAACTATAAGAAGAAGAATCTTCTTTCTTCTCTTTCTAGCCTTCTTCTTTGCTAATGCACGTCTCTTTGCTGCCTGTGATGTTGCCATTATCTTTATTTCACTCCATTCTTACATCATCAATACGCATTTTTAAAGCCTTTGAAAATGGTCATAAACATAATCTTTAAGTCAAAGCCCAGTGTCCAGTTCTCTATATAATAGAGATCATAGCTTATCCTCTTGTGTATTGAAGTATCCCCTCTAAAACCACA
This sequence comes from Lachnospiraceae bacterium UBA1712, assembly GCA_002317175.1. Lineage (GTDB taxonomy): Bacteria > Bacillota > Clostridia > Lachnospirales > Lachnospiraceae > Colinaster. The sequence goes on along the minus strand of DCJA01000023.1, from coordinate 23,228 downwards.
TACCTGAGCCCAGCCTGTCAATCCTGGACGTACCTGATGCTTAATCATATATCTTGGTATCTCTTCCTTGAACTGCTCAACGAACTGCGGTCTCTCTGGTCTTGGTCCCACGATGCTCATATCACCCTTAAGAATATTGAAAAGCTGAGGAAGTTCATCCAGATTATACTTACGCATAACTCTTCCACTCTTTGTAACTCGTGGATCATCCTTAACTGTCCAGCCCTTCTTCTCCTCACTGGCTTCCTGCACACGCATAGTTCTAAATTTGTATATATAAAAGGACTTATTATGAAGCCCAATTCTTTCCTGTTTAAAAATGACAGGACCCCTGCTGGAAGTTTTAACTACAACAGCCAAAATCAACAGCAGTGGTGATAGCACAACAATACCAATAAACGATAAAACAAAGTCGAAAAACCTCTTTACCATGGCATTCATTGTGTTGCTCAACGGAACATATCTTATATTAATAACTGGTAATCCGTCAAGTTCTTCCGTATAAGGTCTGTTAGGTATAAGACTGCTGTAATCAGGGATAAATTTGGTGTGTACACCAGACTTTTCACATTTGCTTACTATCTTTTCAAGAATATCATAATCCTCCAGAGGAAGAGCTACTGCAATCTCATCAAGATCATTTGCAGCCAGTACATCGTCCAGCTGATCAATCCCTCCAATCACACTGACTCCCTTATATTTGGTATCAACAGGTATATGATTATCCAGAATGAAGCTTGCTGCATATCCCCACTGTGGATTCTCATTTATTCTGTCAATATATTCCTCTGTAGCTCTTGAATATCCCACAAGAAGTACATGCTTCAGATTATATCCTTTTTTTCTGAATCTTCTAAGTGTCGCCCTGATAAAACATCTAACAGAAAAAGAAAAAATAGTATTGAGTATACAGAATATACCCATAAGACCTCGAGAGAAGTCTTCTATCTTAAACAAAGTAATCACAACCATGAATGCAACCGCTCCGATTGCATTGGCCTTTATTACATTAACAAACTCAGTTTCAAGCTTATTGGTACGCTTAGGCGTATACATCCTGCATATATAATACACAACAAGATAGCCTGGAATCAGAAAATAAAGCGCAGAAAAATACCACTTAGGAGTATGTGCCAAAACCGAACCACTGGAAAAAAGGCCCTCGAATTTCAAGAACCATGCTATTGCGTAAGCAACTGCGATTATTAGCGCATCTATAACTACGTGAAGTTGATTAAAATATTTCTGATTATCTTTAATCATTACTTCCCAATTCCTCTCAAACGTCTACTGAATCAGATTATTATATCAATTTCAGGACCATTTCTCAAGTCAGACTACTTCTGAACTCATTTTTATAATTAAGCCAAAAATCTTCTGAATATGTTAATCCACAGCTCCAGCTGAACAAGCAGGTAGTTCTTTGTATTTTTTACATTAAATTTCACTATCCTGCTTCGGCCGCTCTTTGTAAAGCTCATCCTGATTCCTTCAAAAAGACCTTTTATATATATTCCACCATAACCTTTTAACACAAAGAAAAGAGTTTTAATCGCAAATCCAATTACAAAGAAAGGAAGATTAAGTATTCTTTGCAAAAATGGCATATTCTTTCTAATGATATAGGTACTGTTTCTGCTTGCCAGCTTTATCTTAAACTCATTGTACCTCGAACCACTTGATCCGCTTCCAGCATGTTCACAAACTGCAGCAGGCTCCAAAAGATTGGCATAACCTGCTATCCTTGCCCTGTAGCCTATATCAACATCCTCCAGATATGCAAAATGATTCTCATCAAACATACCTATCTTCTCAAAAACTGCTTTTCTGTAGATTGCAGCACCCGCGCAACATGAAAAAAGTCGTCTCCTGCTACTTTGCTTCTTTACAAAGGCATCAGCTTTTTTATCTTTTCCATAAGCGTAAGCCCAGCCCAGCGCACAGTAATAATCACCTGCACCATCAATCAGTTCAGGATTGCTCATTGACAGCATCAGCGCATTTATGGCAAAAGCATCTGGCTCTTCGTCCATAGCATTCTGAAGTCTTTCGACCATATTTTTGTCTACTGTAATATCATTGTTCAGTAACAGGACATACTCTGTATCAGTTACCTCAATCCCCCTATTAACAGCATAAGCAAACCCAGTATTTTCTCTCAGTTCAATCACAAATACATCGGGAAACTTTTCTTTTACAAGCTCCAGACTTCCATCCTGAGAAGCATTATCTATAACATATATATCAAATTCGCAGGTCTCGTTCTTTGCAGCCTCCAAAGACTTAAGACAGGCCTCGATATACTTTATTCCATTATAATTCGGTATAACTACAGAGGTTTTCTTCATAAGAGTTCCTCAATATTAGGCTCGTACAGAACCCTATAGCCTTCCATGCTGCAGGCTTCACATATCTCGTAACTGATATTCTGAATAAACATCTCCAGAACACCCTTAGTATCAATACATGCTGCCACATCAGCAACACCATTTTTATCCAGAAACAGCTTTCTTTTAAAAATATAATTATATTCACTGCTGTCTATAGCGTGCTGAGCTGCTGCCAGAAGCTCTTTTCTGATATACATCTTTCTTATATCTACCGCCAGTGCGTCCTGCTGAAGAGACATCCTGTGCATATAACCAGAGAAGTTTACACTCTGTCCCTCAAATGGGCAGCTTTTACTCTCGTCAAGAATACCGGCTATTATTCTTCCGTATTTAACAATTGGTCCACCGACAACACCAACATCAAATCGTCCTTTAAATATGTCAGCTACACCTATTCTTCCTTTGCCAGTATTGATTTCTCCACTGCTGCTGTCCAAGGCACCGTATATTACTCTGAAAAAGCCATTGTGTTTAGTTGGAACAACCGCTCCAGCAATATGTCCAGCTCTCAAAAAATCCTGAATGGCGCGTCTTCCGGCTTCATAGGCATATCTTTTACTGTCTGGATTAGATGCTGTTGAATCATCATGGCATCTCCAATGATACAGTACCCTGTTAACCTTACCAACCGGCTTATCTGATGCATGATAGGCTCTAAGCAGTAAATCATGATCCTGGGCTCCGTCATACTCCTTACGAAGTTCAAGCTTCTTCATCAGCCCTGCTTCCATTACCATAAAATGACAGATATAGTTGTTAGACAGAAGTAAATCCAGATTAAATTCAGGCTTTTTATTAGGTTCGTAGAATCTTGTAGCAAAAGTATCGCATTTGTCCTCGTCAGAGTACACGTAGGCATAGCGCAGTCCTTCTCTTCTGCCAGCTTCAATCGCCCTCGCCATCTCGTATAGAGCATTTCTCGTAAGCAGGTCATCATGGTCGAGCAGGCCTATGTACTGTCCCGAAGCCATCCTGATACCTATATTGGTATTCTCAGATATTCCCCTGTTATCAGTATTCTTTATATATGTAATACGCTCATCATCAAAAGAACGTACCACCTTTTCAACCTTGTCTGACTCGCTGGCATCGGAAATAATCAGTTCAAAATTATGATAAGTCTGTCCAAGCACAGACTTAATCATTTCCTTAGCAAATATCTCATTGGTCTCATATGTAGGCACAACAATAGAGAACCTCGTTCTGACATCAAAACGAGCTTCTCTCTGTATCTTTGCTTCGGCATCAGAGATATCCCTGTACTCATACTTTTTGGCATCCTGAGAAAGACGCTCAACCGATGCATACAGGGTACTCTTTACACCGTTTCTCTTCATGTAATTGTAAGCTTTTTTTACATTATTATTTAAACTCATTAGGCTTACACTCTAAAGATTACAAATAAAGGATTACAGTAAAGCCTTAACAGCCTCTGTAAGTGCAGCATTCTTAGCATCTGCATCCGCTAAGCTGCTTCCCTTAACACCCATATAGAACTTAAGCTTTGGTTCTGTTCCAGATGGTCTTGCACAGCACCATCCATCATTATCAAGATCAAAGTACAGAACATTGGACTTTGGAAGACCAGTTTCCTTAGTCTCCCCTGTTGCCATATTCTTAACTACATTCTTATCATAATCTCTAAATTCAACAACCTTGTAATCACCAAGTACTGCTGGAGGATTGTTACGAAGATCTTCCATAATCTGAGCAATCTTCTTAGAGCCTTCTATACCCTTAAGTGTAAGTGCATACTGAGTCTCCTTGAAGTAGCCGTACTCTTCATACATCTCAATCATTCTATCCCATACTGTTTTGCCATTTGCTTTGCACCATGCAGCAACTTCGCAAAGACACATAACAGCTACGATAGCATCCTTATCTCTTGCATGTGTACCAGCAAGACATCCATAGCTTTCCTCAAGGCCAAATACGTAGTTCTTGTCGCCTTTTTCAAGAGCCCACTTAATCTGCTCGCCAATATACTTGAATCCTGTAAGAACCTCAACCATCTCAACGCCATACTTATCAACAATTCTGTCTGCCATGTTGGTTGTAACGATTGTCTTAACAAGCATTGGGTTAACCGGCATTGTTCCTGTTGCAATTCTCTCCTTCAGGATGTAATCAGCAATAAGCATACCAGACATATTACCAGTAAATGGAACATAATCACCGCTCTTTGTATCATAAGCATAGATACCAAGGCGATCTGCATCTGGATCTGTTGCAAGAACTATATCAGCGCCAACTTCCTTAGCAAGCTTCAATGCAAGTGCAAATGCCTTTGGATCCTCTGGGTTAGGATATTCAAGAGTTGTAAACTTAGGATCTGGCATCTCCTGCTCAGGTACTACATATACATTCTTGAATCCGATTTCCTTAAGAATTCTTCTTGCAGGAACATTACCTGTTCCATTAAATGGTGTATATACAATCTTGATATCATCTGCAACTTTTGCAATGATTTCAGGATGGATAATCTGCTTCTTCAGCTCAACCATGTAAGCATCATCAATTTCGGCACCAATTGACTGATACATGCCCTTCGCAATGGCATCAGCCTTATCCATAGTCTTAACTGTGTGATAATCTGTCACATTTCTTACTTCTGTGATAATATCCTTGTCTCTTGGAGCAGTTACCTGAGCACCATCAGCCCAGTAAACCTTGTATCCGTTATATTCAGGAGGATTATGGCTGGCTGTAACTACAATACCAGCTGTACATCCAAGTGTACGAAGTGCAAATGAAAGCTCAGGAGTTGGTCTTAATGCATCAAATACATAAGCCTTAATTCCGTTTGCAGCAAGGCAAAGACCAGCTTCATCTGCAAATTCAGGACTCATAAATCTTGAATCATATGCAATAGCCACACCCTGTGCCTGTGTTCCAGCCTTAAGAATGTAATTAGCAAGACCCTGTGTTGCCTTTCTAACTGTGTATATGTTCATACGGTTTGTACCAGCGCCGATAACACCTCTTAAACCGCCTGTACCAAATTCAAGTTCCTTGTAAAAACGGTCCTCAATCTGTGCCTCGTCAGCTTCAATAGCCTTAAGTTCTGCCTTGGTATCAGCATCAAAATAGCTGTCCTCCATCCAGAATCTGTACTCTTCCATATAACCCATAGTATACCTCCGTGATTGAATATATTATATTTTTGAACCATCAATAATTGTCTATTATTTCTCTGTTACCATTTGGGAAATTATATCATATTTTCAATGAGTAGTCACTTCTATCCAGCGAGAAATTAACATTGTAATAAGGATCGCCCGCCTCAAGATCCGCCTTCCATTTTTCGCGGAATCTCTCGCTTTCCTCATTATATCGCTTAGCCTTTTCTCCATTGTCATCCAGGCCTCTTGAGATAGACTCAAAATGATAAAGCTCAGCAAATGGCGTAAAGACATTAAGCAGGCCTTCATGACGTAGCTTTAAGCACAAATCCACATCATTAAGGGATACCGCAAAGCTTTCATCCAATCCACCTACCTTATCATACAGTGCTTTCTTAACCAACAGACATGCTCCTGTAACCGCGCTGCAGTTTTGCGCATAGCATAATCTTCCCATATAGCCAAGGTTCTCTCTGGACTGTCCATAATGAGTATGTCCTGCTGTTCTGTGTGCCCCAAGACCAATTACTACACCAGCATGCTGAATTGTCTTATTGGCATAAAACAGCTTTGCTCCAACAGCACCCACATCCTCTCTCTGGGCATACATAAGCAGTTCTTCCATCCAGTTGACTGTAATCACCTGCGTATCGTTATTAAGAAGCAGAATGTATTCTCCTGAAGCCTGCTTAACACCAAGATTACATATCTTGGAATAATTAAAAGCCCCTTCATACTTAATTACTTTCACATTATCTGCTTCAATTGTCTTGTAATAGTCAAATATCTCAGTAGTTTCGGAATTATTTTCAACCACAATAATCTCATAATTATCGTAGGTGGATTTTTCTTTAATTGATGCAATACATCTGCTCAAATCCTCCAGATGGTCCTTATTAGGAATCACTATAGATATCTTCGGATTACCAATTATCTCATAGCTAATCTTAAATATAGTCTCAAAAGCTCTCGTAGAGCTTATTCTGAAGTTCTTGAATCCATGCGTTCTAAGGCTGTCCGCCACAGCACCTCTCGCTGCTTCTATAGCATAGCTCTTGGCATTGATATCACTGGCCACACTTCCCGCATGGCTTCTCCAATAGTACATAAGCTTAGGTACATGCACTATATGCTTTGCCTCATCTGTAAGCCTGAGAATCATGTCATGATCCTGACTTCCATCAAATTTACTTCTGAACAGTTCCGTTCCATCCAGCAGTTCTCTCTTAAAGCAACTAAAATGACAGATGTAATTATTTGCTCTCAGATTATCTGGCGCATAATCAGGTTTAAAATGCATGGTAAGCATCTTATTGATGTTATCTCCTGCAAAGGTTGTCTCATCGCAATAGAGATAATCCGCCTCTTTCTCATTAATAGCCTTAACATACTCAAAAAGAACAGCCGGATGAAGAATATCATCATGGTCAAAAAGCGCGATATAATCTCCATGAGACATAGCCAGACACTGGTTAGTATTGCCGGATATTCCCTCGTTTTTCTCAAGTTTACGATATATAATGCGCTTGTCATCTCCCGCAAGTTTAAGGCAGTACTCTCCAACGTAAGCGTGATCCGCATCTGATCCGTCCGCAAGACACAGTTCCCAGTTTTTATAGGTCTGATATTCCACAGAATCAATCATCTGCTCCAAAAAATTCTGTGGTGTATTATACAGCGGAACCAAAATGCTAATAATTGGGCTATAGTCAAAGCTGGTATTCTCCTGAGCTTTGCGTTCATCCTCAGAAGGAAAACTGTTTGTTCCATAGTTTGCCATGGCAATTTTTTCACGCTGCTTATACTTTATCTTTGCCCAGATTCCTCTTGGACCTCCGCAGTTTCTGACACGGGTCAGCTGTCTAAGTACAAGATGCATCACTTTTCTTGGTCCAGCCGTCATCTTCCACAGCTTATTATTATGAATTCTGTCCAGACGAAACTGCAGATAATCATTAGCTTCCTCCAGTTCAGCTACACGACTGGCCAGATCAGCACACTTTATATGCTCTTTTTCATACAACTCTTCATAATTCATCATTTGTTATCCTTAATGAGAATAGTAATCTATTTGTTACTCTTAATAATAATGATCATTCACTCGTTATTTTTAATGAAAACATTAATCTATTCTATCTACTTTACCCTGATATACTTATTACTTTCAGAATAAAGCTTTAATCTTGAGCTTCCACATTCAGCCAGTATTGCCACCCTGTAATTATCAGGCGGAAGCTTTTTAAGGTTAATTTTAACGCAAAAGCCACACAGTAATGCATACTCCTCAGGATCAAGATTCATCTCCAAATCAGGTCTGTATACAGGAACCGTATCTATTCTAAAGCTGTTATTCTCACCTTTAAGAATAATACTTCTGTTAAACAGTGCATTATCACTTCCCGCCACAAAGGCATAACCGGCTATAAGCGCGTATTTCTTGGAGCTATTCCTGTTATCCTCAAATTTAGCAAAATCACCCACATATTCAAGGCTGGTCATCAGACACTCATTGTTCCAGTTATCCTTTATTTTCTTCTTAAATGGAACAATTTCGGCATCCTGAATAACATCTCTGTAATCGTATTCATAGATAAATGAGTAATTGGTATCAAGAATATCTGTACTCATGCAATCAGAGTAGTATGGATCCTGGGCGTAAAGAAGAGGATGTCTCTCATAAAGAAGATTTCTTTCCTCTGCAAGTCTTTCAAGCTTTTCCTGACTCGAATCCTGTCCTCTGCTCAAAGATTCATAATGCCAGAGATGTGTGTTGTTGCAGACTGCATTATGATAGCCACTTTCATAAAGTCTGAAGCACAGGTCCACATCATTAAACGCAACTTCAAGTTCTTCGCAGAAACCGCCTACTTCATCAAATTTATTCTTGTCTATCAAAAGGCATGCACCTGTAACAGCAATACAGTTATGTACTCCATTATTCAGATCCATATAATAATGAGCATTATCATCCTTAAACTGCAGCTTGTGAACCGGTCCAAGTCTGAGATTGCTGATGCCTGCATGCTGAATCATCATTGATTCTGGATAATACAATTTTGCACCAACAGCACCAGTATGTGCTCTTGACGCCACTGCCAACATCTTTGAAAGCCACATTCCCTCTCGGATCTCTATATCATCATTGAGGAAAAGCAGGAAATTGCCCTCAGAAGCCTTCGCTCCCTGGTTACACATACGTGAGAAATTGAAAGGCTGAGGATTATATAGATACTTTAGACCTATATTATCCACGGCGTTTTCCACATATTCACAAGATACTAAATCTTGTTTTAATTCTTCCAGCATCCCCTCTATTTTGCATTTATTATCATCGCTACTGCCATTATCCACGATAATAATCTCGTAATTAATAGCCTTAGTGTGCTTAAATACTGAAGTTATACACTTTTTAAGCAGGTCAGGATTATCCTTTGAAGGTATAACAATGGATACCCCTATATGGTCATTGCTGATAGTTTGACAAGCCTTTGAAAAACCTTCTTTAATTTCTTTGTATTCTTTTCCGTCAAATAGCTTTTTTAAATAATGACTGTGATATAATGCGTAGTCCAGATGAGCTATCTGCGAGCCCTTAATTCCCAGAGTCAGGCTCAATATCAAATCATATATATTACTATATTGGGAAATCATCTTTAAGGCTGAGCTCTTTACAGCAACAACATTGCCCAAATACATATAATCCAGCAATGTATCAGGAGACCAGTCCGGCTTAAACCAAGGATTCATTCGTACAGTTTCATTGCTGTTATACTCGTCCTCGTCACCATAAATAACCAGCACATCAGGATTGGCAAAATAATAGTCTACTACCGCCTGAGCTGCATACTTATCCAGCCCTGCCCTGTCTGATACAAATATCACATAATCTGTATCCAGACCTTCAAGCATATAGCCCTCTTCAAGCTGCTTATATTCTATAACAGTTGTCTTTGAATCCGCCTCTTCTTTGCTAACACAGAAGGATTTGATAATTGCAGATTCTCTGACACGTGCAAAATCATCATATGGAAAATATGAATACTCAAGATTAGTAAAATATTCTGTATAAAGTTTTCTTTCTATAGGTGCCTTTATCAGTTCCTTAACAAATCCCATTACAGTCTAATCATCCTTTTAAGATTGCCAGCAAGATTCTCCACCATTTCTCCCTTCAAAAGGGAAGTCTTCATGCTAACGAGCATGGTGTTGCCAGTACTTCTGACCATATCCGATACCTCAACAACTATGTTAGGGTCGTCATTAAAGAATACAGCAGTTATCCCCTGGCTTGCTGAATCCTTAAGTTTCTTGCCATTGATATATACTCTTTTGTTATCTTTGATATCAATTGCACGTCCATTGAAACTAATATTATCAATATAGCTGATTGCATAGTCCTGAGCTGGATCTATTCTGACCTTACAGGTATTTGAAGGAAAGTCGATTGCAAACTCCACAAAGCCTTCCGAATCATAGCTTTCCTCAAGATAATAGGCATCCTCCTCATTGAAGCCCTTTCCCAGGTCCAGATATATACGTATTTTACGCCTGCTTGCCTCAAGACCAGCGTCACTTATACTCTTTTCCAGAGAAAGTATCTTACCGCCAATAAGCTCACGAAGTTCCCCCATTGATTTGTATTTGCCAGTCACTTCTTTTTGGAACAAAGCTTCTCTTTCTCTATAGCCCTGTTCCTCATCAACTGTAATTCCAAGCTCTTTAATTATTGAATCGTAATTTAATATTACTCGATTTTCATCTTCCAGCATATAGCAGTACAAAGCTCTGAATGCCAGTTCTTTAGGCTCTACATGCTTCTCCTCAACCCACTCATAATCAATGGCTGTCCAATCTTTACCATCAATCAGAATATTAGAAAACACCAGATCCATATCTGCAATCTGAGCATCTTTTGCAGACGAAATGTGCTTTACATACTCATCAAATAAGGTCTTAAAGCCTTCTGCATCAGCTTTATCCAGGCACTCGTCCATCAGTTCAGAAAGCTGTCTTCCCTTAATATATGGGAACACCACACTTCTTCCGTCCTCGGTCAGCTTGCAGGGGCATATGTTCAAGCCTGTATTCATATAAGCCTTATGCAAGCCTTCAAAATGAGTTCTCATGGCCTGTATATGCGCCTCGCCGCTCTTTGCAAGAGCACGCTTTTTAATAATTCTGTTTCCAGAAATATTAAGCAGTTCTGTACATACCTTGTATTCGTCTGCTCTGTCATTGGAATAACGTACGTATTCCGTCTCTACATCATCCCCAAGTACGATTAAATATGAGTTGGAGTATCTATCGAAATCCCCATCCTCTAGAATTTCATCAAAAACAGCTTTCTCGTCAAACAATAGCACTCTGTCTCTGTCAAAATTACGACTGTTCAGGCACAACTCACCTTTTTTAGGAAGTCTGTCATCTGAAAACAAAGTATTCATAAATTTATAATCTGGATAAGGATAGTAAAAATTAACTTTACTCTCACCACAGCTCTCAAATATTCTATTTAGCCCCTTCTTTGAGAAGGTTTTCACTCCATCCTTAGGCTGGTATCCTTCAAGGCTCTTAAAGAAACTGCCTACATGGTCTTCCCTGCAGCCAGCCCAGTATTTGAGTCCTGTTTTGTTCTCAATAGCAATAACTACACGTCCACCAGCTTTTGCGTGTTTTCTGATTATTTTAAGAAAGTCTTCATATGGTGTATCACCGCCCATATAGCTCTGGCCGTACTCAAAAACACCAATAAGAAGACAATAGTCATAGTCAGTATCAAGTTCTGGTTCAATATCTTTAAAATTGCCTACACGAATAGTAACATTGTCACAATCCTGATTACGGTATGCATTAATCAGACTTCTCTTTTTGGATAATTCAACGCAGGTAACTTCGCCCGCTTTTCTGGACAATGCTCCTGTTATTGCTCCACAGCCTGATCCTATTTCCAGCACCTTCGCACTCTTATCCATAGGTATCCAGTCCACAATATTCTCTCTTTGCGAAGAAAAATGATACATAACCGGCCAGTTAGCATATTCTTCAATTATCCTTGGATATTCAACCTTAGCGAAGTTTTTAGCAATATCAAGCATTGTATCTTCTATAGCACCATCACAGTAATAGTCTTCTCCCGGATATTTGCTATAGTCTAATGTAATTTTTCCAATCTGTTCTCTAAGTTCCATACTTTGTCCTATTCAACTACTACCCTGGAATTCATATCATAGTAACCCACAGTATCTTTATCAGACACTACGGTAATATTCAAAACATCATACAGTCTGTGATAAACCTGGAATTTGTCCTCTTCATAGCCTGTAACTCCAAGACTAAGCAGGTACTCACCTCCCTGCAAATCCATACGCTGTTTAAAGCTTACTTTCTTCCTGCTACCAGCCTTAACGCCATCAAGGAAAGCCTTTTCAAACATTGAATTAGTTCCAGTTATCTCAGTACCCCTTATATTTTTAACAGTAAATGCAAAAATAGGAGCTTTTATATCCTCAGTAAACTCAACTGTGTAATGAAGAGTCCATTCCTCACCCTTAATAACAGCAGTTGTTACTGTTCCATTTTTATCTGTAACATAGTAATCTGTAATCTTTGCAGCACCGGTCCCATATTCAATAACATCCGGGTTGATGCCACCCATCATAGACACCTTGGCCTTAATCTCAGCATCATCCAAAAGATTATTATCATCTGAATCAGGAACCTGATACTGCCCTACAAGTACCTTCTTGTAAGCATCTATCATCTCCTTAGGTGAACCTTCACCCAGCTTTACTCCCTTATTAAGAAGCACTACCCTGTCACAGTACTTGGCAATTGAGCTCAAATCATGACTAACAAATATAATAGTCTTTCCAGCGGCCTTGAATTCTTCAAATTTGTGATAACATTTTGCCTGGAAGAATACATCTCCTACCGAAAGAGCTTCATCGACTATAAGAATCTCAGGCTCAATATTAATAGCTACCGCAAAAGCCAGTCTTACAAACATACCACTCGAATAAGTCTTGCAAGGCTGATATACGTAATCTCCAATATCAGCAAAATCAAGTATATCCTGAAGTTTTTCATCTATTTCTTTCTCAGAGAAGCCCATCATGGTTCCATTGAGATACACATTTTCAATACCGTTATATTCCATATTGAAGCCCGCGCCCAATTCCAAAAGGGCACTGATACGTCCATTTACAAGCATATCTCCCTTGCTGGGGTTCAAGACTCCTGTAATAATCTTCAAAATGGTAGATTTACCTGAACCATTGGTACCAATAATGCCTACAGTTTCGCCTTTGTAAATGGTCAAATCCACATCTGTAAGGGCATAATGTTCCTTATGCTTACACTTTCTGCTAAGCCCAAGTGCTTCCTTCATTCTGTCAGATGGCTTATCATACAGCTTATATATCTTTGTTATATTTTCTGCCCTAATGGCAACATTTTCCAAGTTTTTCTCAGCCATATCCTTACAATACGTCCGCAAAATGCGGCTTCAGTCTCTTAAATATCAGACAACCAATACCAAACAATACTACAGTAAATATCCAGAAATACATTGTGGAATAGAAATCCTCAAAGAACCACTGTCTCTCACAAATGGCACTTCTGTATCCTTCAACGATATACACTAGTGGATTAATCTTCACATAGCTCTGTATCTTTGGATCAAATGCGGACACATTCCAAAGAATAGGTGTAGCCCACATTCCTATCTGAAGAAGAATATTGATAATCTGGGCAATATCCTTAAAAAATACCATGATAGCACAGGTCGAATAACACAAAGCAAGCACAAAAATAAAGGTACATGCACTGTAATACACAATCTGTATCGTATAGACAGTAGGGTAGAAACCATAGATAGCCGCAATCACCATCATAATAATCACGAAGAAGATATGAATAAAGGTTGCAGCAATTACCTTAATAATAGGCAGTATGCTTATCTTAAACACTACTTTTTTTACGAGATAAGAATATTCAATAAGGGCCTGAGTACCGTTGTTAAGTGCCTCAGTAAAATAGAACCAGGGCACCAGTCCTGCTGTTAGAAACAGCACGTACGGAATATTGGTAGCTCTGGCACCGACCTGGTCACTTGCTCCCATGATTACATCAAATACTATGTAATACATGATTACTGTGACTACTGGCTGAACCATGGCCCATACTGCTCCTAAATACGAACCTGCATAACGCTTCTTAAAGTCGTTTTTAGCCAGCTTCCATATCAGATGCCTGTTCATCCATAGTTCTACAGGTAGCACCGTAACCTTGTCATACAGAAGTACAAAGGCTATCTCAGCCGCTGCTATAATCACTATTGCTATTATTTTCTTGGTCAATTCATCCTGGGGATTGGCAAGTGGATTATGATGTATACCAATTATCAGTGCCATGGCAAGCATAAGCGCCGAAAAAATCGCTATTCCCACAGGTTTGGTTACGCCAAATCTGGCTTTGTTTCTTCTCATATACTATTCCGGTCTATATATTATGCTCTTTTTTATAATCTGCGAAAGAGCCGTGGCATTTGTCCTTGTCAGATAAAATCAGCTCTGTATCATTATCAAATGGCCATTCAACGCCAATTTCTGGATCATTGTACATAAATCCGCCCTCATCGTTTGGATGATAGAAGTCTGATACCTTATAACAGAATTCTGCATAATCACTCATTACATAGAATCCATGAGCAAATCCCTTGGGTACAAAAAACTGCTTCTTGTTTTCTGCAGAAAGCTCTACTCCAAACCATTTGCCATATGTCTTTGAACCTGGTCTGATATCTACTGCTACATCAAAGACCTTTCCATTGATAACCCTGACAAGCTTATCCTGAGGATAATTAATCTGGAAATGTAATCCTCTCAGCACATTCTTTGTGGAAGCAGACTGATTGTCCTGTACAAAATCAACGTCAATGCCTGCTGCCTTGAAATCATTTGCCTGATATGTCTCAATGAAATAACCTCTAGCGTCACCTCTTACCTCTGGTGTAATAACCTTAAGGCCTTCAATTTCACATGTCTCTACTTTTATCTTGCCCATCTTCGTCACTCTCCTTGGAAGTTGTTCTATCTTCTTTATCTGTATCCAGATAACTCATATTCATATCAACCCTGCCCTCAATACCAGGGATTCTGCCTGCGGAACTGTACTGCCAGATCTGATAGGTTCCCGCATAGCTTGGTGCTTCTGCATACTCTGCAAGCCAGGTAACGTTATCAGCTGAAAGTTTTGATATATCCAGTCTGTTGTTAAACCAGTTTTTGCTGGCATAAATTCCCGCCTTATAGCCTGCACTACCGCTTCTGACTGTCTCACAGAAAGCCTGAACCACTTTGCTCCTGGTAGGAACATCAAGCTTGTCCGCTCTGCCATTACCGCCTGCAGACTCTGTATCCACAAAAATTGGATAACTAATATTATAACCTTTAATAAGGCTCAGCACCGCACTTGCTTCTTCAACAGCTTCTGTCTCATCCACAGCCTGGGTGAAAAAGTATATTCCTACTGGAATATCTGCTTTGATTGCACCTTCAATGTTGTCTCTAAAACAAGGATCTTCAACGATTACCCCAGTCTTGGAACCACGATAACCACATCTTATAATGGCAAATCTGACTCCCTCATTTTTAACCTTGTTCCAGTCAATACTGCCATTATGCTTCGATACATCGATACCAAACACAGCACCTTCCACCGTTTTGATTGCAGAATTGCCAGTTGTCTCTTCAGAGGCATCAATAACTTCCGTATCTTCTTTTGCCGCATCTATATCCGCTTCTGTTTTGATCAGATAAGATATATCCGCAAGCGCCTTATATTCTATCTTTGCCTTGACAGTAACCTTAATTGGTTTTTCAGGCAAAGCATAACCAATCACATTATCAACCGTGATGCTGTATTCACCTGGCGATACATCATCTATATATATGATACCATCTCGGTCATCATCGCTATACTGCCCGACGTCTGACAGTTCTGCTCTGAATCTTCTCCCAGTTACCAGTGAACCTTTCTCATCCAATACCAGTACTCTGATTGTTTTACCGATAGTGGATACTCGATAAGTTGCTGCCTTTGGGCTAGTAGTCTCATACTTGCCATCACCGATTTTTTTCTCATCAAAGAATGTTTCATCATTCATCCAGGCAGAGTAATCTACGCTGTCATCAATCGCATTTTCCACAACTGCAGGAGTAATCCTCTGTGCATCAGATTTGCTGTTGTCATCAGAAAACACACCATTGCTGGCCAGCACGATTACAAGTATAGTAACTGCAAAAAGGGATACTACAAGCATCCCTATCTGAACTAACTTAGAGTCCATTTGCTACCTCAACAAGATATTTACCATATTCAGTCTTCATAAGTGGCTCAGCCAGCTTAAGAAGCTGATCTCTGTCAATAAAGCCTCTCTTATATGCAATTTCCTCTATGCAGGAAATATATAGTCCCTGTCTCTTCTGGAAAGCAGACACAAAGTTGGCAGCATCCAAAAGCGAATCATGGTTTCCTGTGTCCAGCCATGCAAAGCCCCGTCCCATAGTCTCTACACTCAGGTCTCCTCTTTCGAGATAAGCATTATTAACAGCTGTAATCTCTATTTCACCTCTGGCTGAAGGCTTAACATTCTTGGCGATCTCCACAACATCATTATCATAGAAATACAAGCCCGGAACTGCATAATTGCTCTTTGGATTAGCAGGCTTTTCCTCGATTGAAATAGCCTTCTTATTCTCATCAAATTCTACAACACCATATTCTCTTGGATCTCTTACATAATATCCAAAGATTGTTGCTCCCTTTTCTCTTGAAGCGACCTCTCTAAGAAGCTTAGAAAAGCTCTGTCCATAAAAAATATTGTCTCCGAGTACAAGTGCAACATTATCATCAGCAATAAACTTCTCACCGATGATAAATGCATCAGCAAGTCCTCTTGGATATTCCTGAATTGCATATTCAATTCTAAGTCCAAGCTGTTCACCTGTACCAAGTAACTCCTCAAATACCGGCAAATCTCTTGGAGTTGAAATAATAAGTATCTCCTGTATTCCAGCAAGCATAAGAGTGCTCAGTGGATAATAAATCATCGGCTTGTCATATACAGGCATGATCTGTTTTGAAATAGCCTTTGTGAGTGGATATAATCTTGTGCCACTTCCTCCGGCAAGAATGATACCTTTCATGTCTTTCTCCCTTATACTATATTTATTACTCTATTGTTATATTTCGTACCCGCTCTCGCTTACAACCAACGTAACATCACTAAGCTCGTAAATACCTCGCTAAGTGATGACGTTGCCCAATGGTACTCAATATAACAATATAGTAAAAACAATACTATTTATACATCTCAGCGTAATACTTCTGGTAATCACCGCTGGTTACATTTTTCATCCAGTCCTCATTCTCAAAGAACCACTTAATAGTAAGCTTGATTCCTTCCTTAAACATAGTCTCAGGTTCCCAGCCAATTTCTGATTTGATTTTGTCTGGTGCGATTGCATAACGTCTGTCATGGCCCTTTCTGTCTTCAACATATGTGATAAGATCAGTTGTAATATGAGCCTTACGTGGATCGCTGTCTGGAAGCATCTCACGAAGTGTCTCAATAATAATATTGATAATCTCAATATTCTGTTTCTCGTTGTGACCACCAACGTTGTAAGTCTCAAACAGTCTTCCCTTTTCCTGAACCATATCAATAGCCTTGGCATGATCAGCTACATATAACCAGTCACGTACATTCTTACCATCACCGTATACAGGAAGCTTCTTGCCCTGAAGACAATTGTTGATAATAAGTGGAATCAGCTTCTCCGGGAACTGATAAGGTCCATAGTTATTAGAGCAGTTTGTGATATTTGCAGGGAACTTATATGTATCCATATAAGCCTTCACAAGCATATCTGAACTTGCCTTACTTGCTGAATAAGGGCTATGAGGATCATATGGAGATGTCTCATAGAAAAATGCGTTATCATCGTCTGGAAGAGATCCATACACTTCATCAGTTGATACATGGAGGAATTTCTTTCCTTCCTTGAATCCACCCTCTGGAAGCTCCCACGCAGCCTTTGCACAGTTAAGCATAACTGCTGTTCCCAGTACGTTAGTCTGAACAAAAACTTCTGGATTTCTGATAGAACGATCAACGTGACTTTCTGCAGCAAAATGAACAACTCTGTCGATGTCATTTTCAGCAAAAATCTTTGCGATTGCATCCTTGTCAGTAATATCTGCCTTAACAAATGTGTAGTTGTCTCTGTTTTCAACCTCTTTAAGGTTTTCAAGGTTGCCTGCATATGTTAATGCATCAACATTGATAATTCTGATCTCATTATCATACTTTTTAAACATGTAATGAATGTAATTAGAACCAATAAAACCGGCTCCCCCTGTTACCAAATAAGTTCTCATATTATTTTTCCTTTTCAATATATTTTAAGAATTAGTATCCCAAATAACTTAAGTTCATATCTGTATTGCCACCAATACCGCCTACTGAACCCTTAGAAGAATACTGCCACAGGTCGTATCTTCCCTTATAGGTAGGCGCCGTATTGTACTGCGCAAGCCAGATCTTATAATTGCTGAGTGAACCAACATTCATCTTGGTTTCAAGCCAAGATTTGTTAGCGTATACACCCGGTGTGTAACCGCTATTCTTAACAGTCTCACAAAAGGCCTTTATTACCTGTGTACGTGTGTTAGCATCAATCTTATCACCACGTCCGCCACTATCCTCAACATCGAGGAATACTGGATATGATACCTTGTATCCCTTCATAAGGTTGATTGCCATAGAAGCCTCTTCTACAGCCTCTACATCCGTTACAGCCTGGCTGAAGAAATATACTCCAACCTTAAGGCCTGCGTCAGTAGCTCCCTTAATATTTGTCTTGAACTTCGGATCTTCAACAAGCGCACCTGAAGATGATCCTCTGTATCCACATCTGATAATTACAAATGATACACCGGAATTCTTTACTGCTGTCCAGTTGATATTAGCATTCCACTTTGAAACATCAATACCAAGTGAACCAGATCCCTTTACAAGAGCACCAGTGCTGTCAAAGTTGTACTTAGCGCCCTGGATTACCTGTTCACCAGTTACATAGTTACCATTCTTGTCAAAGAAGTATGTGTTACCGTTGATTTCCTGCCAGCCGGTATACTTCTTGTTCTCATTTTCCTTAGCTTTTCTATAGAATGTATCGTACTTATAGTAGTCAGCAAACTTCGCTTCTCTAAATGTTCCGTCCGCTTCCTTAACATACATCTGCTCGCCATTCTTGTTCTTTAACAGAGTAGTTGTATCTTGCTTTGGATCAACTGTCGGAGAAGGAGACACTGCTACACTTGGCGATGCCGAAGGTGAAGGAATAACAGTAGGCGAAGGAACTGCTGTCGGAGTTGGTGTTGGCTCCTGCGCTGGAGTAGGTGTCAACTCCGGTGTCGGTGTAGGTGTTGGTTCTTCTGTTGGACTCGGAGTTGGTTCTTCCGCCGAAGTAGGTGTTGGTTCTTCTGTTGGACTTGGCGTATTCTCTCCAGAACCATCATTACTTGCACCATCATTTGCGGCAGCAACTAACCATTTCATTTCTGAAGCATAATATGTATCTCTAATAACCGAATTAGTAACTCCAATAGTTTTTGCCTGTTTTTTCGCTGCTGGTGTTAATAACTGATTAGCCGGATCAATAATGTCACTCTTTCCATTTGTTTTTACATATCCACCATCAATATCTGTAGAAGTCGACTCAACCCACTCAACTGTATCCTTGAGAGAGCCTTCTGTAGCAAGACCTGCAGCTGTATCTTCTTTTGCAGCATTAATTTCAGACTCTTTCTTAACCTCGTCAGCGACATCAATCTTCTTGTAGTCGATATTTTCCTTGATAGTTACTGTTACTGTCTCTGTACTGAAAGTGAGGTCCTTCTCGTCCATAGCCTGCATAGCAACTTTTGCTTTTCCAGGCTCAACGCTGTTAAGATATATGATTCCATCCCTGTCATCATCAGTTGCAGAGTATTTTTTACCCTTCACATCCTCTATATCAACCTTAAACTCATAATTTCCAACCAGCTTCTTAGTTTTAGCATTTATGAATTTAATCTTTAAGTCTTTCTTTACAGACGTAAGCGTCATAGTAACCGAAATAGACTTATCTTCTTCCTTTTCGTTGTACTCAACAGGCTCCTCCTCGACGATTTCCTCTTCTTCAAAGTCCATCTCAGCCAGAGCGCGCTTTGCATCAGCAACCGCTACAAGCTTACTGCTTCCACTCACGCCAATAGCCTGCATCTTCTCACCAAGGCCAGAGAACTCGTCAATTTTCGCCTGAGTCGCACGAGATGAAGAGTATACAGCAATTGTAATAATCGCTACCAGTACAACCAAAATACCTGTACTCATAACCAAAAAATCAAGTCCAGACATATTCTTAAAGAAAGCTACTACTCTATCCCAGAAACCACCATAGATAAGATCATCCTCGTCATCCTCGATAATCTCTTTTTCTTTCTTTCTGTTTACAGGTTTCTTCTTCTTTTTCTTCTTCTTTTTCTTCTTAACTGGAACTAGTTCGTCATCAGAAGCATCTGCCCAGGCAGCATATTCATCAGAGACAGCCCCAACCTTAGCAAACATGCCTTCGTCAGTTGAAGCATCATCCGTAGAATCCGTCTCAGTATCAGCCTCTTCAGTTTCAACGTATTCCATTTCTTCATATGAACCAGATGGCTTAGCAACAGTCTCGTCTGCGCCTGCAGCGGTCGTCTTCGCACCTGCAGTGTTTGCCTTAGTGCTTGCGTTAGCCGCCATAGCAGCTGAAGCAGTAGTTGCAGTTACAACAGATGTAGCTACGTCAGTTACGGCTACCGAAGGCTGTTTTTCCTCAGCCTCATCTTCTTTACCAGAATTGCGAGTCACGTTTATATGATGCTTTGGAGCGGTTTCATCATCCTCATCTATGTAGATAACGCCTGTGTCTCCAGTAGACAGTTCTTTCTGACTCTGAGACT
This sequence comes from Lachnospiraceae bacterium UBA1712, assembly GCA_002317175.1. Taxonomy (GTDB): domain Bacteria; phylum Bacillota; class Clostridia; order Lachnospirales; family Lachnospiraceae; genus Colinaster. The sequence goes on along the minus strand of DCJA01000023.1, from coordinate 2,668 downwards.
TCTCACGTTCATCCAGTGCATAATTAATCTCAGGAAGATCCTCGCCAATCATGTTCTTGAAATCAGCTGTGTTACTAATATCAATAATATCAGTGTCAGCACTAACTTTTGCAGCTTCTTCCTTCTTTGGAGTTACTTTTTCCTTCTTAGAGGAAGCCTTCTTAAATATCGGCTCATACTCAATAACCTGTTCAGCATCAGCTCCATCAAGCTTTATCTCTTCGGTTACGTTGTGTCTATTTTTATTGGCTGCGGCAATTCTCTCTTCTTTGCTTACCACAGGTACATCAAGATCATCCAAATCTAACATCTGATTAGAAAATGCGTCATCATTATTGTTGATATACATATCTATTTCAGCCTGCTTCTGAGCTTCTTTTCTAGCCTCAGCATTGGCACGTATCTTGGCCTCATTTTCAGCAGCAACAGCCTCTCTAGCCTGCTTTCTAGCCTCAATATTTGCTTTTACAATTTCATCTGATGCATTGGCTTCAGCAAGTCTCTTAGCCTGTTCCTCAAGATTCTTAGCCCTGATGGCTTCAATCTCCGCCTCTTTAGCCTTTGTAGCAGCCACTTCCTGAGCTCTGAGCTTTGCAGCCTCTTCCTCGGCCTTCTTCAGCTCCACAATTGGAACAAATGGTTCATCATTTGACTCTTCATCCTCACCATCTTCTCTGTATGCCCAGCTGACATCAGGCTTTTCTTCCGCTGGTTTAGCTTCCATCTCTGCTTCTTTTTTCTCATCAGCAGCCATCAGAAACTCTTCCGGTATATAATTCAGACCACTTGTAAGTCCGTCTAATATGATCTTGTCTTCTTTATCTTTAAGGTCTTCTGAAAAGCCTCTTGCAAAATTCATTTTTTTGCCAGTCTTCTCATCATACTCCAGATTATCAAGTTCTCTCTTGACATCCAACTGAGACCAATTCTGAGTAGAATCCAAATCAATAAACTCTCTGTCGTCACCCATTGTTAAAAAATACTCCGTAAATCAATATATTGTGTTTCTTCCAAAAATGAGCATCTAGCGCTAGTAAATGGCATATTTACCCATATTCTTTCTGATTATAGCATTATCATAGAAGAAATACAAGAAAACCGGCCTTCAAGTTTTCCACCTGAGACCGGTTCAAAATCTATCACATGCTATACACAAGCATTCCAGCGATAATAATCATTATTCCAATTACTTTATATTTTGTAAATTTCTCTCTAAAGAAAATATATGACAATATTGGCACCAGAATATATCCCAAAGCTTCTACAACCTGAATTGTCATATAATTGAGACCTCTGTAAGCAAACATAGTCGCCAGCACAGAGACAAACATCAGAAAATATCCACTAATGACAGGAGCATTAAGATAGTCTCTAATAAAGGATATATGCGGACGCATGGCACCTTTTTTTAGAAGAATTTGCGAAAAACCAGCCACTGTTACGCTTGTAGCTGCGATAAGAAGGTACACATTAATCATCGCTGTCACCTCCCTGCTCTTCTGCGCCGAATAGCTCTGCATCCATTTTCTCAGCATAGATATCCGTCAGCGAACTTTCTTCCGCCTTTTCATCTTTGCTCTGCAGATTAACTACCACTGTTCCAATAACCACCAGCGCTATTCCTAATCCCTGCTTCAAAGTAATATTATTCTTAAAAATGAGCATTGCCCACAAAGCAGTCCAAAGGATCGCCATTGCCCTATTTGCATAGGCAATTGACAAATCAAATTTCTTTATCATCTGCTGCCAACAGATAGCGTATACACCAAGTACAGCCACTTCAGCACCATAAAACAATATAAACTCAAGCGAGAACACCTCAGCACCAGTAGCAAACTTGGCAATAATACTATTTAAAGTATAAATAACCACCACAGCCTGAAGAAGTATGATATTCTTAATACTTATTTTTTTCTTATTTTCCATTACAACTAGTTTTCCTTGCTCCATCTTCCACTGGCACCGCATGGTAACACAAGTCCATTGCCTGAAACCGGCAAACCTATCTCAGAAGACTCAACCGTTCCTCCAAACCTCTTCTTAACAGTAGTAGAAAGCATGTATGTCAGTACAGCCGGCTGCAATCCCGTAGTATAGGAGTTTACCAGGAAGAACAGGGGATCATCGCTTAATATATCCATAGTCAATTCGATAAATGGATAAATAGCCTCTTCTATCTTCCATATTTCGCCTTTGGGTCCTCTTCCATAAGAAGGTGGATCCATAATAATAGCATCATATTTGTTACCGCGTCTGATCTCACGCTCTACAAATTTCACGCAATCATCTACCAACCAACGTATAGGTTTATCGCTAAGTCCCGAAGATGCAGCATTTTCTTTTGCCCAGTTCACCATACCCTTGGATGCATCGACATGTGTAACGCTTGCACCTGCCGCAGCTGCACTTAATGTAGCTCCACCTGTATATGCAAAAAGATTCAGAACCTTAACTGGTCTGTTAGCTTCTCTAATAAGATTCCCAAACCAATCCCAGTTTGTAGCCTGCTCTGGAAACAATCCTGTATGCTTAAAGCTGAAGGGCTTTAAATTGAATTTTAATTCTTTATAACTGATCTGCCATTCTTCAGGAAGGTCAAAGAATTCCCATTCTCCGCCACCAGCCTTGCTTCTGTGGTAGTGACCATTCATCTTTCTCCATCTGCGGT
>DCJA01000027.1 GCA_002317175.1 Lachnospiraceae bacterium UBA1712 | reverse complement strand
GATGTACGACTGGTTGATAGGCTAGCCACAAACTAAGGGTTTATGTGGCTTTCCAGGGCTACAAAGAGGAGTTGACCACTATTTGACCACAAATCGATTACAAAACTGCTGTAAGTATATATGATGTGATTAAAACAAATAAAAAGACTTTCTTTTAGAAAATATTAATTCTAGGAGAAAGTTTTTTTGTGATGAGAGTTATGGGAATTATAGCGTAGAAGTAATTTAAAAAATGAGGAGGTGCATAATGCAAAGACGTTGTGTAGTGAGACAGATTAATGATCATATTTATCTGCTTGATGACGATAAGCAGGCTACAGGATACCTTGTAATTGGGAAAAACAAGGCTGCTGTAATTGATACAATGAATGGGGTTGAGGACCTTTATGCCATTGTAAGGGAATTGACTGACAAGGAACTTATTGTAATTAATACTCACGGACATCCAGATCATATAATGGGGAATATTTTCTTTGACAAGGCTTATCTTCACCCAGCTGATTTTGAACTGGCCAAGCAGTTTTGTTCAGATCCTTCATTTATAGAAAGGTGTAAAAACTGGAATTTGAAAATGCCAGCTTTTGAGCCTATGAGCGCTGGTGATATATTTGATTTAGGCGGATTAACTCTTGAGGTTTACGAATGCCCGGGTCATACTTCTGGATCGGTACTTCTTCTGCTAAAGGAAGATCGGATTCTATTTACAGGTGACGCAATTAATCATCACATTTGGTTACAGTTGGAGGATTGTTCACCTTTACCTGAGATAGTAAACACACTCCAGAGTCTTCTCTTTCTGGAGGAAAAAGCTGATTATGTGCTTCATGGTCATACCTGGGACAAAGAGGATATTGGTATTATGAGAGCTATGATGAACGGCATTCAGGAAGTTATTGATGGAAAAACTACTGATGATGTGAAGTACGAATGGTTTGGTAGCGATGATGCAGTTATGCACGTTTATCAGATTGATGACGGACGTACATATCTTCAGGAACATCATGCTGTGATTTATAAGCGCTCACAGGATAAAAGAGTATAGCTGCAAATCAGTCAGCTTTTTGGGACAGATAAGTATTATAAAGTGAGAGTAGTAATGAAAAATAATATCCATTCTGAGATTAGAGAAAAAGAAAAACAAATTCTGGAAGAGATAAAACATAATGAAAGTCATCTGAAAAATGAGCTTGAGGAAGAAATATTATCTATAAGAGAGAATTATAAAGAAAATGAGGAAACAATAAGACACTCATTAAAAAGCATGTTCTCTATTACAGAGGATGCTGCTTCTAATGAAGAGATTAAGCATCGAATATTATCCAACGGAGTCATTAGCGGTTCCAATATGGTGGTTATGGTTTCTGCGATTCTGATTGCGTCTGTAGGTCTTAACACTAATTCGGTGGCAGTAATAATTGGAGCAATGCTAATATCTCCATTGATGGGAAGTATTCTGGCAATTGCATACGGTACAGCTTCAAATAGCAAGTACTTAATTGAGAAACATATTGCGGGACTTGTTGTACAGGTAGTTATATGCATGTGCACAGCAACCTTGTATTTTTGTTTGTCGCCAGTAAAAACTGCAACGGAGCAGTTACTGGCGAGAACAAAGCCTAGTCTGTTTGATGTAATAGTGGCAATTGCTGGTGGAATCGCCGGGATTGTGGGACAGACCAGAATTGATAAATCAAATAACATTATTCCTGGTGTTGCAATTGCAACAGCCTTAATGCCCCCACTTTGTACATGTGGATATGCTATTTCAAGACTAAATATGCAGATGCTTGCGGGTGCTGCGTATCTTTTTCTGATAAATGCATATTTTATTTATGCTTCAGCAAGTGTTGTCCTTGCAATTTTGGGAACTCCTCATGTAAGAAAGATGACTGAAAAAGAATGGAAGAATAAAAAGAAGAAAATGCAAAGAAATACGATTTTGGTGTTAATTCCGGTATTCATACTTGCTATATATGATATAGTTATTACTTGTTTTTGAAAGAGTGCTTGGGATTACAAATAATACAAGGGAAGAAATAGGGCAAATTTTGAGTTAAGAATCTTAATCAAAGAAGGTGATAATATGTGGATTTTATTTGCAATTCTTTCAGCAGTATTTGCTGCCTTAACATCAATACTGGCAAAGATAGGTATTGATGGTGTTAATTCTAATCTGGCAACCGCTATTCGTACAGTTGTTGTAGTGTTTATGGCATGGGGGATGGTATTTCTGACTCATGCACAAAGCGGGATAGCAGATATTAGCAGAAAAAGCTGGATATTCCTGATACTTTCGGGACTTGCAACAGGTGCTTCCTGGCTTTGCTATTACAGGGCTTTGCAGATGGGAGAGGCTTCAAAGGTTGTGCCTATTGACAAGCTTAGTGTGGTAATAACACTGATTTTGGCCTTTGTATTCTTGCATGAGGAATTCACTGCAAAATCGGTTGTTGGTTGTATCCTTATCGCAGTAGGAACATTGGTAATGGTTCTATAAGGAGATATTGTTGATGTGTACAATCGCTTATATATCGAATCTAAGTAATATTGTTAAAAACCTCTGGGGGTATAGTAATTGACATAAAGAATACTAATACGATATTATTCGATATTGACAGGATAAAGGAAATATATATACGTGAAATGTGGCAAACGAGGAGAAATTAAAATGAAAAATGTTACTTTGGGAATACTCAGGTCGATACTAGTTCTAGGCATCATTGTTATTGGATTTCTTGTTTTAAGGCTAGATGTAAGGGCAGCAGAAAGCGGTTCATGTGGAGCAAATGCTACTTATACTTATGATGGAGAAGTATTGACTATTAGTGGTACTGGTGCGATACAGAATGGGCGTTTTCAGGGTATTAGGCCGCGTAAAGTTATTATAGAAGAGGGCATAACTGCTATTGGAAATAATAATTTTGATAATGGAAATCCTGCAATTCCTGAAAATTGTACTCATGTATTTGATAATTTAATAGAGGTGAGCATTCCAAGTACCGTTACTTCTATTGGAGATTATGCATTTCGAGGTTGTAGTAATTTGAGTTCTGTGGACTTGTCAAATGGAGTTAATTCTCTGGGTATATGTGCATTTGCTTACTGTGACAACCTGAGAATTATTAGCCTTCCAGATAGTATTACGTCTATTGGTGTAGCTGCTTTCGCACCTTCTGGAATAACAAGCATAACTATTCCAAACGGTGTTACAAGCATTGAAGCAAATACATTTATGATGTGTCATAGTTTATCTAGTGTTACTATTCCAAACAGTGTTACTTCAATTGGTCAGCAAGCATTTAGTGATACATCTTTTACAGAAATTACTATTCCAGAGAGTGTTTCTTCTTTTGGCGTTAGATTGTTTAAGGATGCAAAGATTTATACATTAACAATTGAGAACATTAGTAATATAGTAAAATATTCTGAAAGGGTTCGAAATAATAATAATAATACTTGGGAAGTTAACGAGCATCCTATTTCCTACGACATACAGGATGAAAGCTCGTTTATTGTAACGGATGCATTATATCGTTGTGATTATTTAAGAACAATTAATATTATTAATGCAAGTAGTGCTGATTCAATCATTGGAATTCTCAGAACAATGGGGCTTCCAAAGGATACTGGTTGCACTATTAATGCTCCGTATCAATATGTTTCAGAGGTACAGGCATACTTTAGCTCTGCGACAGTAGTGGCAAATTCAGAGCCAGTTACTCCAACAGAAGAAAGTAAGAAAAGTACAGAAAACAGTGCAGAAGTCAAGACTGATGTATCACAGAGTGTTCCTTCAGAACCTGCTAAATCTGTATATCAGGAGAAGATTGAGACTGTTATAAATGGAATTAGGTCTGTTAGCAAGGATAACACTGCTGCTAAGAAGACAGTATATCTTAAGGATATTACTACACTTCCTCTGAATCTGATGAAAGAATTAAAGAGCAATCCTAACGTAGTATTAGATATGACTTATTACTATATGGGAGTAGGATACCACGTAGTAATTCCAGGTGGTGCGACAGTGGTTACTGATGAAAGTATTCCTTGGTATGGACCACTTTACCTGTATTCAAGATATGGAAGCAATAGCGTAACATCAGGCAGTGTGAAAGCAACGAACAATGCGAATACTTCCGTATATATTGTTCAAAAGGGAGATACACTTAGTGCTATATCTGTAAAGCTGTCAGTGCCACTTAACAAGCTGCTTGCTAAGAATCCACAGATTACAAACAAGGATAAGCTAGCAATAGGTGATAAGATTTATTATTAGGTATAAATGACCAAGACCTCTGTAGAACTGTTGGAAAAGCAGAACTGCAGAGGTTTTTTTATTTCATCAGACATATTTCATAGAAAGATGTATAAGCGTTGTGATATAATTTAGCAAGATATTAGAAAAGAGGGATACCGGTATGGTTGATTTAATTGGAGCATCAGATCTGGCAAATGAAAAGATACATTTTTATGTTCCGGATTTTTATAAAAATGCAGCTTTATACATGTTCATGGCAGACTTTTTGGAGCATATACCACAGTGGTTTTATGATGATTTTGATATAGCGGCTGCCTATGGTTCATTTCCAAACTGTATATGGAATGGTGGAAGAACCAGTTTTGACGGAATAAGCAGACCTATTATGGATAAGGTCGTTGAAGAACTTAATAAGAGAGGGATAGCTGTCAGATATACCTTTACCAATCCACTTATTGAAGAAAAGCATCTGACTGACACATTTGCCAATGTATGCCTTGATGCTGCCAATAATGGAAAGAATGAAGTATTGGTTAATACTCAGGTAATTGAGGACTATATAAGAGACAAGTTTCCAGGATATAAGATTATATCTTCTACAACAAAATGCCTGAAGACTATTGAGGATGTAGAGGCAGAACTGGATAAGGACTATTATCTTGTAGTTCTTGATTCTTCACTTAATAATGATCCAAGAATATTTGATATTGAGAAAAGAGACAGACTCGAACTGCTTGTGGACCATGGCTGTAAGGTTGATTGTCCAAACAGAGTTAATCATTATATAGAGATTGGTAAGAGCCAGATGGAATTCCATAATCCATCATTCCAGTGCCCGTATGTATTTGCTACCTTTGATGAGATTATGCAAAGAGAGCACAGTATCACCAGAGAGCGCATGAACGAGCAGTTTATTCCGGGCGGATTTAAGCATTTCAAACTGGATGGAAGATCCTTCCCACCGGAGAAGCTTGTGGATAGCTTATTATACTTTATGGCCAGACCAGAACACAGGGCTAGATTAAAGGAGATAATAAAGAAAGAAGTATATGCCAACAAACCTGTTTGGTAAGAGGCGTTCAGAATAAATGAATGGTGTTTCAGAATATATGAACGGTGTTTCAGAATAAATGAACGGTGTTTCAGATTAAAAAATGGCATTGCATTATGATGGATATGTGGGCATCTATATTGTACTAAGAAAAGAGAGGTAAATACGATGGTAGCACAGTTACCACCAAGAGGCTGGAACAGCTGGGACTGTTATGGGGCAGCAGTCAATGAGGCTCAGGTAAGAGCTAATGCCGAGTATATGGCAGAGCATCTTAAGGAATACGGTTATGAATATGTATGTGTTGATATTGAGTGGTATCAGCCTACAGCAGGTTCACATGAATATGAACCATTTTCTGATCTGTGTATGGATGAATATGGAAGACTTATGCCTGCAGTAAACAGATTTCCTTCTGCAGCTGATGGAAAGGGCTTTAAGCCACTTGCAGACTATGTGCATAGTCTGGGACTGAAATTTGGTATTCACATTATGAGAGGTATGCCTAGAATGGCTGCTCATAAGAGACTTCCAATACTTGGATCTGACCAGCATGCTGGAATGGTTGCCAATCCCAACTCTATATGTGCATGGAATCCTGATATGTATGGCCTCAAATGCGAGAGTAATGAGGCTGGGGCAAGAGCTTATTATGAGAGTATCTTCGCACTGTATGCACAGTGGGGTGTAGATTTTATAAAGCTGGATGATATAGCCAGAGAATATCCGCACTGTAAGAGAGAAGTAGAGCTTATATCTGAATCATTGCGTGGATGTGGAAGAGACATGGTATTTAGCCTTTCTCCGGGGCCTGCCAAGCTTGAGACAGCAGAGCATCTTAAAAAATATGCTAATATGTGGCGTATTACAGATGACTTTTGGGACAGATGGGATCTGCTTGTAAATATGTTTGAGAGAGCCAGAGTCTGGTGCACACATGCTGGACCAGGTCATTGGCCAGATGCAGATATGCTTCCGGTGGGCGCGCTTAGAAGATGTTCAGATGCTGATGGATGGACTGCATTTACCGAGGTGGAACAGATTACCATGATGAGTCTCTGGTGCATGATGCGAGCTCCTCTTATTATTGGTGCAGATATGCCATGTAACGATGAATTCACACTTAAGCTTCTTACTAACAGAGAAGTACTTGCCATTCAGGAGAATAGTCATTGCGCTCATGAACTGTATCATACAGATGAAGAAGTTGCCTGGTTTGCTCCGATGAAGGATGGAAGCGGTTGTTATATCGCACTATTTAATATCAGTGATGAAGACAGAGAGATGTCGCTTAATCTGGCTGATTATGAAATCGAAAGCTGCAGGGAAATCGTGGAGCTTTGGAGCGGAGAGAGCATAGAAGTGGGAATGACAATCAACAGCATGATTGGTTTACATAATTCGAAGGTGTATAAAATAATCTTTTAATATCGCATGAAGTGAAATAACAAAAGGGAATAATAATTAACAAAGGGGTTTTGGTCTGGTCCGAGGCCCCTTTTTGCATACAAAAAAGCTTAGGATATTATTAAATAAATGATGATGAAATGGCAGAAATGTTGTAAATTAATATAAGAGAATATGAGGAGGAAATACAAAGTGAGAAAGAGAATTATTATTGCAATTTTATGCGCTGGACTGGCACTGAGTGGATGTGGAAATCAGGCAGAAAGCGGAGTAGTGAGTGATGCTGCAACAACTGATGCACAGGAGCAGAGCATTGAGGAAGTGGCAAATCAGGAAGAGCAGGCCGCTAATGAGGAACAGGCTACTAAAGAGAATGGAAGCGAGGAATCTCAGGCACTGGTAGCTGAAGGCTACGACTATCTCATAGGTCTTAATGGTAAGGAAACGGACCTTCAGAAGGCACTTGAATTATTTGAGCAGGCGGATGCCATGGGAGATATAGAAGGCTCATTTTTCGCAGGCTGGATATATGACTGGGAATTTGAGATGGAAGAAGGAAAGGATTACGAAAAGGCATATACTTTTTATGAAAAGTGTGAAGGGGTTAATCCTATAGCTGACATCTGTTTTGGCTTTTTCTACACTCAGGGACAGGGTGTGGATGTAGATAGAGAAAAAGGTCTGGAATACTTTGATAAGGCCAATGAAGCTGTTAACGCAGGAAATGTGGATGATACAAAGTATGCAGCAATATATGATTATGCAATTGGATGCATGTATAGTACCAGTTTATATGAAGCTGAAGAGAACTACGACAAGGCAAGAGAATACTATCAAAAGTCTGCAGAAGCAGGATATGAGATGTCAATGATCCGAGTTGCAGCTTTGTATGGACTTGATGAGGAATATGAAAAAGCTATTGAAATATATCAGGGACTAGCGGACAAGGGAAATACCAATGCTATGTATCGTCTAGGAGGAATTTATCTTAATGGCAACGGAGTAGAGCAGGATGTTACCAAGGGCATGGAATGGTATCAAAAAGCGATAGACTTGGATGACACTGATGCAATGTATAGTCTTGCATATCTATATTACTATGGAAATAATGTTGAGCAGGATTACAGTAAAGCATTTGAATTGTATACAAAAGCGGCGGAATTGGGCGATTCAACTGCTATGAACTGGTTAGGCGCTCTTTATAGAGATGGAGATGGCGTCGAACAGGATTATGATAAGGCTATGGAGTGGTATCTTAAGGCAGCTGAGCTCTCAAATGGTAGTGCTATGAATAGTATTGCTGGTATGTATAAGTCAGGCAACGGAGTAGAGCAGGATTATGGTAAAGCCATGGAGTGGTACCTTAAATCTGTAAAACTTGGTAATTATAATGCCATGAAGAAGATTGGAGATATGTATGATAAGGGGCAGGGAGTTGACCAGAGTTATATCAAGAGTCTTGAATGGTATGGTAAAGCAGCGGATGCAGGCAACACTTCAGCTATGTGTGCACTTGGTTATAAGTATTATAAAGGCAATGGAGTTGATCTTGATTATGAGAAGGCCTTTGAATGGTATCAGAAGGCAGCTGATAAAAATGATGATACAGGCATGAACTGGATAGGTTATTTTTATGAAGAAGGTAAAGGCGTAGGCAAAGATATTACTAAAGCCATGGAGTGGTATGAGAAGGCTGCTGATGCTGGTAATGCCAGTGCTATGTGTTCTCTTGGATATATTTATTATAATGGGGACGGAGTTGACATTGACTATAGTAAGGCCTTTGAATGGTATCAGAAGGCAGCTGATAATGGAAATGCTAAAGCTATGGCCTGGATGGGACATCTTTACAAAAACGGTGAAGGAGTAAAGAAGAATGCCGCTAAAGCAAAAGAGTGGTATAACAAGGCTGTAGAAAATGGATACGAAGGAGATATTCCTAAGGATATTTAAATGGTAAAGGTTGATCTTATAACTGGTTTTCTTGGATCAGGAAAAACAACAATTAAGGCATGCCACCATTATTGAAAGGTAGATATATGTTAGACTTAGCAGCAATATTTAAGGATGGAATGATTCTTCAGCAGAATGCAAGAGTGGCAGTGTTTGGTGATACTGACTGCGATAAGGTTGAAGTAGAATTTGAAGGCATAAGCTATACATCCAATATTGAAGAAGGCCATTTTATTGCAATTATAAATACAGATGATTCAAGAAAGTTATGTAAACTGAATGTAACTGGTTGCAAAACTGATAAGCAAGAGAAAATAAGCATCAGTGATATACTTCTTGGAGAGGTATGGCTGGATGGCGGTCAGTCCAATATGGAACTGGAATTACAGAACAGTCTTAATGGCCAGGATGAGCTTAAGGCAGCTGATTATGACCAGATCAGATTTTATAAGGTTCCCAAATATCCGCTTGTAGATGAAGGATTGTTGGAATGCGAGAAAAATACAGCCTGGAAGAGCCTTAGGGATGGCAAATGCGCTGATATGTCAGCAGTAGCATATTATTTTGCTACAAGACTTTATGAAGCATTGAAGGTACCGATTGGTATTATCGACTGTTACCAGGGTGGAACTTCGGCAACCTGCTGGGTGTCCAAGGAAATGCTTGATGAGATTCCAGAGGTTACTGGATATGTTAAGGAATGGGAAGACGAAATCAATTCCAAGTCTGATGAGCAGTATGCCAGAGAGATGGAGGAATACAATGCTTCACTTGATAAATGGCAGAAAACTGTTGATCAGTTAAAAGCAGAAAATCCTGACATAGAGATGGTTAACATAAATAAATTGGCTGGACCATATCCATGGCCTTTACCCAGAGGAAAGGCTTCTGTATTCAGGCCATACGGTTTACATAAATCTATGATAAACAGAATCGCTCCTTATACTGTCAAAGGTTTTATATATTATCAGGCAGAAGAGGACTGCGACAGGGCGGATTATTACAGTAAGCTTAACAGCGCAGTCATTAAGCAGTGGAGAAAAGATTTTTCTCTTCCAGGGGAAGAAGAGACTAAGCCATTTTTCTTAATGCAGCTTCCTATGTTCATAGCTGCAGATGTTGAGGATGATAAGAAGTGGTGCATATTGAGAGAACAGCAGTATCTCTGTAGTCAGACCAATGCCAATGTTGGTATGGCGGTAATAGCTGACTGCGGTGAGTATGACAATATTCATCCGCTTGACAAAAAGACACCAGGACAGCGTCTTGCGGCAAGGGTTCTTGCAGATGTATATGAATACAAAGAAGGTTTACATAATTTCGTCATTTCGAGCGCTCAGCATTTGCCAACAGAAGATGGTAATATTGAAGACCGAAAATATAAAGAAGCAGCCACTAATGCTGTGGAGCTTACATTTGAAGACAGCTATGGAAGCATCTGCTACAGGGAGTCCGATGGATTAGAACTGACTGCTTTAAAGGAGAACATAGAGTTGTCGGATGGTAAACTGAATGAGGGAACAGTTTACGGCTTTGAAATCAGTAATAATGGGGAAGATTTTTATCAGCCGGATATAGCAGTAAAATCAGACAGACTGATTCTTTCTGGTCAGCCTGGGCAGGAAATAACTGATGTTAGATATGGCTGGTTCAATTACGGGGTAGCAAATTTATACAGTAAGGCAGGAATGCCATTGATGCCATTTTGGAAGAAAACTACGAAATAGGAGACAGGGTTTATGAAGAAAGTGTTTTTGAATGAGAATTGGGAAATGCGTCGCGTAGATGAAGAGACTTATATCGAGGCCAAAGTTCCTGGTTCAGTATACTGCGATTTGTTAAATGCCGGTAAAATGGAGGATCCTTATTGGAAGGATAATGAGGATGCTGCTCTTAAACTGATGGATTACGATTATGAATATGTTTCTCATTTTACCTGCGATGATGAAATGCTGGACAAGACTGAGGTTGTGCTAGTTTTTGAGGGACTTGATACACTGGCTGATGTATATCTAAATGGAACTCATATTGCATATACAGACAATATGCACAGAAGCTGGAATTACGCGGTTAAGGATCTTTTGGAAGCTTCCAATGAACTTAAAATTATATTCCATTCTCCTACAAAGTTTATAGATGAAGCCTATAAGAAGGCGCCTACTCGCGGAACAGAGGATGCCATGAATGGCTTTGTTCATATCAGAAAGCCTCATTACATGTTTGGATGGGACTGGGGCGCACATCTTCCAGATGCTGGTATTTGGAAACCAGTTTACCTGCTCGGAATAGATACTGCTAATATTGAATCGGTTAACATAATGCAATATCACGAGGATGGAAAGGTCAGAATAGAGCTTGATCCGGAAATAGCTGTATATGAGGGTGATGGTGATGATATTACTGCTGAATATATCATTACTGATCCAAATGGAAAGCAGGTAGCTGCCGCTGACTGTTCTGAAGATGCGATAATTACTGAACCAATGCTCTGGTGGCCAAACGGACTCGGAGAGCAGAATCTCTATGAAGTAACTGTTTGCATTAAAGATGCTCAGGGCAATGAGCTTGACAGCTGGAGCAGAAGAATAGGTCTCAGAACTATTACCATGGATACCAGTAAGGATCAGTGGGGAGAAAAGTTCGCTACATGCGTCAATGGTGTCAATATATTTGCCATGGGTGCGGATTATATTCCAGAAGATCATCTTCTTGGAAGAGTAGATAAAGAGACCACAAGGACTCTGTTACAGAAGGCAGTGTTTGCCAACTTTAACTCAATCCGTGTCTGGGGAGGTGGTCATTATCCACAGGACTGGTTCTATGATCTGTGTGATGAGATGGGACTTATCGTATGGCAGGATTTCATGTTTGCATGTGCGGTATATGATCTCACACCTGAATTTGAGGAGAGCATAACAGAAGAATTAATCGATAATATAAAGAGACTTCGTCATCACGCATCCCTGGGGCTTATGTGCGGTAACAATGAGATGGAGTCATTTGTTAATGATGGTACCTGGGTAAGCAAGCAGAGCGAAGTACGTGATTATATCATTATGTATGAGCGTATCATGCCTGCGCTTATGAAAGACTATGCACCACAGGTATGCTACAGACCTTCAAGCCCATCTTCAGGTGGATCCTTTGATCAGCCTCAGGATGAGAATAGAGGAGATGTGCATTACTGGGATGTATGGCATGGCAATAAGCCATTTTCAGAATTCAGAAAATTCCATTTCAGATATTTATCAGAGTTTGGTTTCCAGTCATTTCCATTTAAGAAGACCGTGGAGAAGATTACTGATGATGAGCGCGATATGAATATATTCTCTTACGTAATGGAAAAGCATCAGCGAAATGGTTCTGCCAATGGAAAGATTATGAATTACATGCAGCAGACCTACAAGTATCCTACAAGCTTTGAAAATGTAATCTATGCATCACAGCTTCTTCAGGCAGATGCTATCAGATATGGAGTGGAGCATTTCAGAAGAAACAGAAGTGATGACAGATGTATGGGTGCTGTATACTGGCAGTTCAATGACTGCTGGCCAGTAGCATCATGGTCAAGTGTGGATTATTGTCAGAGACTAAAGGCCCTGCATTATTACGCAAAGAGATTCTTCGCACCAGTTATGATTTCCTGCGAGGAAGAGGGTATGCTTGGAAGTGGACAGGAACTTGTAAGACTTCCATTTGAATTCAATAAGTCAATCAGACTTAATGTAACCAATGAGACGCTTAAAGATGAGAAGGTTACAGTAAAATGGCAGTTACGAGATGCCAGCGCAAAAGTTCTTCGCGAGGAAATGGTTGACATAACAGTGCCAAAGCTGAGCGCGGTATGGCTGGACAAGGTAGAACTTCCAGAAGTGGATATCTATAATCAGTATGTAAGCTTTGCGGCATATATTGCTGGGGAGAAGGTATCTGAAGGAACAGTTATATTCTCTTATCCAAAGTATTTCAGATACGAAAAGCCAGAGCTTTCATATAAGGTTGAGGGAAATAAGATTACGGTGTCTGCAACAAAGTATGCAAAGAGCGTTGAGATTCTCAATGAAAATGAAGACCTGATTCTTAGCGATAACTACTTTGACCTGAATGGCGATAGCAAGACTGTGGAAGTATTAAGCGGTAATATTGATTCAATCAGATTAAAGAGTGTATATGATATAGATTAATCAATTAAAGCCCTTTGGAATTGTGTTTCCAAAAAGGATACAGTTATCTAATATGTTAGTAAATCAATAAAAGGTTGACATAACGTGTTGCTTGGAGGTTGCAATGGATAAGAGATTTATCATTGATACAGAAGAAAATAAAGAATATATGCAGGGACTATGTGACGAGCTGTTAGGCTTTGGACATAAGTTTCCATCAGCAGGAGGCGGTTCATACTATCTTGGAGATGATGGAACACCATGGAAAGAGCGACCAAGAGAAACATGGATAACCTGCAGAATGACTCATGTATACAGCATTGGAAGGATGCTTGGACATGAGGGTAGTGACAAATTGGCAGCAGCTGCAGTTAAGGGTATTATGGGTGAACTTCATGACAAGCAGGCAGGAGGCTGGTATGCAGGATTAACAGCAGAGGATAAGCCGCTTCCAAATAAGGCATGCTACGCACACGCATTTGTAATACTTGCAGGAACATCAGGAGTGCTTGCAGGAATTGATGGAGCAGATGAACTTCTCAAGGAAGCACTTAAAGTATACGATGAAAAGTTCTGGGATGATGAAGAGGGACTTGCTGTAGATACCTGGAACACGGATTTTACAGTTCTTGATGATTACCGTGGCCTAAATGCTAATATGCATACTGTAGAGGCATTTCTTGCAGTAGCAGATGCTATAGGTGATGAAAAATATCGCGTAAGAGCGGGAAGAATCATTGACAGAGTTATTGGCTGGGCCAAAGAGAATGATTGGAGAATACCAGAGCATTTTACCAGTGACTGGGCAGCTGACCTTGAGTGCAATAAGGATCATCCTGCTGATCAGTTTAAACCATATGGAGCAACTCCGGGACACGGAATTGAATGGGGCAGACTTATTAGCCAGTGGGCTGCTTCTACATTCAAAAATGTTGAAAGTCTTGCAGTCGATAAGTCGGTAAAAGAACAGTGCACAGAGGAAGCAGCTAAGTATTTTGAAGCAGCACAGAAGCTCTTTGACAGAGCAATTGCGGATGCATGGAATTCAGATGGAGCACCTGGAATCGTATATACAACTGACTGGGAAGGCAAGCCAGTGGTTCATGACAGAATGCATTGGACTCTTGCAGAGGCTATCAATACCTCAGCAGTTTTATACAGAGTAACCAGAGACAGTAAATATGCCGACCATTATTATGAATTCTCAGAATACCTTGAGGACAAGGTGCATGATAAGGTGAATGGGTCCTGGTTCCACCAGCTGGATAGCAACAATGAACTTTTAGGCACAGTATGGCCAGGTAAGTCAGATATCTACCATGCTCTTCAGGCTACGCTGATTCCATATCTGGATATATCGGTTTCAATTGCAGCCAATGTTGCGGCAATTTCCGATTAGGGCAAATGCAGATATTTACTTTTTTCCCTGCAAACTCGCTTTCGCTCACAGCAAACGCTTGCGCAAAAATAGTAAATACCTGGAATTCAGTATAATTGCAAATAAGAAAAGAAGATAGGTGAACACATGAGCAAATATGACGTAGTTGCATTAGGCGAATTATTGATAGATTTTACTCTTAATGGAGAGAGCAGTCAGGGTAATCCCATGTTTGAGGCAAACCCGGGAGGAGCACCCTGCAATGTGCTATCCATGCTGCAGAAGTTAGGAAAGAAAACAGCCTTTATCGGAAAAGTGGGAAAGGATCAGTTTGGAAGACTTCTTCGAGAGACAATAGAGGAGGTGGGTATTGATAGCCAGTATCTTCTTGAGGATGAAGTGATTCCTACAACTCTCGCCTTTGTTCATACTTTTCCGGATGGAGACAGAGAATTCTCATTTTATAGAAAACCGGGTGCAGATATGCGCCTGAATGAAGAAGAAATTAACGAAAGTATGGTCGAGGATACAAAGATTTTTCATTTCGGAACGCTGTCTATGACTCATGACAGTGTCAGTAGGGCTACTATAAAGGCGATAGAGCTGGCAAAGAAAAATGGTGCAATCATTTCCCTGGATCCTAATCTCAGAGAACCTCTTTGGGAAAAGCTGGAGCATGCAAAAGAACAGATGCTTAAGGCTATATCCTACTGCGATGTACTGAAGATTTCGGATAATGAGATTCAGTTTCTTACAGGAATAGAGGATTACGAAGAAGGAATAGCAAAGCTGCGCAGCATGTATGATATACCGCTGATTTGTCTGACTTTGGGTAAGGATGGAAGCAGAGCTTATTACAAGGATATCAGAGTAGAGGTGCCAGGCTTTAAACAGGATAAAGTTGTGGATACTACTGGAGCTGGAGATACTTTCTGCGGTTGCGTTCTTAGCTATATCTGTGACAATGGACTGGGTGATCTTTCTGAGGAACAGCTTAAGGAAATGATTACATTTGCCAATGCAGCGGCTTCACTGGTTACACTTAAGCGTGGTGCTATCAGATCCATGCCAGAAATGCAGGAAGTTGAAGCATTATTAAGCAAATAAATGTGAAGAATAGAGTATTTATTTAGTTCGAATTACCATAAGAGGATGGTTTTTTAAAACTGTGCTATAATGTTTAGAAATGTTAGCTGAGAGTTGGAAATATCCAGTGATATTTTGAAGCATTTAGTGATTTTGGAAATGGATATAAGTATTTAGAAAGAGTATTTTGAGTTTATGGGATCTTTATTTAGTCTGGATAGTCCTCTTATGAGAGGAATGTCAAAAATTGCTGATTTGATGATTTTGAATCTTTTATTTATAGTGACCTGTATTCCGGTTATTACTATCGGAGCATCCATGACAGCTATGCATTATGTGCTGATTAAACTTAGTCGTAATGAGGGGTCATCAGTAGCTCAGATGTACTTCAAATCATTTAAAGAGAATTTTGCACAGAGTACTATTCTCTGGCTGGTTAATCTTGCTGTTATTGCTTTGTGCCTGCTGGATGTATACATCTTTTTCTTTACAAGTAATAGTATGCCACCGATTGTACTTATGGCTGTATTAGCAGTAGCAGCATTGCTTTTGATGACCTGCATGTATTTTTATCCTTTGCAGGCGAGATTCATCAATCCAGTTTCAAAGACTATTAAGAACTCATTTTTTGTAATGATACTTAATTTTCCTCAGACCGTTGTGATGGTTCTTTTGTATCTGTTACCATTTTTGCTGGCCTATTTTGCATTTTTTATGATACCAATGATTTTTCTGTTTGGTATCAGTGCTCCAGGATATGGTTCGGCTCTCTTATACAAGAAGGTATTCCTGAAACTTGAGCCTAAGCAGGAAGAGGTCACAGACGATTATGCTTTTCATGTGGAGCTGGAGAAAACAGACGAGAACGAATAATTAATTAAGGCACCAGTAGTTACTACTGATGCCTTTTAAAATGCGATAAAGCATAGGAATTATTCAAACCTGAATTCCTTGAAGTCAAAATCAGAACCAGGCAGGAATACAAATGTCAGAGTACCTTCGCCTGTAATAGGCTCCAGATCAAAGCTCTGTTTTGTTAATCCATCGCTATTTGCAAATTCTATTATCTGCCTGTTCTCATTTACTCCGTCATTGAATCTTACATGAATAGTATTGTGATCCAGTGGAGTATGGCCGGTTACATGGATGCGTGAGGCACCAAGCTTTCCGAAGTCCATATTCTTATACTCAATACATACATTGTTGCCAATACCAGCAACCAGGTCTTCGGTAACAGTATACTGATCACCATAGATGTTGTCGGCATTTTTTATCTGTAAGGTCTCAAAACTTCGATTATATTCATCAAACTGGAAACCTTTGATGTGGATTTTCTGCTTGAAGGTTTCGATAGCGAAGCTCTGGATACCAGTTAGCAGTTCATCAAGTTCGAAGCTTTCCTCCTGATATACATTCCAGATAGATGGCTTTCTATATACACCACTACCAATTAGCCTTGAGCCCTCAGCATGCGGCATTCCATTCCAAAAGCTTATTGGAATATCCTCATTGCCCAGTTCAAATATAGGTATAGTTACCTTTTTTGATCCCAAATCACCAAAATTAAGTCTGTTATAGAGCAGATAGCTGTCTTCAGTCCTTGAGGTTGCAACTCCCTTTTCATTTCCATTTCCAATTTCACTTCTGCAGTCATCATAGAGAGAAGCTGATACAAAGCCATAAGGATTCTTTAGCAGTTCACCAAAACCTTCGGCAACAAAGCCTAGAGAGGAAATGACTGTAACACGACCGTCAGCCTCGTGGCATAAGGCACGAAGATTGAAGCGTGCATCCGCTACTGCCTTTACCGTTACAAAAGAGGAGTCAGAACTGTCAATAATCGCGTTCTGAATAGGAACACCATATTCGTTGGTTATCTGATATTCAATATAGTCATATCTAGCTCCTTCAGGC
>DCJA01000033.1:45602-46256 GCA_002317175.1 Lachnospiraceae bacterium UBA1712 | reverse complement strand
AAATCGGTTATATGTACGGCCAGTACAAGAGACTTACAGGTCTTTACGAAGGTGTTCTTACAGGTAAGGGACTTTCTTACGGCGGATCACTTGCAAGAACAGAAGCAACAGGATATGGTCTTCTTTACTTAACAGAAGAAATGCTTAAGTGCAATGGTAAGGATATCGCTGGTAAGACAGTAGCTGTTTCTGGTTCAGGAAACGTTGCTATCTATGCTATCCAGAAGGCACAGCAGTTAGGCGCTAAGCCAGTTACATGTTCAGATTCAACAGGTTGGGTATATGATCCAGAAGGAATCGATGTAGCACTTCTTAAGGAAGTTAAGGAAGTTAAGAGAGCACGTCTTACAGAGTACGCAGCAGCTAGACCATCAGCTCAGTACCATGACAAGGCTACAGAAGGAACAAATCAGTGGGAGATCAAGGTAGATATCGCTCTTCCATGTGCAACACAGAATGAACTTAACCTTGAAGATGCTAAAAAGCTCGTTGCTAACGGTGTATTCGCAGTAGCTGAAGGTGCTAACATGCCTTCAACACCAGAAGCAGTTGAATACTTCCAGGCTAACAAAGTTCTCTTCTGCCCAGGAAAGGCTTCAAACGCAGGTGGTGTTGCAACATCAGCACTCGAGATGAGCCAGAACTCAGAGAGAC
>DCJA01000033.1:19523-45466 GCA_002317175.1 Lachnospiraceae bacterium UBA1712 | reverse complement strand
GCTGATGCTATGAAGGCACAGGGTATCTGCTAATCAGCTCGTATAGTAATACATTATAGAATTAGTAATGCTTTACTAATCTAAAATCAGATTATAAGATATCATTATAGGCGTCAGGTCCTTGCCTGACGCCTATTTTAAAAATGATACTATTAATCAATGGCAGTAACTTTCTGCGAAAAAGTTAATTATGCTAAAAGGAGACGGTATGAGAACCAAAGAAGATATTTTACAGATTATTGAAGATGAAGACGTGGAATTTATCAGACTTCAGTTCACTGATGTCTGGGGTAACTTAAAGAATATTGCAATAACACCTGGTCAGATTGAACGTGTACTTAACAATATGTATTCAATTGAAAGTGCTGCATTGTTTGATGGTTTATATGATTATAAGGAAGAAATATACTTATATCCTGATTTGGATACATTTGTAATATTGCCATGGAGACCACAGCAGGGTAAAGTAGGCAAAATGATTTGTGATGTATTTCTTGAAAATGGCACACCATGCCCTATGAATCCAAGAACAATACTGAAAAATGTTATTAAAGAAGCAGAGAATGAAGGAATATCATTTATGATCAATCCTGACTGCGAATTTTTCTTATTTCATACAGATGACAACGGAAATCCTACAGCAGTAACCCATGAAAAGGCTGGTTACCTGGATGTAGGTCCAATTGATTTTGGCGAAAATGCAAGACGTGATATGGTACTTACCTTGGAAGAGATGGGATTTGAGATAGAATCATCACATCATCAGAAAGCGCCTGCCCAGCACGAAATAGATTTTGCTCAGGACGAGACTCTTGCTACAGCTGATAATATAACAACTTTTAAATTTGCGGTTAGATCAATAGCAAAAAGATTTGGTCTGTACGCAACCTTTATGCCAAAGCCAACTAACAATGAAGCTGGTTCTGGTATGCACCTTAACATCTCTATGTATAAAGATGGTGTTAATCTTTTCGAAGATTATGATGGTGCCGGGCTTACTGAATACGCAAAATATTTTATGGGAGGAATTATGGCACATGCAAGAGCACTTTGTGCGATAACTAATCCTATTGTTAATTCATATAAGAGACTTCTTGCTGGCTGTCATGCACCAGGTCATATTGACTGGAAGAAGACGGGAGAATGCTCATTTATTAAGGTGCATAAAAATTCAGGGGAGACTAAGGTTGAATTGCGATTCCCTGATTCTGCGGCTAATCCATATCTGGCAATAGCAGTATGTATAGCTGCAGGAATGGATGGTATAAAGAATAAGCTTGAGCCATCAAAAGAAGATGAAATATACGAGGGCACCAGAGAACCTGGTAATCTTTTGGAAGCCGTGAATTCCCTAAAGGAAGACAAGCTGATATGCGATGTTCTCGGTGACAATCTTGCTCAAATATATATCGATATTAAGACAGATGAGTGGAATAGATACATGTACGAAGTATCTGATTGGGAAATCAAGAAGTATCTGAGTAGAATGTAGGAGGATCTGTAAATGGGCTGTATTATAATTGCTATGCCCAAAAGTGAAGATTCAAACCGCATTGCTGAGATGCTAACCAGCAACGGAGTCATGCTTGATATCGAAATCTGTAATACTGCCTCCGAGGTGCTGCGTTTATCAAATGATAGAGAATTTGGAGTCGTAATCTGTACAAAAAAACTCAAAGATATGGGTTATTTTGAACTGTCACAATATCTGCCCTCTTTTTTCGGGATGATAGTTATGACAAAGGACGAGACTCTTGAGACTTTTTCAGGTAAGACTGTTAAGCTGCTTATGCCTTTCAAACCAAGAGAACTGTTGGCTACAGTGGAGATGATGACATCCACATTTGTAAGGACAATCAGGAAAAAGAAGAATGTCCCTATAAAGAGAAGTAATCCGCAAAAAGAAATAGTGGATAAAGCCAAGAGACTTTTGATGGACAGGAATGCAATGACAGAGCCAGAGGCTTTCAGATATATTCAAAAGTCCAGTATGGATTCTGGTAGAAGTATGGTTGAATCCGCTCAGATGATATTGATGCTTAACAATGATGGTTGAGTTTTTGCAGTGAATATTGGGTATATTTAGTAATACAAAGCAACAGTAATTATAGATACTGTTTGAGAATATAAAACTTAATCAATTATATAGTGGGAGAGAAAATTATGGTAAAGGTTAATGAGGATTATCTCAAATTAAGAGGTAGTTATCTGTTTTCAGAAATAGCAAAGAGAGTTAATGCATATTCAGCAAATAATCCTGATAAAAAGATTATTCGTCTTGGAATTGGTGATGTAACTCTTCCAATTGCTTCTTCTATTACAGATGCATTACATGCAGCTGTCGATGAGATGGCAGTAAAGGAAACCTTCAAAGGATACGCACCAGATCTTGGCTATGAGTTCCTTAGAAAAGCAATTTCGGAAAACGATTACAAGGCAAGAGGCTGTCAGATTGAAGCAGACGAAGTATTTGTATCTGATGGTGCAAAGAGTGATTCAGGTAATATCCAGGAAATCTTTGGTAAGGATAATAAGGTGGCAGTATGCGATCCTGTTTATCCAGTATATGTTGATACCAATGTAATGGCTGGCAGATCAGGGGATTTTGATGAGGCTACAGGACAGTGGAAGAATCTCATTTACATGCCATGTGATGAGAATAATGGCTTCGTCGCTGAACTTCCAAAGGAAATTCCTGATATCATTTACCTGTGCTTTCCTAATAATCCAACTGGTGCGGCTATTACAAAAGACAAGTTACAGGAGTGGGTTGACTTTGCTAACAAAAATGGCTCTGTAATCATTTATGATGCTGCTTATGAAGCTTATATTTCAGAGGAAGGAATTCCACACAGTATTTACGAATGTGAAGGTGCAAGGACTTGCGCAATAGAAATTCACTCATTTTCAAAGAACGCTGGATTCACTGGTGTAAGACTAGGTTACACAGTAATTCCAAAGGACCTTGTCCGTGATGGTGTTGCACTCAGGGATTTGTGGGCAAGAAGACATGGCACAAAGTACAACGGTGCACCATATATCATTCAGAAAGCTGGTGAAGCTGTTTACTCTGTAGAAGGACAGAAGCAGATTAAAGAGCAGATTGCGTATTACATGAACAACGCTTCTTATATATTAAATGGACTTAAAGAGGCAGGCTTTACTGTTTATGGTGGCGTAAATGCGCCATATATTTGGCTCAAAACTCCAAACAACATGGATAGCTGGTCATTTTTTGACAAGCTCTTAAATACAGCAAATGTAGTTGGAACACCTGGTGTTGGCTTTGGTGCCCATGGTGAAGGCTACTTCAGACTTACAGCATTTGGTGATGCTGATGCAACAAAGGAAGCAGTTGACAGAATCAAAAACATGTAGTGGGTGTGTAGTGGGGACAGTCCTTTTGGCACGGAATTTGTAGTGGGGACGGTCCTTTTGGCACGAATAAACTCGACCAGGAACGGTCACCGTGGCATCATAAAATCAAAAGAATATATGGAAATATGCGTACAAATATGGTATCATACCATTGTTTGTTTAGCATGGGCTCATTGTGGGTCTAACATTTAATCCCAGATAATATAGGGAGACAGGCAGAGGAGGCAAAAATGTCAAAAGCCAGCGTAGTATTAGGATGCTTTTATGGTGATGAAGGAAAAGGACGTACAACAGATTATCTTGCACAGTTTGCAGACGTGTCAGTACGTGCTACAGGAGGAAACAATGCGGGACACACTATTATGGTTAATGGTGTTAAGTTTGCAATGAGACTTATTCCTTCTGGAATTCTTTCTAATAAGACAATTGCTGTTATTGGTAACGGTGTTGTTCTTAATCCAGAAGTATTAATCGGCGAGATTGAGATGCTTAAGTCTCATGATATCGACGTAGATAGATTTTTAAGAATTAGTGATAAGGCACATATCATTTTCCCATATCACTGTAATCTTGATGTAATGCTTGAAAATAAGCGTGCGCACAAGATTGGTACAACAAAGAATGGTATTGGACCAACTTATTGCGATAAGTATGAGAGAAGTGGCTTCAGAGTTGAAGATATGTATAAGGACAGCTTTGAGGAGAATCTCAGACATCAGGTAGAAGTTAAGAATGAACTTCTTGCTGCTAATGGAGAACCAACCTGCGATGCTGACGAAATCGTAGCTACATATAAGAAGTATGCAGAGATTCTTAAGCCTTATGTATGTGATACAGTAACACTTCTTCATAAGTATCTTAAGGAAGATAAGTTCATGGTAGTAGAAGGTGCTCAGGCAACACTTCTTGACATCGACTTTGGTTCTTATCCATTTGTTACATCTTCAAATCCAACAATTGGTGGTATCCTTACAGGTACAGGACTTTCAGCAAGAGATATCGGCGATGTATATGGTGTTATCAAGGCTTACTCAAGCCGTGTAGGTGAAGGTCCATATGTAACAGAACTTAAGAATGAAATCGGTGATCGTATAAGAGATCTTGGTCATGAGTATGGTACAGTTACAAAGCGTCCAAGAAGATGCGGATGGCTTGATCTTGTAACTCTTAAGTATGCAATTGATCTTAATGGAGTAAATTACATCAACCTTAATCACCTTGATACAATTGGAAACTTTGATACTTTTAAGGCTTGTGTTGCATATGATGTTGATGGCGTTGAGACTACAGACTTCTCTACAAATGAGCAGTTTTTGGCAGCAGCAAAGCCAGTTTACAAGGAATTCGAAGGAAACTTTGGTGATGTTTCAAAGTGCAAGACTTTCGATGAACTTCCTGAAGCAGCAAAGACATATATCAGATTTATCGAAGAGTATACTGGAACAATGGTTAAGCTCATTGGTACAGGTGCTGACCGTGAGAATATGATTGTAAGATAATAAGAATAGTCAAAGTAAGACCCAACCGTTTGGTTGGGTCTTTTTTGGTTGGTTTGCTTGCAAACCAGACTTCGTCTCGAGAACGTCATCCTAAAGCCGATGACGTTGGTTTGCTGGTTATAAGTAAAAGCTATAACGAGTGATAAGAAAAGCCAATAGTTCAACCCCTTGACGCGGTGGGTAAAAAGGTGTATCTTTTACTTACCGACCAAGGTGGTGGGTGAAAGAAAAGGGCTTTTAAAATGGAAAAAATGATAAAAGAGTTAATCAGAAATAATTTCATATTTGGACGAATGTGTAGCAGGAGTCGATGTTAATGATTGATAGAACTGATGATAACAGATTACGAATATTATAAAGGAGATTAAAAAATGGCAAATTATAAGTTTGAAACATTACAGGTACATGTAGGACAGGAACAGCCTGATCCAGGAACAGACGCAAGAGCGGTTCCAATTTATGCAACAACTTCATATGTATTTAAAGATTCAGCTCAGGCAGCAGGAAGATTTGGATTGACAGAAGGTGGTAACATCTACACAAGACTTATGAATCCAACATCCGATGTATTCGAGCAGAGAATTGCAGCTTTGGAAGGTGGTGCTGCAGCACTTGCAACAGCTTCTGGTTCAGCAGCAATTACATATGCAATTCAGAATATTGCAACAGCGGGTTCACACATTGTTTCATCTGCTAATCTCTACGGTGGAACATATAACCTCTTTGCAAACACACTTAAAGATCAGGGAGTTGACGTAACATTTGTTGATCCTTCGGATCCACAGAATTTTGCTGATGCGATAAAGGAAAACACAAAGCTTGTATACGCTGAAACATTAGGAAATCCTAATTCAGATATTATTGACCTTGAAGCAGTTTCAAAGATAGCTCATGAGCATGGCATACCAGTAATTGTTGATAACACATTTGCTACACCTTATAAACTTCGTCCAATCGAACATGGTGTTGACATAGTAGTACATTCAGCAACAAAGTTCATTGGTGGACATGGAACAGTAATGGGTGGTGTAATCGTAGACAGCGGTAAGTTTGACTGGGCACAGAATGACAAGTTCCCAGGATTATCAAAGCCAAATCCTTCATACCATGGTGTAGTATTTACAGAAGCGGTTGGAAATCTTGCTTATATCATTAAGATTCGTACAACACTCATGAGAGATCAGGGAGCAACAATTTCACCATTTAATTCATTCCTTTTATTACAGGGACTTGAAACATTATCATTAAGAGTTGAAAGACACGTTGAAAATGCGATAAAGGTTATTGATTACTTACAGAATCATCCACAGGTTGAGAAAGTAAATCATCCATCGGTTGCATCAGGTGAGCAGAAAGAACTTTATAAGAAATACTTCCCAGATGAGGCTGGATCAATCTTCACATTTGAAATCAAGGGTGATGCAGAGACAGCAAAGAAGTTCACTGAAAGTCTTGAACTGTTCTCTCTTCTTGCAAATGTTGCAGACGTTAAGTCTTTGGTTATTCATCCTGCATCAACAACACATTCACAGATGTCAGAGGAAGAGCTGTTGTCAGTAGGAATTAAGCCAAATACAGTCAGACTGTCAATTGGTACAGAACATATAGACGACATTATTGCAGATCTTGAACATGGTTTTGAAGCAGTAAAGTAACAAAAGTCAAATTATAGAAGTAACAGGATAATAATAATTATAGTATAATAATAACGGAGGAAATAAAAATGGCAATTTATACATCAGCAGACCAGTTAATAGGAAAGACACCACTTCTTGAGTTAACACATATTGAAGCACAGGAAGATTTGAAGGCAACAATTTATGCAAAACTTGAGTACTTTAATCCAGCAGGCTCAGTTAAGGACAGAGTAGCAAAGGCAATGCTCGATGACGCAGAAGCGGCAGGAGTTCTTAAGCCAGATTCAACAATTATTGAGCCTACTTCAGGAAATACAGGCATTGGTCTTGCAGCTGTAGCGGCAGCAAGAGGATATAGAATCATTATTGTAATGCCTGATACAATGTCAGTTGAAAGAAGACAGCTTATGAAGGCATATGGTGCTGAGCTTGTTCTTTCAGAAGGCGCAAAAGGTATGAAGGGTGCAATTGCAAAGGCAGATGAGCTTGCAGCTCAGATTCCAAACAGCTTTATTCCTTCACAGTTTACAAACCCATCTAATCCTAAGGCACACAGAGAAACAACTGGTCCAGAAATCTGGGAAGATCTTGGTGCTGATGTTGATATTTTTGTTGCTGGTGTCGGTACAGGCGGTACAGTAACAGGTGTTGGCGAATATCTTAAGTCTAAGAAGGCGGATGTTAAGATTGTTGCCGTAGAACCAGAAAGCTCTGCAGTTCTTTCAACAGGAGTTGCAGGACCACATAAGATTCAGGGTATTGGTGCTGGATTTGTTCCAGAAGTTCTTAATACATCAATTTACGATGAGATTATTCCAGTATCAAATGATGATGCATTTGCAACAGGCAAGCTTATCGGTAGAAGTGAAGGTGTTCTTGTTGGTATATCATCAGGAGCCGCAGCATATGCAGCTATTCAGTTAGCAAAGAGACCAGAAAATGCTGGAAAGAAGATTGTTGTATTATTACCAGATACAGGTGACAGATATTTATCTACACCATTATTCGCAGATTAATTAGTGCTTGGAAAATATTAAGGAGTTGGAAAGATGATTGTTTCGACCAGAGGCAGATATGCGATTCGAGTAATGCTTGATGTGGCAAGCCATAATTCAGATGGATATGTACCTATGAAGGAAGTTGCTGACAGACAGAATATTTCATTAAAATATTTGGAAAAGATTATGCCGATTCTGGTAAAGAATAATCTGATTGAAGGAGTACATGGCAAAGGAGGGGGCTATAAGCTTACCCGAGAACCTAAGGACTACAGGATTGGTGACATAGTCAGACTGACTGAAGGGGACCTGGCACCGGTTTCATGTCTCGAATGCAATTCAACCCCTTGCGAAAAAAAGGAAGAATGTCTTACAATAGCTATGTGGAGCAAACTCAATGATTTGATCAATGATTTCTTTGATGATATTACTCTGGAAGATTTGCTTCAAAGAAGGATATAGTTAAGACAGCAATAATAATTGTTAATGAATTAAAAGCATGCTTGGACGCTATTCCGTCAGGCATGCTTTTTTTATGTGATTTGCAGGTCTTTTGTATAAAAATTTTGAAAATGCAGTATTTTAGCGCATTTGCAACCGATAGGTTACAAATTGTAAAGCTTGGTTGATAGAGTGCAACGATGCATTTTGCTAGTATAAGGTCAGTTCGAACAACACAAAATGCAAAAAGTTGAAAGGATGAAACAAAAAGTTTCGAGAGGGAAAACAAATGATATTAGCAGATAAGATTATTAATGAAAGAAAGAAAAATGGATGGTCTCAGGAAGAACTTGCAGATAAACTTGGTGTATCAAGACAGTCTGTTTCAAAATGGGAGGGTGCTCAGTCAGTACCTGATATACAGAAGATTATTCAGATGGCCGGAATATTTGGCGTAAGCACTGACTACTTATTAAAGGATGAAATTGAAACAACTGAGCTCACAGCAATAACACATGATGATATTTCTGATGATTATGTGAAAGTTACAATGGAAGAGGCCAACGAATATATTGAACTTGAAAAGAAATACTCTCCATGGGTTGCGAATGGAGTTAGTCTTTGTATTACATCACCAGTTATCTTAATACTGTTAGCTGGTGTTTCAGAATATACAGGTAAGATGTCAGAGAATCTGGCGGCAGGAATTGGTGTTATTACATTATTTGTAATGATTATATGCGCGGTTTGCTTATTTATGAAGTCGGGAAAGCAGCTGGATAAATTTGAATTCCTTAAAGAGAAGAATATAGATACGGAATACGGAGTGACTGGAATGGTCAAAGAACGCCAGAAGGCTTTTGAACACACTTCTGAACTTCTTACAATAGGTGGAGTAGTAATGTGTATTGGATGTTCTATACCGCTGTTAATTGCTGCATTTGCTGATGCAAATGACATGGTTGTCATATACATGGTTTGTGTTTTGCTTGTTATTATTGCCATTGCAGTTAATATGTTTGTAAGAGCAGGCTCCATAAATGATGCCTACAGAAAGCTTCTTCAGGAAGGCGATTTTACTGTAGACAGGAAAAATGAGAATAAGAGAATTGCTCCATGGGTCAGTATCTATTGGATGCTTACTTTGACAGGATATCTTGCATGGTCATTTATCTCAGGTGCCTGGGATATCACATGGATTGTATGGCCAGTAGCTGGAGTTCTATTTGCAGTATACAGACAGATACTGCTTATGACTGTTGGAGCAAGAAAATAGTTTTTATTAAAATTACAAGTTTACAAATACTGAAAAAATGCATCTTTTGGTGCATTTTTTCTTTGTAGTTTGGCGCTATTAGTGTTATACTGATTTCAAATGGTCGTACAGACCTTATTTAAGAATTTTTTTAAGAAAGGAACTTAAAATAATGGCATTAGTTACAACAAAAGAAATGTTTGAGAAGGCTTATGATGGCGGATATGCTATTGGTGCTTTCAACGTAAACAACATGGAAATCGTTCAGGGTATTACAGAAGCAGCTGGCGAATTAAAGAGTCCAGTTATCCTTCAGGTTTCAAAGGGTGCACGTGCTTACGCTAACCACAAATATCTTGTAAAGATGGTTGAGGCAGCAGTTGAGGAGAATCCAGAAATCCCAATCGCTCTTCACTTAGATCATGGTGATAGTTTTGAATTATGTAAGAGCTGTATCGATGGCGGATTTACATCTGTTATGATCGATGCTTCTTCTAAGTCTTTCGAAGACAATATCGCATTAACAAAGCAGGTTGTTGAATATGCTCACGCTCATGGCGTAGTAGTAGAAGCAGAGCTTGGTACTCTTGCTGGTGTAGAAGACGAAGTTTGTGTAGAGTCTGGTAACGAGAGCTACACACGTCCAGAAGAAGTTGAAGAGTTCGTAAGCAGAACAGGTTGTGATTCACTTGCAATCGCTATCGGAACATCTCATGGTGCATACAAGTTCACAGCTGCTCAGTGTACAAGAAATGAGCAGGGTATCCTTGTTCCACCACCACTTCGTTTCGACGTTCTTCACGGCGTAATCGAAAGACTTCCAGGTTTCCCAATCGTTCTTCATGGTTCTTCATCAGTTCCACAGGAGTTCGTTGCTATGGTTAACCAGTACGGTGGAAACATGCCAGATGCTATCGGTATTCCAGAAGATCAGCTTCGTGAAGCTGCTAAGCTTGCTGTATGTAAGATTAATATCGACTCAGATATCCGTCTTGCTATGACAGGTAACATCAGAAAGTACTTCGCTGAACATCCAGATCATTTCGATCCAAGACAGTATCTTAAGCCAGCTCGTCAGGCTGTTAAGGATATGGTTGCTCATAAGATCGTTAACGTTCTTGGTTCAGATGGCAAGGCTTTATAATAAGTCAATAACCATATAGATGGTATGATTCGGATGCTGCAGTTTATACTGCAGCATCTTTTATTTGGTCGAACCTGCTTTTTACATAAATACTATTTTATAAGCCAGGACAAGATGCTATAATTATTAACTAGGGGAAAGCTATATTAGATTCAATGAGATACCACATCAAACAGGAGGATTATTGGAATGGATGTAAAGGCAAAAATCGATGAAATAGTAAAGAAGGTTCAGAGCGACCCAAAGCTTATGGAGCAGTTTAAGAAGGATCCAGTGAAGGCTGTTGAGTCAGTAATTGGTGTTGATCTTCCAGATGATATTGTAAAGCAGGTGGTTGCAGGAGTTAAGGGTAAGATTACAGTTGATAATGCAGCTGGTGTGCTTGATGCATTAAAGGGAATTCTTAAATAAAAAAGTCTGATATTATTATGCAATTGATTGCCATGCTTCGATGAAGCATGGCTTTTTATATGTGGATTGTGATGATATATATACAATAAAAATTAATTGTTACAGAAAAATTTGTGTATAATTAGTTAGACGAAACAAACTATAGTTAGTATAATGAAACTATCACAAAGAATAGGAAGTAACTGTTATGACATTAAAAGAATTAGCAGTAGGAAAAAGTGCAGAAATAATTACAGTTGGTGGGGAAGGAGCTCTAAGACAGCATTTCCTGGATATGGGTGTTATACCAGGTACAACTGTAAAGGTAGTTAAGCTTGCCCCCATGGGTGACCCGATGGAACTTAGAATTCATGGTTACGAGCTAACACTAAGATTGGCAGATGCTGCACATATAGAGATAAAAGAGGTTGTCGAAAAAGAGGAACAGGCAGCTGACAGAAAAAGCATAGCAAGAACAAAAGAACATCCTGGCCTGGGAGAATCTGGATGCAGATATCATTCTAAAAAGGATGAGAATCCTCTACCAGCGGATACAGTACTGACATATGCGCTTGTAGGTAATCAAAATTGTGGAAAAACTACTTTGTTTAATCAGCTAACAGGCTCCAATCAGCATGTAGGCAATTTCCCGGGTGTAACGGTTGACAGGAAAGACGGTGTAATCAAGGGCTATGATAATACTCTTGTAACAGACCTTCCAGGAATATATTCCATGAGTCCTTACAGTAGTGAGGAAATTGTATCCAGAAATTTTGTATTAGAGCAGAAGCCAAAGGCAATTATTAATATTGTAGATGCTACTAATATTGAGCGTAATCTGTATCTCACCATGCAACTTTTGGAAATGGGAATACCTATGGTTGTGGCTATTAACATGATGGATGAGATGGTAGGCAATGGTGGCGCTATATACGTCAATGAGATGGAGGCTATGCTTGGTGTACCTGTAATACCAATTGCAGCAGCCAAGAATGAAGGCGTGCATGAATTGATCGATCATGCAATTCATGTTGCATATTATCAGGAAAAACCTCTTAGACAGGATTTCTGTGATGAAGAAGACCACAACGGAGCAGTTCACAGATGCATACATGCGGTTATACATTTAATTGAAGACCATGCAAAAAATGCTGGTTTGCCAGTCAGATTTGCGGCAAGTAAGGTTATTGAAGGCGATAAGCTGATACTTGATCAGTTACAGATGGATAATAATGAAATAGAGATGCTGGAGCATATTGTCCTGCAAATGGAAAATGAGCGCGGTCTGGACAGAAGTGCTGCTATGGCAGATATGAGATTTGCCTATATTAAAAAGGTTTGCAGGAGAACGGTTGTCAAACCCAAGGAAAGTAAGGAGCATATCAGAAGTGAAAGGATAGATAAGATTCTTACTGGCAAATATACTGCAATACCAATGTTTGTTCTAATTATGCTCGTAGTGTTTTATCTTACATTCAATGTAATAGGGGCATTCTTCCAGGGATTGCTGGAGAGGGGAATTGACACATTGACTAATTTGGTCGGCGAGGGTCTGAAACTTGCTCATGTCAATAATACACTGCAAAGTCTTGTGGTTGATGGAATATTTGCCGGAGTTGGAAGTGTAGTAAGCTTCCTGCCTATAATAGTTACTTTGTTCCTGTTCTTATCCTTAATGGAAGATAGTGGATATATTGCCAGAGTAGCATTTGTGATGGATAAGCTTCTGCGCCGTATTGGTCTTTCTGGAAAAAGTATAGTACCCATGCTTATAGGATTTGGTTGTACGGTTCCGGCTGTAATGTCTACACGAACTCTTCCAAGTGAAAGAGACAGAAAGATGACTATACTGCTTACACCATTTATGAGCTGTACAGCAAAACTACCAATATATGCTTTTTTTGTAAATGCATTCTTTCCTGAGTTCGGTGGTCTAATAATGACAGGCCTGTATTTTCTGGGAATAGTGGTTGGTATATTAGTGGCACATTTGTTTAAGTATACTTTGTTTAAGGGTGAAGCTGTTCCATTTGTAATGGAGCTTCCAAACTATAGACTTCCTGGTGCTAAAAATGTTACACAGCTTTTATGGGAGAAGGCCAAGGACTTTTTGCAGAAGGCTTTCTCGGTTATTCTTATTGCAACTATCTGCGTATGGTTTTTACAGAGCTTCAATAGCCATTTTAATCTGGTTACTGATTCTGCTGACAGCATTATGGCTCAGCTTGCAGGGGTAATTGCTCCACTCCTTGCTCCAATTGGATTAGCAGACTGGAGAATAGTAACATCGCTTATTTCTGGATTTATGGCTAAGGAAAGTGTGGTTTCAACGCTGGGAATACTGATGGGCAATGATGTTACAACTGCTCTTTCATCACTTCAGGCGGCAACTTTGCTGGTATTCAGTCTGCTCTACACTCCATGTGTGGCAGCAATTGCATCTGTAAAGCGCGAAATGGGAAGACGTTGGGCTGTAAGTGTGGTAATATGGCAGTGCGTTCTTGCCTGGATTGTTGCATTTGTGATTAGACTAATCTGCCAGGCTTGGGGAATGTGATAACCTATAAATTATATTGCCTGAAAGTAAAAAGGACTGTTTTAAACAGTCCTTTTTTGTTTGAGATATTATTTATCTTCTGAGATATATCAATAGCTCATCATTTTCTTTGAGTCTGGTAGATTCTCTAAATTCAACGGCTTTTCCATCTCTAAAAATATTAATCAGTTCCATTTGAGGAGGCAGAGTCAGTTCCTTGACCTTCATTCCTATCCATGGATGTCCTTCACATAGGGTAGGGGTCATGAAGTTGTTCTGATCATCATCTATTTTTCCACCATTCTTAGCGTTGCTATACTGCTCCACAAAGGCTGCACTGATAATACCAGTGGGGATGGCAACAAGACCAACACCAAGGAAGGAGATTATTATAGCAAGCATCTTTCCAATAGTGGTTACGGGATATACATCGCCATAGCCAACAGTGAGAAGAGTGGAGGTTGCCCACCAGATACCTGAGAATGCATTTTCAAAAACATCAGGCTGAGCAGTGTGCTCTACACTGTACATACACATACTTGTTGCCAGCATAAATATCGCAATGATACTCATGGAAGACAATAGCTGGTTGCGCTTAACCTTAATAACATCGATGATGACATTGAATGCATCATACTGGGCATTAATCCTGAACAGTCTGAATATTCGTATGACCCTGAATACCCTGAATGCAACAATTCCCATAGGGAAGAAGATTGGCAGATAATAAGGGAAGAATGTGAACAAATCAATCAGACCATAGAATGAAAAGATGAATTTGAAGGCTGCCTTGAATTTGCCTTCCTCTGGATAGAGATATTCACTAGTCCAGATCCGAAGGATATATTCGATAGTGAAAATAATAATAGTAATAAGCTCAGCTATATCCAGTAGACCCGAATAGGGAGCGGACTGTTCGAAGGTACTAAAAAATGTTACGAACAGATTGATGATAATTACTATCACGATTCCGATATCAAATATATAACTTGGAAGATCGACTTTTGTACCAATCTGAATAATGTTAAATATTCGTTTCTTCATATATATAATGTAGTATCCTTTTAGCTAATGGTTGCTAATTTATTTCATGATTTCATCAATAGATTTGATGCAGGCGCTTCTAAGTCCAGCCTCTTCCAATGCGGATACACCACGAATGGTAGTTCCCTTTGGTGAGCAGACTGCATCTTTGAGAACTCCTGGATGGTTACCGGTAACCTGCTGCAGCTTTGCACTTCCAAGCATAGTCTGTGCTACAAGTCTGTAAGCCATATCTCGGCCGATACCATATTTAACTGCAGCATCTGAATAAGCCTCCATAATGAGATCCATAAAAGCTGGACCACATCCTGAAATAGCACCACCGATTCGCATAAGCTCAGTAGGAAGAGTTTCTATTATACCCAGCGAGCTAAATAAATCTTTGGTAAATGCCAGCTCATTCTCTGAAAGAGTGTTGGTGTTCTCGAATAACATAACCCCTTCACCAACCATAGCTGGAGTGTTAGGCATTATGCACTGAATTCTGACATCATCACCAAGCAAATCATGGAAAGTAGAAAAGGTCCATCCAGCTGCTACAGATATAATAGCTTTTCCCTTAAGGTTATTCTTAACCAGTTCAATAACAGAGGCAAGCTGATATGGCTTACAGGCCATGATAATCAGCTCAGCAGCATCAACTGCTTCTGCAGTGCTTGCACAAGGAATAAAACCTATTTTTTCACTGTTCTTTACTAATTTGTCCTGGGAAGGAGCATATGCATATATGTCAGTCTTCGCAACTTTTCCAGAGACAATAAATCCTTCTGCGATAGCCTGAGCCATATTACCCATTCCGATGAATGAAATCTTCATAGTATTTTCCTCATATAATAAAGCTTTGTCTGCCTTTGGTCACATTAATTATTGCAGACATTTATATAAGTATAGAACAAACAAAGGCAGTCTGTAAATAATTTAAGAAAGGCCTTCTATATATTGAAGGGGCATATTGTGTAGGAAGCAGTGTGTGCAAAAATATTCATCTTAATAGTGAAAAGATTTCAATTTTTCACTTTACATGCCTTAAGGTTAGCGTATAATAGACAAAGGTGAATAAAAATGGAAATCAAGATGAAAGCGTTTCATCTTATAATGATAAACAAGTAAGTATAGTAGATTTGTATATATAGGAGTGGTTTAGAAAATGAGTAATCAGACATTAGAAATCAGATGGCACGGAAGAGGTGGCCAGGGTGCTAAGACAGCAGCTCTTTTACTGGCGGATGTTGCCTGGAAAACAGGAGCTCATGTACAGGGATTCCCTGAATATGGTCCAGAAAGAATGGGAGCACCTATTACTGCTTACAACAGAATCAGCAAGGAAGAGATAAGAGTTCACAGTAATATCTATACACCGGATCTTGTCGTAGTAGTAGACGAGACACTGCTTGAAAGTGTTAATGTTACTGGTGGTCTAAGAGAAGACGGAGCAATTATTGTTAATACAGCAAAATCAAAGGATGAGATAATTCCTTTATTAAAGGGCTATAAGGGTGCTGTATATGTAGTAGATGCGCGTAAGATTTCTGTAGAGACTCTTGGCAAATATTTCCCTAATTCACCAATGCTTGCTGCGGCTGTTGCAGTTAGCCAGGTAATGCCAGAGGCTGATTTTATAACAGAGATGCAGGCTTCATACCAGCATAAGTTTGCAAAGAAGCCAGAAGTAATCGAAGGTAACATGCTTGCACTTACCAAGACTTTTGATTCATTAAGAGAAGATCTTAAGGGAGCAAAGGCTTTAGTTGAGATGTAATCAGGTCTGATGTTGCATTATATAATGAACGATTCGATTTGAGAGCATGCAAATAAGAAGAGAGGAATATTTATGAGAACAGATATAAATAAGATTTCAGAGCAGTCTCCATATATGGACCTTACAGAAGGCCTTCATATGTATGCAGCTGCAACATCAAAGGATTTCAAGACAGGAGAGTGGAGAACCAACACACCTGTATTTGAAGCAGATAAATGCAAACAGTGTTTACTTTGCGTACCAGTTTGTCCTGACAGTAGTATTCCTGTTAAGGACTGCAAGAGAGCAGATTTTGATTATGACCATTGCAAGGGCTGTGGCATTTGTGCAAAGGCCTGCCCATTTGGTGCAATTACAATGAGGGAGGGACAGTAAAATGGCTATTAGAGACAGAATGAGTGGTAACGAAGCAGTTGCCTATGCTATCAAGCAGATTAATCCAGATGTAATGCCTGCTTTCCCTATTACACCTTCAACAGAAATACCACAGATGGTATCAACATATATCGCCAATGGAGAATGTGATACAGAATTCATTCCAGTAGAAAGCGAGCATTCATCAATGAGTGCAACTATTGGTGCTGAGGCAGCAGGAGCCAGATCATTAACAGCAACATCCAGCTGTGGTCTTGCCCTTATGTGGGAAGAGTTATTAGTTGCAGCATCAAACCGTATGCCATGTGCGCTTGCTCTTGTTAATAGAACACTGTCAGGTCCTATTAATATCAACTGTGACCACACTGATGGTATGGGCGCAAGGGATACAGGATGGATTCAGATATATGCTGAGAACAATCAGGAAGCATACGACAACTTCATTCAGGCATATCCAATCGCTGAGGATAAAAGAGTACACCTTCCTATTATGATTTGTCAGGATGGTTTCATTACAAGTCATGCTGTAGAGAATATCGAACTTCTTGAGGATGAAAAGGTTCAGAATTTCGTTGGAACATATCAGCCAGAGGAGTATCTTCTTAATCCTGGTAAGCCAATGGCAGTTGGACCATACAGTGTATCCAACTATGCTATGGAAGCAAGGAAGAATCAGGAGCTTGCAATGGAAGCTTCTAAGGAAGTAATTATTGAGGTTGCTAAGAAATACAAAGAATTAACGGGAAGAGGATTTGAACTCTTTGAAGAATATAAGACAGAAGATGCTGATTACATCATGGTAATCATCGGCTCGGCTGCTGGTACAGCTAAGCAGGCAGTTGATGATCTTCGTGCTCAGGGCAAGAAGGTTGGTGTTATCAAGCTTCGTGTATTCAGACCTTTCCCAGCTGCAGAGCTTGCAACTGCACTTAAGAACTGTAAGGCAGTAGCTATTATGGATCGTTGCGAAAGCTACAATGGCAATGGTGGACCACTTGGAAGTGAAATCATGGCGGGTCTCTACAGAGACAGAGTTTTCATTGAGGCAGTAAATTACATTTACGGTCTTGCAGGAAGAGATTTCACAGTAAATCACGTTTATGACATTTTCTCAGAACTTGAGGATAGTGTTGTAAATGGTAACAAGATTGAACAGTTCAAATACATCGGACTTAGAGAATAGTCAATGATGCAAAAATGTCATCTTAATTAATCAAGTGGTTGAATTAGAATTGGAGCAAACTTATGAGTAA
Organism: Lachnospiraceae bacterium UBA1712; assembly: GCA_002317175.1. Classification (GTDB taxonomy): domain Bacteria; phylum Bacillota; class Clostridia; order Lachnospirales; family Lachnospiraceae; genus Colinaster. Next base: position 27,757 of record DCJA01000033.1, on the reverse strand, counting down.
ATATAATTTTAAAGAAGCTATGAATAAACCAGAGCGTCTTGCTCCTGGACATCGTATGTGTGCAGGCTGTGGCGCTACAATCGCAGTAAGAGGTGTACTTAGAGCACTTCATGAAGGAGACAGAGCAGTAATCGGTAATGCTACAGGATGTCTTGAGGTTTCTACATACATGTATCCATATACAGCATGGGAAGACAGCTACATCCACAACGCATTTGAAAATGCAGGTGCAACACTTAGTGGTGTTGAGACAGCATACAATGCTCTTAAGAAAAGAGGACGTCTCCCTGAAAATGAGAACTTCAAGTTCATCACATTTGGTGGTGACGGTGGTACATATGATATTGGTTTCCAGTCACTTTCAGGTGCAATGGAACGTGGCCATGATATGGTATATGTATGTTACGATAATGGCGCGTATATGAATACAGGTATCCAGCGTTCATCTGCTACTCCTATGTATGCTGATACTACAACTACTCCTGTTGGAAAGCAGTCCAATGGTAAAATGCAGAATCGTAAGGATCTTGCAAGCATTATAGCTGACCATGATGTACCATATGTGGCACAGACTACACTTACACAGAATTTCAAAGATCTTTATGTTAAGAGTGAAAAGGCTATTTATACAGAGGGTGCTGCATTTCTTAATGTTATGGCTCCATGCCCAAGAGGATGGAGATATGATACTCCTGATATTATGAAGATATGTAAGCTTGCGGTTGAGACCTGCTACTGGCCACTCTTCGAGGTGGATCATGGTAAATGGACACTCAGCTATGAGCCAAAGAAGAAGCTTCCAATCGAGGATTTCTTGAAGGAACAGGGAAGATTCAAGCATCTCTTCAAGCCAGGCAATGAGGATCTTATCGAACAGTTCCAGGCTGAGGTTGATCGCAGATGGGAAGATCTTCTTTACAAATGTGCTAAAAACTAGTTTGCACGGGGCTGTGTATTACAGCCCCTTTTATGTTTTTACATGTATATATATCCCTATAAAAAGCCGCTCTCGCTTCCTCAAAACACAGGAGACACTAAGCTCGAAAGGACCTCGCTAAGTGCTCGTGTTTATCGAGACTTTTTACCGGGATATATATACATGATAGATATATGAAGGGCTGCAATACACGGCCCTGAAATAACATAGGGAGATAAACATGACTTTACTTACATATCAGGTATTCAAAACGGTTGCCGATATTGGCAGCTTTCATAAGGCGGCAGACATTTTGGGACTTACTCCTTCTGCAATCAGTCATGCCATTTCTTCCATGGAGTCGGAGCTTGGTTTCTCAGTATTAACCAGAAGCAAGAATGGTGTTACGCTTACCAATTATGGAGAACATTTGCTTCCATATGTAAATGCGGTACTAAACAGTGATGAATCGCTGCAACAGTTTATTGCGGAAACCAATGGTTTAAAAACAGGTAAGGTTAAGATTGGTGTATTCTCCAGTGTATGTACAAACTGGCTTCCAGAAATCATGAGCTCATTTGAAGAGAAGTATCCTGAAATTGAAATAGAGGTATTCCAGGGATCTTATGATGAAGTAGCTTTCTGGATTAAGAATGGTGTAGTAGACCTGGGTTTTTTATCAGTTTCGTCTGCAAAGGATATCCCTATTGAACCTTTATACAATGATCCGCTGCTTTGTGTACTTCCAAAAGGAACTGAACATAGTAAGGAATACATAGAAATAGAGGAAATGAGAAATTATCAGTTTGTTACCCAGAGAGAATGTACTGATGCTGATATCCAGAATTTCCTTAAGGAGAACAGGCTTACAGTTAAATCTAACTATCATGTGGTAGATGATTTATCAACTGTACGACTGGTGGAACAGGGCTTTGGAATCTGTCTTATGCCGAAACTTTGCATGAATGATATTCCTTATGATGTTGACATTTATCCTCTGGAGGGTAATCCAAGCAGGATTATAGGAATAGCTGCTATGAACCCTGATTTTATGGCTCCAGCTGTAAGGACTATGTACAATCATATCATTAATAAGTACAGAACGGTTTAACACAGTAAAGTGTTTTTGCGTTGACTTGAAATATTATGTTTGATAATATAGAAAAGACCTTGCTCAATTTTGGAGGAAATTATGGCTCGAAAGAGAATGTCTAAAGCAGAAAGAACAAGACAAATATATACAAGAGTATGTATCGCAGTACTTGGACTTATTGCAGCGTTGCTGGTAGGTCTTTATTTTGTGCTTGCTAATTTTACAAAGACAAAGGTTGATCTCAATGAGGTTACTCATTTAACTCTCAGTGGTTTTAATGGCGAGGGTGAACTTAGTGCTACTATTGATACTGATGATACCTATGGAACGTTTTTTGAAAGTGTAGCTGTGGACTTTAGCAAAGCAAGTGCACTTAGCAATGGTGATGAGGTAACTATTTCTTTTACGTATGATAAGTCGTTGGCAAAAAAATATAACCTCAGAGTTAATGCAAAGGATATGCATTATACGGTTTCGGGACTCATTGACCCGGTTTCGCTTTCCAAGGATGACCTGTTTGAAGGCGTGGAGGTTAAGCTGGATGGGATAGCTCCATTGGTGGAGGCCAGTATTGTTGCCGAGGAAGACAAATACGAAGGTGCAGTAACTTATGAGATAGTTGGAGATAAACAGTACTATGATCTTGGAGATATGGTGCAGGTCCGTGCGGTGTATGAGGAAGAGGCACTTGCTGAACTGGACTTTGTCTCAGATGTGGAATCTAAGGATTGTATCAAAGAGTTTAAGGTAGAAAATGTAGATAGATACATCACAGATGTAGAAGACATAACGGATGACATGATTGCTTCCTTTAAACAGGAGGCATTATCTCTTTTTACGGATGCAAATGAGTACGGCATGAGAATTTTTTGTGATGCTGGACTTATGCCAGTATATATTAATAAGAAAACTACTTTTGTATGGAGTTCACCAAGCTATATTTCTTCTTATCTTAATGTACTTAAGGAAGAAAGCTATGGTAAGACTGGTACCCATGTCAATGATATGAAGCTATGCTTTGAATCAGTGATTAGTCAGGCAGATGGTACAGCATGCAGAGCAGAAGTGGTTGTAATGTATCAGGATATTATAGTCAGAGCAGATGGTACTGTAGATCTTAATCTGGAAAGCGGAGATATTATTTCAGCAGATAGAAGAGATTCGCATATCAAAGCAGTTGTAAATAATCAGCTTGATAATGACTATGAATCTGAGAAGATTTAATAGAGTCTATAAGCGCATTGAAGCGCTATATTATATAGAAGGTGAGGAGATTGTGAAATGATTAATGGTTCTACAATTATTATCCTCGTGGCTTTTGTAGTTTATCTTGCCATGATGATAACAATCGGTGCTCTTTATTCAAAGAAGAGTGCTAACACAGAAGATTACTTCTTAGGAGGAAGAAATCTTGGCGGTTTTGTAGCTGCACTTTCAGCACAGGCTTCAGATATGAGTGGATGGCTTCTTATGGGACTTCCGGGAGCAATTTTTATCTGGGGTATGAATGGCGGTGACGGATGGTGTGCACTTGGTCTTTTGATAGGTACTATTCTTAACTGGATACTTATTGCTTCAAGACTTAGAAATTATACAATTAAGGCTAATAATTCAGTTACACTTCCAAGATATTTTGAAAACAGATTTCGTGATGATAAGAAGGTACTGTTACTTGTTTCTTCTGTGATCATAGTTTTGTTCTTCACAGTATACTGCGCATCTGCACTTGCTGCAGGTGGTCAGCTTTTCGAAGCAATTTTTGGCGTTGATTACAAATATGCACTTACAATTGGTGCAGTAGTTATTCTTGTATATACACTACTTGGTGGTTTCATGGCTGTATGTACAACTGATTTTATTCAGGGAACAATGATGATCATTGCTCTTATTGCAGTACCTGTTATGGCCATTATATTTATGAAGGATGGCATCTCGGCAGGACTTGCAGCATCTGATGCTGTGTTAAATACACTTTCTGATGTATCAGCTGCTCAGGCAACTGCTCCAGGTTACATCAATATGTTTACAGGTGTTAATGCTACAGGTATTATATCAGGACTTGCATGGGGACTTGGATACTTTGGTATGCCTCACATCCTTGTAAGATTTATGGCAGTCAAGAATGAGAAGGAAATGACAAAGTCAAAGGTTGTAGCTATTACATGGGTTACAATTTCACTTGCTATGGCATGTGTAATTGGTATCATTGGAAGAGCATATATGGATTTTGAAACTGTTGTTACAGCAGGTAAGGAAAAGGTATTCATCATGATGATTCAGAAGGTATTTACAGATGAGATGAATGCTCCTTTTGTAGCTGGTATTTTCCTTTGTGGTATTTTGGCAGCTATCATGTCAACAGCAGATTCACAGTTACTTGTAAGTGCTTCAGCAATTGCTGAGGATATCGTAAAGGGCTGCTTCAAGCCTGATGCAGATGATAAGTTCATCATGAGATTCTCAAGAGCAACAATCTGTTTGGTAGCACTTATTGCATTTGTTATTGCATGGAATCCTAACTCATCAGTAATGGGACTTGTTGCTGATGCATGGGCAGGACTTGGTGCAGCATTTGGTCCTCTGGTTATTATGTCGCTGTTCTGGAAGAGAACAAATCTTCCTGGAGGTGTTGCAGGACTTATTTCGGGTGCACTTGCAGTTATTATCTGGGATTATATTCCGATTGGAACAGGTGCTACAATTGGTAGTGTTACAGGAATTTACTCACTTGCCATTGGTTTCCCAATCAGCCTGATTTTTATTATAGTAGTAAGCTTACTTACTAAAGAGCCTTCTAAGGAAATTCAGGATGAGTTCGAAGCTGTTAAGGCAGAGATGAAGAGTCACTAAGCATTGACAAATATTGTGGCCTCGGGAATTGATATGTCCCCACTGTTGGATAACCTGGTGGGACCTGTCAATAATCCCGAGGCATTTCTATTTAGCTACTGTTTCTTCTATATAAAACTGTTTCTTCTATATACAAGTTAATGAACATACAAAAATGAATGGGGTAGGAGAATTATATGTTGCAACGGCACAAAATGCATACTAATAATTAGTTTGAGCGTAATAATGTATGTATTGTGGTGATATGTATTAAGGGGAAATGTGGCTGGTGGAGCAAATTAACTCAATGGATAATAAAAATCAATATATGGTACTTATATATAGAAGAAACACAACTATATGTTTAAAAGGTTGCTTGTAAATGTAATCAAATCTGCTTATAAAAAATGTAACAAAAATAATTTAAAATTTTTGTTAAAAACCACTTGCATAATTAATATTTACAGTGTATATTAGATGTTGCTGTGGCATGATAGCTATGAAGCGTGAGGTTGCTACCCATGTGGTAGGTTTTCCGTGGAGCGAATGTCAAGTTAGGAAACTGACGACAAGTCACTGTACAAGTAATGTCTAATAGTAATTAGAAACAACGTGTGAAAACCTGGCAGGCACAAGCCTGCGAAATAAAAAAAACAGGACACACACGGGAAAGTGTACAGTCACCGCTTGTCGTACTTATCAATTTAAAGTGCGAAAAGGAGGCGACTTTTTTTATGGCAAATCAGGTTATGAGAATTACTCTTAAAGCTTATGATCATCAGTTGGTTGATGCATCTGCCAAAAAAATCATCGAAACAGTCAAGAAGAACGGATCTCAGGTAAGCGGACCAGTACCTCTTCCTACTAAGAAGGAAGTTGTTACAATCATCCGTGCCGTACACAAGTACAAAGATTCTAGAGAGCAGTTTGAGCAGAGAACTCACAAGAGACTCATCGACATCATCACACCTACTCCAAAGACGGTAGATGCTCTTCAGAGATTAGAGATGCCTGCAGGCGTTTATATTGACATCAAAATGAAAAACAAATAAGACCTTCTTCTAGTATGGACGCGTATACGTCCCGCTGTAGGTCAAATAGGAGGAAACACTAATGAAGAAAGCTATTTTAGCAACAAAAGTTGGTATGACACAGATCTTCAATGAAGATGGTGCACTCATACCTGTAACAGTTCTTACAGCTGGCCCTTGTGTAGTAACACAGGTTAAGACAGTTGAGAACGACGGCTACTCAGCAGTTCAGGTTGGATTTGGTGAGAAGGCTGTAAAGGTAGTAGAAAAGGATAAGTCAGGCAAGAAGGATGTAGCACACAGACATGGTGTTAACAAGGCTGTTAAGGGACATCTTGACAAGGCTGGCGTTGGTCCTAAGAGATACTTAAGAGAGTTCAAGTTTGAGAACGCTGAAGAGTACACATTAGCTCAGGAAATCAAAGCTGATATCTTTGAAGTTGGCGACAAGGTTGATGCAACTGCTATTTCAAAGGGTAAGGGATTCCAGGGTGCTATCAAGAGATTAGGTCAGCACAGAGGACCTATGAAGCACGGTTCTAAATTCCATCGTCATCAGGGTTCTAATGGTGCTTGTTCTTCACCTAGCCGTGTATTTAAGGGCAAGGGAATGCCAGGTCATATGGGACATGTAAAGGTTACAGTTCAGAACCTCGAAGTAGTAAGAGTAGATGCTGAAAAGAATCTTATTCTTGTTAAGGGTGCTGTACCAGGACCAAAGAAGGCATTAGTTACTATTAAAGAAACAACAAGAGCTCAGGCTTAAGAGATAGTGCTTTGGCACGATGAAAGGAGGACCATCCAAGATGGCAAACGTATCGGTTTATAATATGGAAGGCAAAGAAGTTGGAACAATTGAGCTTTCAGATGCGATCTTTGGTGTTGAGATTAACGAACACCTCGTTCACATGGCAGTTGTTCAGCAGCTTGCAAATAATCGTCAGGGTACTCAGAAAGCAAAGACACGTTCTGAAGTATCTGGTGGCGGAAGAAAACCTTGGAGACAGAAGGGAACAGGACATGCACGTCAGGGTTCTACAAGATCTCCACAGTGGACAGGCGGCGGTGTAGTATTCGCTCCAGTTCCAAGAGATTACTCTTTCAAGATGAACAAGAAAGAGAAGAGAGCAGCTCTTAAGAGCGCACTCACAGATAAGGTAGCTAACAACAAGTTAATCGTTGTTGATAAGCTTGCTTTTGACGAAATCAAGACAAAGAGCTTTGTAACAGTTCTTAACAACCTTAAGGTTGAAGGTAAGTCACTTGTTGTTCTTAACGAGAACGACACAAACGTAGTAATGTCTGCAAAGAACGTTCCTACAGCAAAGACAACTCTTACAAGCACAATCAATGTATATGACATCCTTAACGCTAAGACACTTGTTCTTACACAGGATGCTGTTAAAACTATCGAGGAGGTATACGCATAATGGCAGATATTAAATACTATGATGTAATCCTCAAGCCAGTAGTTACTGAGAAGAGTATGAATGCTATGGCAGAAAAGAAGTACACTTTCTTAGTTAATCCAGAGGCTAACAAGTCTATGATCAAAGAAGCTGTTGAGAAGATGTTCGAAGGCACAAAGGTTGCTAAGGTTAACACAATGAACAACGACGGCAAGGACAAGAGACGTGGAATGGTTGTTGGTAAGACAGCTAAGACAAAGAAGGCAATCGTTCAGCTTACAGCTGACAGCAAGGACATCGAGATTTTCTCAGGTCTGTAAAATAAGCTTTCAAGTATGTGCAAAATGAGCACGATAACAAACATTTATAAAAGGAGAAATTATCATGGGAATTAAGACATATAACCCATATACACCGTCCAGAAGAAACATGACAGGTTCTGATTTCTCAGAGATTACAGCAACTGCTCCAGAGAAGAGCCTTTGTACATCACTGAAGAAGAACGCTGGACGTAACAACCAGGGTAAGATTACTGTAAGACACCAGGGTGGTGGCAGCAGAAGAAAGTACAGAATCATTGATTTTAAGAGAAACTCAAAGGATGGCATTCCTGCAGTTGTAAAGACTGTTGAATACGATCCAAACAGAACAGCTAACATCGCACTTATCTGCTATGCAGATGGCGAGAAGGCATACATCTTAGCTCCAGAAGGACTTAAGGTTGGTCAGAAGATCATGAATGGTCCTCAGGCTGAAGTTAGAGTTGGTAACTGCTTACCACTTTCTGAGATTCCAGTTGGTGCTCAGGTTCATAACATTGAGCTTTATCCTGGAAAGGGCGGTCAGCTTGTTCGTTCAGCTGGTAACGCTGCTCAGTTAATGGCTAAAGAAGGAAAGTACGCAACACTTCGTCTTCCTTCAGGCGAAATGAGAATGGTTCCAATCATCTGCCGTGC
>DCJA01000033.1:14541-19390 GCA_002317175.1 Lachnospiraceae bacterium UBA1712 | reverse complement strand
CATCCACACGGTGGTGGTGAAGGTAGAGCACCAATCGGTCGTCCAGGTCCATGTACACCTTGGGGCAAGCCTGCTCTTGGACTTAAGACACGTAAGAAGAAGAAAGCTTCTAACAAGTTAATCGTAAGAAGAAGAGACGGAAGAGCTATTAAATAGTTAATCAAGTAGGAGGAAATAAAATGGCTAGATCACTTAAAAAAGGACCATTCGCAGATGAGAGCTTACTTAAGAAAGTAGACGCTATGAACGCTGCAGGTGATAAATCAGTTATTAAGACATGGTCACGTCGTTCAACAATCTTTCCTTCATTCGTAGGACACACAATCGCTGTTCACGATGGAAGAAAGCACGTGCCTGTATATGTAACAGAAGATATGGTTGGACATAAGCTCGGAGAGTTCGTTGCAACTCGTACATACAGAGGACACGGCAAGGACGAGAAGAAGTCTAAAGTAAGATAATTAAAGGAGGACTAAAAAGATGGCAAAAGGACATAGATCCCAGATTAAGAGAGAAAGAAATGCCAACAAAGATACTAGACCATCAGCTAAATTATCTTACGCTAGGGTTTCAGTACAGAAGGCATGCTTCGTTTTAGATGCTATCAGAGGTAAGGATGTTAACACAGCACTTGCTATTCTTGCTTACAATCCAAGATATGCATCAAGCATCATCAAGAAGCTTTTAGAATCAGCAATTGCAAACGCTGAGAATAACAACGGTATGAATCGTGATAACTTATTCATTGCAGAGTGTTATGCAGATAAGGGACCTACAATGAAGAGAGTTAGACCAAGAGCACAGGGTAGAGCTTACAGAATCGAGAAGAGAATGAGCAATATCACAGTTGTTCTTGACGAGAGATAGGAAGGAGATCACTATGGGACAGAAAGTTAATCCTCATGGTCTGAGAGTCGGCGTTATTAAGGATTGGGATTCTAAATGGTATGCTGATGGCGCAGATTTTTCAGATTACTTAGTTGAAGATTACAACATAAGAAAGTTTCTTAAGAAGAAGCTTTACGCTGCAGGTGTTTCAAAGATCGAAATCGAAAGAGCATCTGACAGAGTTAAGGTTATCATTTACACAGCTAAGCCAGGCGTAGTTATTGGTAAGGGCGGTAATGAAATCGAAATCACAAAGAAAGAATTAAGCAAAATCACAGACAAGAAGATTTCTGTTGATATTAAGGAAATTAAGAGACCTGACAAGGATGCACAGCTTGTTGCAGAGAATATCGCTCAGCAGTTAGAGAACCGTGTATCTTTCAGAAGAGCTATGAAGTCTTGCATGGGTAGAACTATGAAGGCAGGAGCTATGGGTATTAAGGCTAGCGTTTCAGGTCGTCTTGGTGGTGCTGATATGGCTCGTACAGAGTTCTACAGCGAGGGTACAATTCCTCTTCAGACACTTAGAGCTGATATCGAATACGGTTTCGCTGAAGCTGACACCACATACGGTAAAGTAGGTGTTAAGGTATGGATCTACAAGGGTGAAGTACTTCCTACAAAGAATAGCGAAGAAGTTGTTTCGCAGGAAGGGAGCGATAAATAATGTTAATGCCAAAGAGAGTGAAGCGTCGTAAACAGTTCCGTGGTAGCATGGCTGGTAAGGCACTTCGTGGAAATGTAATTAGTAATGGTGAATTTGGTCTTGTAGCTACAGAGCCATGTTGGATCAGATCTAACCAGATTGAAGCAGCTCGTATTGCTATGACACGTTATACAAAGCGTGGTGGTAAAGTTTGGATTAAGATTTTCCCTGATAAGCCTGTAACAGCAAAACCAGCTGAAACACGTATGGGTTCCGGAAAAGGAACACTTGAGTATTGGGTAGCAGTTGTTAAGCCAGGACGTGTAATGTTCGAAATCAGCGGCGTATCAGAAGAAGTTGCTAGAGAAGCATTACGTCTTGCTATGCACAAACTCCCATGTAAATGCAAAATAGTCGCTAAGGCAGACTTGGAAGGCGGTGTGTCAGATGAAAACTAATAAGTATGTAGAAGATTTAAATACAAAATCAGCTGCAGAATTAGCAAACGAGTTAGTAGCTGCTAAAAAAGAACTTTTCAACTTGAGATTCCAGAACGCTACAAATCAATTAGACAACACAGCTAGAATTAAGGAAGTTCGTAAGAACATCGCAAGAATTCAGACAGTTATGACAAAAAAGGCTAACGAAGCTTAATTGATTTGGAAAGGAGAGCAGCCGTGGAAAGAAATTTAAGAAAAGTACGTATCGGTAAGGTTGTTTCAAACAAGATGGACAAGACAATTACCGTTGCAATTGAAGACCATGTTAAGCATCCACTTTATGGCAAGATCGTAAAAGAGACATATAAGCTTAAAGCTCATGATGAAAACAATGAGTGTGGCATGGGTGATACAGTAAAAGTTATGGAAACAAGACCTCTCTCAAAGGATAAGAGATGGAGACTTGTTGAAATCGTTGAGAAAGCAAAATAATTAATATTGATCTTATACGATCAAGATTGGAAGGAGAATTAGCATGATTCAGCAGGAAAGTAGACTTAAATGCGCTGATAACACAGGTGCTAAAGAATTACTTTGCATCAGAGTTATGGGCGGATCTACAAGAAGATATGCAAACATTGGTGATGTAATCGTTGCTAGTGTCAAAGATGCAACACCAGGTGGCGTTGTAAAGAAGGGCGATGTTGTTAAGGCTGTAGTAGTTCGTACAGTTAAGGGCGCTCGTCGTAAAGATGGTTCATACATCAAATTTGACGAAAATGCTGCAGTTATCATTAAAGACGATAAGACTCCAAAAGGAACACGTATTTTTGGACCCGTAGCAAGAGAACTTCGTGAGAAGCAGTTCATGAAGATTGTATCTCTCGCTCCGGAAGTATTATAGGAGGTGCACCGTGGCAACATTAAAGATTAAGAAGGGTGACACAGTTAAGGTTATCGCTGGAAAAGATAAGGATAAAGAAGGCAAGGTAATCGCTGTAGATCCTAAGAACCATAAAGTAACAGTTGAAGGCATCAATGTTATTAAGAAGCATGAGAAGCCATCTGTTGCAAACCAGAACGGTGGTATTATCGAGAAGGAAGCTCCAATTGACGCTTCTAATGTAATGTACGTTTACAAGGGCAAGGCAACCAGAGTTGGATTCAAGATGGATGGTGACAAGAAGGTTCGTTTTGCTAAAACAACTGGTGACGTAATCGACTAACATAGGAAGGAGGAAATAATAAGTGAGCAGACTTAAAGACTTATACAACGATCAGATCGTTGAGAACTTAACAAAGAAGTTTGGTTATACTAATATTATGCAGGTTCCAAAGCTTGACAAAATCGTTGTCAACATGGGCGTTGGTGAAGCTAAAGAAAACGCTAAGCTTTTAGAAGCTGCAGTTAAAGATATGGAAACTATCACAGGTCAGAAAGCAATCCTTACAAAGGCTAAGAATTCAGTAGCTAACTTCAAGATTCGTGAAGGTATGCCAATTGGATGTAAGGTAACACTCCGTGGTGAGAAGATGTACGAGTTCCTTGACAGACTTGTAAATCTTGCACTTCCACGAGTTCGTGACTTCAGAGGTATCAATCCTAACTCTTTTGATGGCAGAGGTAACTATGCATTAGGTATCAAAGAACAGATTATCTTCCCTGAAATTGAATACGATAAGGTAGACAAGGTTAGAGGTATGGATATCATCTTTGTTACAACAGCAAAGACAGATGAAGAAGCACGTGAACTTTTAAAAGAGTTCAACATGCCATTTGAGAAATAGTTAACTTTTGACATTTAGAAGGAGGATAAATTCATGGCTAAAACAGCAATGAAAGTAAAGCAGCAGCGTAAGCAGAAGTTCTCTACAAGAGAATATACACGTTGCAAAATCTGTGGTCGTCCACATGCATACTTAAGAAAATACGGAATTTGCAGAATTTGCTTCCGTGAGTTAGCATACAAGGGCCAGATTCCTGGCGTTAAGAAAGCAAGCTGGTAAGGAGGAAAACAAATCATGACAATGAGCGATCCTATTGCAGATATGCTTACAAGAATTCGTAATGCAAATACTGCAAAGCATGATACAGTTGATGTTCCAGCATCAAAGATGAAGTTAGCAATCGCTGACATCCTCGTTGATGAAGGTTATATCGCAAAGTACGATTTAGTTGAAGATGGAAACTTCAAGAATATGCACATTACTTTAAAGTATGGTGCAAACAAGAATGATAAGATCATCACAGGCATCAAGAGAATTTCTAAGCCAGGTCTTCGTGTTTACGCAAACAAGGAAGAACTTCCAAAGGTTCTCGGTGGCCTTGGTGTAGCTATCATTTCAACAAACCATGGAGTAATTACTGACAAGGAAGCAAGAAAGCTCGGCGTAGGCGGAGAAGTGCTTGCATTTATTTGGTAAGGAGGTACGGGCATGTCACGTATAGGAAGAATGCCAATCGCTATCCCAGCTGGTGTAACAGTTGAGGTTGCAGAAAATAATAAAGTGACTGTTAAGGGTCCTAAGGGAACACTTGAGAGAGTATTACCTGTAGAGATGGAAATCAAGGTTGAAGGTGCAGAAGTTGTTGTAACAAGACCAAACGACCTTAAGAGAATGAAGTCTCTTCATGGACTTACAAGAACATTAATCAACAACATGGTAGTAGGTGTTACTGCTGGTTACGAGAAGAAGCTCGAAATCAATGGTGTTGGTTACAGAGCAGCAAAGGCTGGTAAGACATTAACATTATCTCTTGGATATTCACATCCAGTAGAGATGATTGATCCAGAAGGTATTGAAACAGTACTTGAAGGACAGAATATCATTATCGTTAAGGGTATTGATAAAGAAAAAGTTGGCCAATTCGCAG
>DCJA01000033.1:0-14451 GCA_002317175.1 Lachnospiraceae bacterium UBA1712 | reverse complement strand
GTAAAGTTGGTAAGACTGGTAAGAAGTAAGATAAGGAGAGTAAACGATGGTTAGTAAGAAATCAAGACAAGAAATCCGTGTGAAGAAACACATGAGAATACGTAACCGTTTGAACGGTACTGCTGAATGTCCACGTTTAGCTGTATTCAGAAGTAATAATCATATGAGTGCTCAAATTATTGACGATACAGTTGGCAAGACTTTAGTTTCAGCTTCTACAGTAGAGAAGGAAATCAAGAAGGAACTTGAGAAGACCAATAACGTTGATGCAGCAGCATATATTGGACAGGTTATTGCTAAGAGAGCAATTGACAAGGGTATTAAGGAAGTTGTTTTTGATAGAGGCGGCTTTATATACCAGGGTAAAGTACAGGCATTAGCAGAGGCAGCAAGAGAAGCTGGCTTAGAATTCTAGGAAAGGGAGAATACGACACATGAAATTAGATACATCTAACATGGAGTTAACTGAAAAGGTTGTTACAATCAAGCGAGTAACTAAGGTTGTAAAGGGTGGTCGTACAATGCGTTTCTCTGCTTTAGTAGTAGTTGGAGATGGCAATGGTCACGTTGGCGCTGGTATCGGTAAGTCAACAGAAATTCCTGAAGCAATTCGCAAGGGAAAGGAAGACGCTATCAAGAACATGGTAGAAATCGCCCTTGATGAGAACAAGTCAGTAACACATGATTACTTAGGTAAGTTTGGTTCTGCAACAGTTCTTTTAAAGAAAGCTCCTGAAGGTACTGGTATTATCGCTGGTGGTCCAGCACGTATTGCGTGTGAACTTGCAGGCGTTAAGAACATCCGTACAAAATCTTTGGGTTCTAACAACAAGCAGAACGTAGTAATGGCAACAATTAAGGGATTAAGCGAGCTTAAGAGCCCAGAAGAAGTTGCAAAGATGCGTGGAAAATCTGTTGAAGAAATTTTAGGTTAGGAGGAATAGCAACATGGCAGAGAAGATGTTAAAAATTACTTTAGTAAAATCTCCTATCGGTGCTGTTCCAAAGAACAGAGCAACAATCGAGGCTATGGGTCTTACAAAGATGAATAAGTCAATTGTCCTTCCAGACAATGATGCAACACGTGGTATGATTCGTAAAGTTGGTTATATGCTTAAGGTAGAAGAAGCTTAATATTAAAAATAGGAGGTGTCAGCAAAATGGAATTATCAAATTTACAGCCTGCAGCAGGTTCTAAACATAGTGATAATTTTAGAAGAGGTCGTGGACACGGTTCAGGAAATGGCAAGACAGCTGGTAAGGGCCATAAAGGTCAGAAGGCTCGTTCTGGAGCACCAAGAATCGGATTCGAAGGTGGACAGATGCCATTATACAGACGTCTTCCAAAGCGTGGATTTACTAACAGAAATAGTAAAGACATCGTTGGAATTAACGTTAGCGAGTTAGAAAGATTCAGAAGTGGTTCTACTGTAACAGTAGAAAAGATGATGGAAGTAGGACTTATCAAGGATGCACGTGATGGTGTTAAGATCCTTGGTAATGGTGAATTAACTAAGAAGCTTAACGTTAAGGCTAATGCATTCAGTGCAACAGCAAAAGAAAAGATTGAGGCTCTTGGTGGAACAGTAGAGGTGATCTAATGTTAACTACACTTAAGAATGCATTCAAGATTAAAGAAATCAGAATGAAGTTGCTCTATACTCTGATGATGCTTGTCATCATCAGAATGGGCTGCGAATTGCCAGTACCAGGTGTTAATCGTGAATACTTTGCATCCTGGTATAAGGCACAGCTTGGTGAGTCTGGTTTGTTAAATGCATTTACAGGTGGTTCATTTATGAACATGTCGGTATTTGCATTAAATATCACACCATATATTACATCTTCAATCATTATGCAGCTTCTCACAATCGCAATTCCTAAATTAGAGGAGATGCAGAAAGATGGAGAAGAAGGCAGAAAGAAGATTGCTTCAATTACAAGATATGTAACAGTAGGTCTTGCTCTTATCGAGTCAACAGCTATGGCTATCGGATTTGGTAGAAGAAATATCCTTGAAGCGTATAACGCATTAAATGTTATTACAGTTATTGCGTGTCTTACAGCTGGTTCAGCTATTCTTATGTGGTTCGGTGAAAGAATTACAGAGAATGGTGTTGGAAATGGTATATCGATTGTATTGACAATCAACATTATTTCTAGAATTCCTTCAGATATGGAAAGTCTTTATCAGCAGTTTGTTAAGGACAAATCCATTGGTGTTGGAGCAGTTTCAGCATTGGTTATCATTGCAATTATTCTGTTCATGGTAATTCTCGTTATCGTTCTTAATGACGGTATCAGAAAGATTCCAGTACAGTATGCAAAGAAGATGCAGGGTAGAAAGATGGTTGGTGGACAGGCTACATATATTCCACTTAGAATTAACACAGCCGGTGTTATGCCAATTATCTTTGCTTCATCAATTATGGAATTCCCTAGAGTAATTATTCCACTCTTTGGCGTTTCGCTGAATGAGTTCTGGTCTGAGTTCATGAAGTACATCAGCCAGTCTTATTGGTGTAATCCAAGCAACATGAAGTATTCAATAGGTTTAGTAGTATATATTGCTATGGTAATCTTCTTCGCATACTTCTATACATCAATAACATTTAATCCATTGGAAATCGCCGACAACATGAAGAAGAGCGGCGGATTTATTCCAGGTATCAGACCTGGTAAGCCAACCAGTGATTACCTTACAAAGATTTTGAATTACATTATCTTTATTGGTGCTGTAGGCTTAACAATTGTTGGTGTTTTACCATATGTTTTCAATGGTGTATTCGGTGCAAGCGTATCCTTCGGTGGTACAAGCTTGATCATCATCGTAAGTGTAATCCTTGAGACAATCAAGCAGGTTGAATCTCAGATGCTTGTTCGTAACTATAAGGGATTCTTAAATGATTAATAAATAATTATGTACGTTTAGGGGCAGTGCTTTGTGGTACTGTCCCAAAACGGCGTAAAATGACAGAGTCAGAAAATTCTCAAAAAGAACGGAGATTATTATTATGAAAATTATCATGTTAGGTGCTCCTGGTGCTGGTAAAGGTACACAGGCAAAAATGATTGCAGATAAATATTCTATTCCACATATCTCAACAGGAGATATCTTCAGAGCAAATATCAAGAACGGTACAGAACTCGGAATGGAAGCTAAGAAGTATATGGATCAGGGACAGCTTGTTCCAGACGAACTTACAGTTAGAATTCTTCTTGACAGAGTAGCTCAGGCTGACTGCAAGAATGGCTATGTACTTGATGGTTTCCCAAGAACTATTCCTCAGGCAGAGGTTCTTGACAGTGAGCTTACAAAGCTTGGAGATCAGATTGATTTTGCAATCGATGTTGACGTTCCAGACGAAAACATTGTAAAGAGAATGTCAGGAAGAAGAGCCTGTGTTGCATGTGGAGCTACATATCATATAGTACATATTCCACCAAAGCAGGAAGGCATCTGTGATAAGTGTGGTAGCGAACTTATCCTTCGTGATGATGATGCACCAGAAACAGTACTTAAGAGACTTGGTGTATATCATGAGCAGACACAGCCACTCATTGACTTCTATACAAAGAAGAATATTCTTAAGACAGTTGATGGAACAGTTGATTCAGCAGATGTATTTGCAGCAATCGTAAACATACTTGGTTAATTGGAGTTATTAGTAATATGGCAATATCAATTAAGTCACCAAGAGAAATTGAGTTAATGCGTGAATCCTGCAAGATACTTGCAAAGGTTCATGATGAATTGGGTAAAGCAATTAAGCCGGGAATGTCTACACTTGATGTCGACAAACTTGGAGAGAAGCTAATCAGAGATGCAGGATGTATTCCTAATTTCCTTAACTACAATGGATTCCCAGCTTCCATTTGTGTATCGGTCAATGAAGAAGTTGTTCATGGTATTCCATCCAAGAACAGAATCCTTAAGGAAGGCGATATAGTAAGTCTTGATGCAGGACTTATATATAAAGGATATCATTCAGATGCTGCAAGAACATACGCAGTTGGAAAAGTAAGTAAAGAATGTGAAGATCTTATGAGAATCACAAAGGAAAGCTTTTTCGAAGGTATCAAGTATGCTAAGGCGGGTAACCATCTATATGACATAAGCAATGCTATTGATGCATATGTATCACAGTACGGATACGGAATAGTAAGAGAGTTGGTTGGACACGGAATTGGAACTCATCTTCATGAGGATCCACAGATACCAAACTTCGCTCAGCCAAGAAAAGGTCCAAAGCTTGTTCCTGGCATGACACTTGCGGTTGAACCTATGATTAACATGGGAAGAGCAGATGTGGAATGGCTGGATGATGACTGGACAGTAGTTGCAGAGGATGGTCTTCCATCAGCACATTATGAAAATACTATTCTTATTACAGAAGGTGAACCAGAAATATTAACATTGTTATAAATTGTTTTCCAGAATGAGGAGGATACAGAATGTCAAAATCTGACGTAATTGAAATTGAAGGAACAGTAGTTGAGAAACTTCCTAATACAATGTTCCAGGTTGAACTTGAAAATGGACATAAAGTTCTTGCACATATAAGTGGAAAGCTTCGTCAGAACTTTATTCGTATATTGCCAGGCGACAAGGTAACTCTTGAGATGTCTCCATATGATTTGAGCAAGGGCAGAATAATCTGGAGAGATAAATAAAATATTAGTATTGAAGTTTAACACATTGCGTGTTATACTATAAAACGGTCTTTTTGTAAGAGAGGCAAGAAAGGAGGGTTTAACATGAAGGTTAGATCATCAGTAAAGCCGATTTGTGAAAAGTGCAAAGTTATTAAGAGAAAGGGATCTATCAGAATTATCTGTGAGAATCCAAAGCACAAGCAGAGACAGGGTTAATTTATCCTGTCACATTATGTTCGTATTAAAGGAAAGATAATAGATCGTAGAGCCTACGAGATATTGCTTTTTGATACCGAGAATAATGTTACACAGTATCGGAAAAGTCGGTATATACCGACCGGGCGAATAGACCACGCCCCAATCAATTAGTTTTATTAAAAGAAAATGGAGGAACAAAAATGGCTCGTATTGCAGGTGTTGACTTACCTAGAGACAAGCGTATTGAAATCGGCTTGACATACATCTATGGTATTGGTCGCGTAAGCGCAACAAACATTCTTGAGAAAGCAAAGGTTAATCCTGACACACGTGTAAGAGACTTAACAGATGATGAAGTTAAGGTTCTTAGCGAAGTTATCGATGCAGAGTATACTGTAGAAGGTGATCTTCGTAGACAGACAGCTCTTGATATCAAGAGATTACAGGAAATCGGATGCTACAGAGGTATTCGTCATAGAAAATCTCTTCCAGTTCGTGGACAGAAGACTAAGACAAATGCTAGAACTCGTAAGGGTCCAAAGAGAACAGTTGCTAACAAGAAGAAGTAATTAGTATTTATTAAGAAGA
The DNA here is from genome assembly GCA_002317175.1 of Lachnospiraceae bacterium UBA1712. Classification (GTDB taxonomy): domain Bacteria; phylum Bacillota; class Clostridia; order Lachnospirales; family Lachnospiraceae; genus Colinaster. The sequence continues at coordinate 9,009 of DCJA01000033.1, read as the reverse complement.
AAGTAGGTTAGTTTTATCATGGCTAAACAGGTTGCAAAGAAAACAACAAAGAAGCGTATTAGAAAAAACGTTGAACATGGACAGGCACATATTCAGGCATCTTTTAACAACACAATCGTTACATTAACAGATGCTGAAGGTAATGCTTTAAGCTGGGCAAGTGCCGGTGGTCTTGGATTTAGAGGTTCAAAGAAATCTACTCCTTATGCAGCACAGATGGCAGCAGAGACTGCTACAAAGGCAGCACTCGTGCATGGCCTTAAGACTGTTGATGTATTCGTTAAGGGGCCAGGTTCAGGACGTGAAGCAGCTATCAGAGCACTCCAGGCTACAGGCCTTAACGTAGTAAGTATTAAGGATGTTACACCTGTACCACATAACGGATGCCGCCCACCAAAGCGTCGTCGTGTGTAGTGACATTTCCGAAAGGAATTGTAATTACGATTATCTTGCTGTTTAGACAGCGTAGATATAATAAATGTTTCTATTAATATAATTAAGTTGGAAGAAGACCTTTATTAAGGCTGTAAACAATTTTAGGAGGAAAAAATAATGGCAGTAAATCGTACACCAGTCCTCAAGAGATGTAGATCACTTGATCTTGATCCAACATTCTTAGGATATGATAAGAAATCAAACAGAACTAAAGCTAACGCTGGTAAGAAGAAGAGCGAGTATGCACTCCAGTTACGTGAGAAGCAGAAGGCTAAATTCATCTACGGCGTACTTGAGAAGCCTTTCAGAAATTACTATGCAAAGGCTGATAGACAGAAGGGTATGACTGGTGAGAACTTAATGGTTCTCCTTGAGAGAAGACTTGACAGCGTTATCTTCCGTATGGGATTCGCTCGTACACGTCGTGAAGCAAGACAGATCGTTGATCACAAGCATGTACTTGTAAATGGTAAGTGCATCAACATTCCTTCATACCTCATCAAGGCTGGTGATGTTATCGAAATTAGAGAGAAGTCAAAGTCACTTCAGAGATATAAGGATATCGTAGAAGTAACAGGTGGACGCCTTGTTCCTGAATGGATGGACGCTGATATCGAAGCTCTTAAGGGTACAGTAAAGAACTTACCTTCAAGAGAAATGATCGATGTACCAGTAGACGAAATGCTTATCGTCGAGTTGTACTCTAAGTAAGAAGCGTAGATCAATTCATATAATTATTTATAGGAGGGTGTTACAGTGTTTGATTTTGAAAGACCAAATATCGAAGTTGCAGAGATTTCTGAAGACAAGAAGTATGGTAAGTTTGTAGTTGAACCACTCGAGAGAGGCTACGGTATCACACTTGGTAATTCTTTAAGAAGAATTATGCTTTCATCACTTCCTGGAGCAGCTGTAAGCCAGGTTAAGATTGAAGGAGTTCTTCATGAATTCAGTTCAATTGAAGGTGTTAAAGAAGATGTTACAGAAATCATTATGAATATTAAGAGTCTTGCTATTAAGAATAGTAGCGAGTCTAACGAGCCAAAGACAGCATACATTGACTTTGAAGGCGAAGGTGTTGTAAGAGCTTCTGATATTCAGTGCGATTCTGATATTGAAATCATGAACCCTAACCAGGTTATAGCTACACTTTCAGGTGGTAAGTTATACATGGAATTAACCATTACTAAGGGTAGAGGTTATGTAAGTGCAGATAAGAATAAGAATGAAGAATTACCAATCGGTATTATTCCAATCGATTCTATCTATACACCAGTTGAGCGTGTTAATGTAACAGTTCAGAATACACGTGTTGGTCAGATTACAGATTATGATAAGCTGACAATCGATGTATATACAAATGGAACACTTATTCCAGATGAAGCAGTAAGCTTAGCTGCTAAGGTACTTAGCGAGCACTTAAGCCTGTTTGTTGATCTTTCTGAGAATGCTCAGCGTGCAGAAGTTATGAGCATCAAGGAAGATGATAAGAAGGAAAAGGTTCTTGAGATGAGCATTGATGAACTCGAGCTTTCAGTTCGTTCATACAACTGCTTAAAGAGAGCTGGAATTAACACAGTTCAGGAATTAACAAACAAGACTCCAGACGAGATGATGAAGGTTCGTAACCTTGGTCGCAAGTCATTAGAGGAAGTTCTTGCAAAGCTTAAGGAATTAGATCTTCAGCTTAACCAGTCTGAGGAATAATTTATAGTAACTACGAGTACAGTAAATCCAATGTGTATGTATTCGCATCTCAAGGGTTAGTCAGTAAGTCCAAAGAGCGTGACTGACAATAGTATAAAGGAGAGTAAAAATGGCAAAGTACAGAAAATTAGGCAGAACATCTGACCAGAGAAGAGCATTATTAAAGAACCAGGTAACAGCACTTATCTACAGAGGTAAGATTGTTACAACTGAAGCTAAGGCTAAAGAAGTTCAGAAAATTGCTGAGGGTATCATCGCTCTTGCAGTTAAGGAAAAGGATAACTTCGAAACAGTTAAGGTTACAGCAAAGGTTGCTCGTAAGGACAAAGATGGTAAGAGAGTTAAAGAAGTTGTAGACGGAAAGAAAGTTACTGTATACGACGAAGTTGAGAAGGAAATCAAGAAGGATATGCCAAGCAGACTTCACGCTCGTAGACAGATGCTTAAGACTCTTGTTCCTGTAACAGAAGTTCCTACAGAGAAGGCTGGACAGAAGAAGGCAACAAAGGAAATCGATTTAGTTGCTAAGTTATTTGATGAAGTTGCTCCTAAGTATGCATCAAGAAATGGTGGTTACACAAGAATCATCAAGATTGGTCAGCGTAAGGGTGACGGAGCTATGGAAGTTGTTCTTGAGCTCGTTTAATTAATGTATTTGTGAAGCACCTCTAGAAATAGAGGTGCTTTATTTCTTTATATGAAATAGAAATTCATTTATTTACTTAAGTATACAATAGTGAATATTTAAAAGTTTATATGATAATGTTTATAAGGTATAATAGTGCCTATGAGCTTGATTAAGACAAAGAAATTAACATTTGAATATATTAGACGTGACGAAGAAGGCAATGTAGAGGCAATTAATCGTGCTGTAGATGAAGTTGACCTTGAGGTTAAGGCTGGAGAATTTATAGCTATACTTGGTCATAACGGTTCAGGCAAATCAACGCTTGCAAAGCACATCAATGCAATCCTGTACCCAACAGAAGGAAGTATATGGGTGGACGGAATGGATAGCATGGATGAGGATAAGCTTTGGAAGATAAGACAGACGGCCGGAATGGTATTTCAGAACCCAGATAACCAGATAATAGGTCAGGTTATTGAGGAAGATGTAGGATTTGGACCAGAGAATATTGGCGTTCCTACAGAGGAGATATGGCAGCGCGTTGAAGAGAGTCTGAAGACAGTGGGAATGTGGGAGTACAGAAAGCATTCACCCAATAAGCTTTCAGGTGGACAGAAGCAGCGTGTATCCATTGCAGGTGTAATTGCCATGCACCCCAAGTGCATTGTCCTGGACGAGCCTACTGCAATGCTGGATCCTTCAGGGCGATATGAGGTAATAAGAGCTGCAAGAGCACTCAATGATGTAGAAAAGATGACAGTTATCCTGATTACTCATTATATGGAAGAAGTAGTTAATGCTGACAGAGTAATCGTAATGGATAAAGGAAAGGTAGTGTTGCAGGGAACACCCAGAGAGGTTTTTTCGCAGGTTGAAAAGCTTAGAGAACTAAGACTGGATGTGCCATATGTTACATTACTGGCTTATGAGCTTAAACAAAAGGGAATGAATATTCCAGATGGAATACTAACAATAGATGAGCTGGTGGAAGCTATTAAAAGGGCAAAATCAGTCAGGAGAGACTAATGTCAATCATTTTTAATCATGTATGTCACAGCTACGATGCTGATACACAATTAAAGATAGATGCACTGAAGGATGTATCCTTCAAAATTGAGGATGGTGAGTTTGTAGGATTACTGGGTCATACTGGTTCAGGCAAATCTACACTGGTTCAGCATATGAATGGCCTTATGAAAGCTACTTCAGGAGAAGTATTCTTTGATGGTAAAGATATAGCTGACAAGGAATACTCATTAAAAGAACTACGAAGCAATGTTGGGCTGGTATTCCAGTACCCTGAACATCAGCTGTTTGAAGCAACGGTGTTTGAAGATGTATGTTTCGGACCAAAGAATCAGGGACTGGAGAAAAAAGAAATTGAACTCAGAGCATTTTATGCCCTGAAGCAGGTTGGCCTTGAAGAAGAGTATTTTTATCAGTCACCTTTTGAGTTATCAGGAGGGCAGAAGAGAAGGGTGGCTATAGCAGGTGTGCTTGCCATGAAGCCAAGGGTTCTTATTCTGGATGAACCTACAGCAGGTCTTGATCCAAAGGGAAGAGACGAGATACTCAATCTGATAAAGAAACTTCATGATGAAGAAAAGATTACCATCATTCTGGTTTCTCATAGTATGGATGATGTAGCCAACTATGTAGACAGGATAATGGTTATGAATAAGGGACAATTGATTTTTGACGATGTACCAAGGGAAGTGTTCAGACATGTTGAGGAACTTGAAGGAATGGGATTGGCTGTTCCACAGGTCACTTATGTTATGCATGCTTTAAAAAATGCGGGAATGGATGTGAACTGCGATATTACAACTATTCCTGAGGCAGTTGATGAGATAATGTCCTGTTTGTAGGAGTTTGTATGATTAGAGATATTACATTGGGACAGTACTACCATGCTGAGTCTGAGGTTCATAAGCTTGATCCAAGAACTAAGGTAGTAGGAACATTTGTATTTATAATTGCATTATTCTGTGTATCCAATGTCTGGGGCTATATACTGGCTGCAGTTTATTTGGCGTTGGTTATTAAGCTTTCTACTGTACCATTTAAATATATGATAAAGGGAATGAAGCCTATATTATTTCTTATGATGATAACTGTGTTATTCAACCTGTTTTTGACGGCTGGAGAGCCTGTCTGGAGCTGGTGGAAGCTTTCTATCAGCAGGGAGGGAATTATTGTGGCATGTAAGATGGCTGTAAGACTTACATTCCTAATTATGGGTTCCAGTGTAATGACACTTACAACTACTCCAAACAGCCTTACAGATGGATTAGAGCGCCTGCTCAGACCGCTTAAGAAGATTAAGGTACCAGTGCATGAAATATCCATGATGATGAGTATTGCGCTTAGATTTATACCTATACTTATAGAGGAAACAGATAAGATTATGAAGGCTCAGATGGCCAGAGGTGCGGATTTTGAATCTGGTAATCTTATAAAGAAGGCCAAATCACTTGTACCATTACTGGTACCGTTGTTTATTTCAGCCTTTAGAAGGGCCAATGATCTTGCAATGGCTATGGAAGCGAGATGTTACCATGGAGATGAGGGCAGGACTAAGATGAAGCCTTTACATTATGATAAGCGTGATTATTTTGCTTATCTGGCTATATGGCTTATGTTTGCTATTTGTATCGCATTTGGAAGAAGCCTTTGGTGGGCATGGTGGTTGTAATGGAAGATATAAGTACAGATTCGGTAAAACGCATTTTACTGATTGTGGCCTATGATGGAACTAACTATCATGGATGGCAGGCTCAGGACAATGCAACAACAATTGAAGGCGAACTTAACAAGGCTCTTTCAAAGCTTTTGAAGAAGGAGATTGAGGTAATAGGTGCAAGCAGAACAGATGCGGGAGTACATGCACTATGTAATCTTGCAGTGTTTGACTCTGATATGAATATTCCGGCAGACAAATACGCCTATGCACTTAATCAGATGTTGCCAGAGGATATAAAGGTCAGGCAATCGCTTGAGGTAGAGGAAGACTTTCATCCCAGAAAGAGAAAGATATCCAAGACCTACAGATATGTATACAGCAGTGAAGAATTCCCTAATCCATTAAAAACCAGGTATTCATGCTTTACATACTATAAAATGGATATTGACCTCATGAGTCAAGCGTCGAAATATCTGTTAGGAGAGCATGATTTTACAAGTTTTTGCAGTGTAAATGGAACAGCTCTGACTAATGTCAGAACAATAGATGATATAAGCATTAGAAGAGAGGATACGGATGTCATTATCGAGGTGACAGGTAATGGTTTTCTCTACAATATGGTAAGAATTATAGCCGGTAGCCTGTTGGATGTGGGCAGAGGAAAGACAAAACCTGAAGACATGAAAAGGATACTTGAGGCCTGTGACAGAACAGCAGCAGGTCCAACGGCAGCAGCCTGTGGGCTTACACTGGTGGATATAAAGTTTTAGTAGTTGAAAAGGAGTTTGTTTTAGTAATAGATGAAGAATCAGTTGATCAAATACATCTCAATACTGTTATTTATTATTGTAGGCTGTGTGCTTATTGCTAAGACTATGACTGGATCGCAGACTGTTGCACAATATGCTGCCAGTCATCCATCTGTGGTTACACCAACTGTAGTGGTGGAAATAGAAGTTATTCCTGCTGTGACTGACGAAGAGAAAGATATACAGCAGAGTGGACAGAATGCAACAGTAGAGACACAGCCGAGCAAACCAAAAACAACATCAGCAGTACAACGTAGTGGACAGGATGCAACCGATGTGATACAGCAGGATGGCAAGGAAGCAGATGCAGACGGTGTTGAAACGGTAAGTGTGGAGAACTCATTTTACATAGAGACGATATCAGATGAATTAAAAGAGTATATGGCCGGCAAATCCTATGCGGACAATATAGATGAGTCGATTATGAACTATGACATGCTCAGACTGGTTGTTATCTGCTACAACGATCTGGAGGGAAATACAGCCAGAGGTGAGATTGTATGTAATGAGATGATTGCACAGGACCTGTTGGAGATATTTGAAGAACTGTATTATGCTGGTTATCAGTTTGAAGAGGTAGCCCTTATTGATAAGTATGATGCTGACGATGATGCGTCTATGGAGGCCAATAATACTTCCTGCTTTAATTATCGTGTTGTAGATAATACTACAAAACTGAGCTATCATGCCTATGGTCTGGCTATAGATATCAATCCATTTTATAATCCTTATGTTCAGTTTAGAAATGGAGAGGACTATATCTGTCCAACAGCCAGTGCACCATACGCTGACAGAAGCATGGATTTTCCATATAAGATAGACGAAAATGATCTATGTTATAAACTATTTAAAGAGCATGGATTTAGCTGGGGTGGAGCCTGGAACTCCTGCAAGGATTATCAGCATTTTGAGAAAAGATTAAGATAAGAGGAATTATATATGTCGGTTGAGTTAGAAGGCAATAAAATGAATACAGAGAAGAAACCGCTTATAATAGATGGAAAGCAGTTTGAAGCAGATGGAATATTGTTTGATGTTGATGGAACCATATGGGATTCCACTGGTGTTGTAACTGAGGCATGGAATCAGGCGCTGATTGATTCAGGACATGGTGATATTCAGGTTACAGCGGACAGACTCAAAGGTCTGTTTGGCCTTCCTATGATAGATATTATTCAGAACATTCTTCCTGATGAGAATCTGGAAGAGCAGAAGCGCTTTGAAACAATATGCTATGAGTATGAAGAGAACTATATTAAGGCAAAGGCAGGAAAGGTGTACGATGGTATAGATGACGCTATCAAACAGCTTTCTAATAGTTATAAGATTATAATAGTCAGCAACTGTCAGTCAGGATATATTGAGCTGGTTATTGAGCATTTGAAATTGCAGGATTATGTTATTGACCATGTATGCCCTGGCGATTCAGGACTTCTTAAAGCAGATAACATATTGCTGATGAGTAAAAAGCATGGACTTAAGCATCCAATATATGTTGGTGATACACAGATGGATGCAGATGCATGCAGGAAGGCAGGAGTTCCAATGGTGTTTGCTGCCTATGGTTTTGGTAAGGTAAATGAGTGTGCTGCAAAAATCAACACTCCTAAAGAACTATTGGATTTGTTCTAGTATGACGGTGTGGTAAAAAATACATTATATTGTGGTATTAATGAAGCAAGATTTATGCTCATAATATTTACTAAAAAAAGCAAAGAAAAAATGTGAAAATAAACAAAAACAGGTGTTGACACACCTGGAGACGTTTAGTATACTAGTTGAGCGTGGGTATTTCAGATGGAAGTTATACCAGACGCTAGTGATTTACGCATCAACAGCCCCGATGTAAGAATTGCATGTTACAGTGATAAGTATTTTGGAGGATTTTTCAAATGAAGACATTTATGGCTAGTCCAGCTACTATTGATAGAAAATGGTACGTTGTAGACGCTGAAGGTCAGACTCTTGGTCGTTTAGCTTCAGAAGTTGCAAAGGTACTTAGAGGCAAGAATAAGCCTATTTATACACCACACATTGATTGTGGCGATAACGTAATCGTAATCAACGCAGATAAGATCGTTGTTTCTGGAAAGAAGCTTGATCAGAAGATTTACTATCATCATTCAGACTATGTTGGTGGTATGAAAGAGCAGACACTTCGTGAGAAGTTAGCTAAGAAGCCTGAAGAAGTTATTGAATTAGCTGTTAAGGGCATGCTTCCAAAGGGACCTCTTGGAAGACAGATGTACAAGAAATTATACGTATATGCAGGAAACGAGCACAATCATGCAGCTCAGAAGCCTGAAGTACTTACATTTTAATTAGGTTTGGAAGGAGATTACTAAGATGGCTAAGAAAGCAGCAGCTCAGTTCTATGGAACAGGTAGAAGAAAGAAATCAATTGCCAGAGTGTACATGACAGCTGGTAAAGGTGATATAACAATCAACGGCAGAAGCATTGATGAGTATTTCGGACTTGAGACACTTAAAGTTATCGTTCGTCAGCCACTCACAGCTACTGAGACAACAGAGAAGTATGACGTTAAGGTTAACGTTAAGGGCGGTGGATACACAGGTCAGGCAGGTGCTATCAGACATGGTATCGCAAGAGCACTTCTTAAGGTTGATGATGATTTCAGACCAGTACTTAAGAAGGCTGGATACCTTACACGTGATCCACGTATGAAGGAAAGAAAGAAATACGGCTTAAAGGCAGCTCGTCGTGCTCCACAGTTCTCAAAGAGATA
>DCJA01000042.1:2909-31324 GCA_002317175.1 Lachnospiraceae bacterium UBA1712 | reverse complement strand
AAAAAAGGACTTCGATTGAAGTCCTTTTTTTATTTCCTACTAACGAGTAGAACTTACAAGATTCTTTCCTATCTCATCATTAGTCATATCTTTGCTAATTATATGATTACCAGTTGTAATCTTTCTGTCATAACCATTGGCCATCAAAAACAAATCAAACTCGTGTGCATTAGGAACAACTCCTGCATCATAAAGCTTTCTGGCAACTGTATCAGAACCATCTCCAGAATTAACAACAATAACAATGTTGTCCGAACCAGCTGTTGTTGCAGGCTTACTATCATCCGAATTAGTGTTTGTACTGATCTCTTCTTCTACTGCCTTGCTTGGCATAGCATCTACAAGTTCTGTACCATCTTCATCAGTAACTGCATCATCATTGTTCTCATCTGTTGTAGCTACATCTGCTGCTTTGTCAGTAGTATCCGTCGAAGCTGTAGCTTCATCATCAGTTGCTGCAGAGTCTGTCGCATCTGTTGAGGCATCATCGTCTTTTGCGGCATCTGATGTATCAGTTTCAGTAGTCTCAATTGCTTCAGCAGATGGTGTTATCACATTGCTTGCACTTGCAAGTGTCGTTGATTCAACCATGCCAAGTTCCTTTGCTCTTGCTACAATCTGAGCATCAGTCATTGTCTTATCATCATTTATTCCAGAAATAAGAAATACCGCCGCAGTTACAAGTATACCCGCGCCAATACCTCTTAAGTAACTCTTCAGATTCATATCCTAAATTCCTTCAAATCCTGTGATTAACAAAATATCTTATATTCCTTCAAACAGGTCTATTACAAGCTTTACCTCACCTATACCAAGTCCAAGCTCTTTTGCTATTGCCATATTTGACTTGCCCTCTTTGTGAAGCGCAAGAATCTTATCATTGCTATTCGCCGAATTGTTATCGGAAGCAAACATAAGATCAATATTGCCATCAGCTACAGGTGTTTTCTCAGTTTTTCCCTTTGCTGCCTTTGCCTTTGCATTCTTCTCTTTTACAGCATCATCAGCCTTGCTAAGATCAAGAAATTCCAGGTCAACTTTCTTTACTGGAAGCTCTTCAAATATACTTCCATCCTCCAGCTTCTCCTCACCAGCAACAGCTGCAGGCTTGCTTGCAGAATCATTGTTTTTATTCTTATAAGGAGCTGATAGTACAGGCGCTACTGGAGCTGCGCTTGCCGGTCTATTGCTAGATGCATTAGCTGTCTTGGCTGTCTGACTAGCTGATGCCACTTGTCCAGCAGTTGATGCCTGACTAGCTGTTGTTATCTGATTAGCAGTAGCCACTTGCTCTGTTTGTCTGCTTGCATTCTCTGCTGCCATCTTAGCTGATTTGGTAATCTGATTTAACTCAGCTGCAGTATTCTTTACCTGAGTATGCTTATTATTAAGCATGTCGTACAGAAATACCACTTCATCATGATTCTTATGAATCTGCTCAAGCACAGTATTGGAATATTCGTCCACTGCGCTCATCTTCTCATTGGTAATTCTGTCCAGAGCTCTTTCCATTTTGTCTCTGTTATCATATACACACTCCTGTGCAGCTTCTTCTATCTTATCCTTTGCTTCATCAATTTCTTTATCAAGCAGGTCTCTTATTATCTTTCTCTCTTCTTCCTCATCAAGGCCGACTGAGCCAGTTCCCTTATCAGGAATAAAGAAGCTCACTGTAAACAGCAAAGCTCCTATAATCAAAATAAATATTTCCGCAAAATGCATACTACACGTTCTCCTATATCTTCATATCAAAGCCGCCACCCAGATATGGAGCCCTGACCGGATTCTTCTCATTTTTCTCCTGCTTACGATGCTGACCACCATCACCGTCATAGCTGTTGCCACCCTTTTCCTTGGCATCAAACTTACGGTTCTGATTGTCCGTATTGTCCTTGGACTGAACCTGATTAAGCTTGTTATCTACCTTCTGCTCAAACTGGTTCTGAAAATTTGTCTGATTAAGCATTCCCTTTGTGTCTTCCTGGTGTCTCAGGCTATTATAATCCTGTACTCCAGTCATTGCACCGTTAAGATGAATAGCATCTATTCCCATCTTTAATCACCCTTTAAAAACCTATCATCGTAACATCGCCTCTGTCCTTCACGAACTTGCAGTGAGCTACACTCTTCTTGATTATCTTGGACACATCACTTATAACAATCTTGGTTCCCGGATAAACTGTATCAAGAACTACTACCTTGGCATCCTTATCGGTCTCAAGCTTTTCTTCAAGGTCCTTTTTCTCTGTCATCAGCGCATGCATCTCAGTCTTTTTTATCTTAGACAGATTGTATATATTTCTGACATTGGCAAGCTGATCCTCACTCATCTGCTGGCCTTCAGCCACTCTTTCCTTAGCTGCTTCCATAATAGGAATAGCTCTGGCAAGCACTTTATCAATCTCAGCCAGTTCATTTTCAACTTCTTTATATCTCTTTTTAGCCAGAGCGCTAAGTCCAATCTCAATTACAGTATCAGTTCCCATTTCGGAACCGAGTATTTTAGCTTCAACCAGACTGGTTGCATTAACCTTACCGCCTGAAATAAATCCCTTTTTACCATTGACATGAATCTCTGTACCAGCTACTACCGTGCTGTGCATAATAGATTCGCTTTCAACATATCCCGCTGCTTCCACATTGGAATTCTCAATAAATTTGGCAACGATATTACCTGCACACTTCAGATTACCCTTGCCCATGCCGTTCATGCCTCTGGCAATGGTGATATTGCCTCCTGCCTCTATCTCAGCACCCTCAACGACACCTCTAACCTCTACATCACCCTTGGCTTTAACTGAAAAATTAGAGCACACATTACCATTGACAAGCACGTTACCTTCATACTCAATATTACCTGTAGAAGGATCAACATTTTCAACCTGCATTACATCACTAACAAATACACGCCCATCTACAAGGGATACATGTCCATTACAGTCTGAATATATCTCTGTTCTGTCCTCATTGATAGAAATGTTTCTTCCATACTTAAGTATTGCCTTCTGAGCAAGTCTTGGAGGTATATTGTTACCCAGAACATCTGTACCTGGTACACCATTTACTTCTTTAGTTAATCTGGCTAACAGCATTCCAGCTTCGGCTCTGTTTATAATGTTCAGATTAAAGAAATCAACTGAACCATCCTCATTTAGAGTTGGTCTTACTTTAAGATCTGTATTAAAGAAATACTCAATTGAAGCATCCTTGCCTGGAACCGCTGGTTGTCCATTAGCAAGCGCTATATTTTCCATATACATCTTTGTGGACAGATAAAAATCAATTGCCATTTCATCTATTCCATACTTGATGCCTTTATATTTTAAATCTGATAAAATCTCATCTTTAGTAATGCTCTGACCCAAATCGGACGCACAAGTAAAACGCCCCCAAGCACACATCCTGTCGGCGTCTATTGTTATCACCAGTTCCTCATTAATAGGAAGCATGGGATCATTATTTAGTACAATCGTGGTCTCTTCTGTCAAAGTAGTAATGGCACTGTTCAATACTGGCAGATCATAATCTATCTTATGAAATGACAGATATTCCATAACATCCGCAATATCAATCGGTGCTCCACCTTCAGCAGGAGGAATTAGCTTAAGTCTTGTATCCCCCTGTGCACCACAAAGCATAAAATATCCATTCATATTTACGCTCCTGCAAGGATTCCCATGTATTTGCCCATCTTATCCTTCATTCTGGACAAAGCCTTTGTATGCAACTGAGATACTCTGGATTCAGATACCTCAAGTACCATACTTATCTCTTTTAAGGTCAGTTCTTCATAATAATATAATTCTATTACTCTGCGCTCCTTCTCTGTCAGCAGATTAAGAGAATCTCTGAGAACCTCCTTAAGTTCGTTCTTTTCATAACTCTCTTCCGGAGTTGAGAAATGCGAACTGGCATTTCTACCATTAGGCACGTCACTGCCCTGCTCCATAAACTCATTTAGAGAAACAAGATTAGTAACCTTTAACTGTGACTGCCAGTCATTGTATTCATCAGCCGAAATACCAAGCTTTTGAGCAATCTCCTCGTCTTTGGCATTTCTTCCTGTTGTACTTTCAATCTCTCTGATTGCAGCATCTATCTGTTTCTGTCTCTGACGAACGGTTCTTGGAATCCAGTCCATCTTTCTGATCTGATCAAGAATCTCACCGCGAATTCGTAACGAAGCATAGGTCTCAAATTTATTCTGCTTACTGATATCATATTTATCAATAGCATCAATAAGGCCAAATATTCCATAGCTTACCAGGTCATCATATTCCACATTGTAACCCAGGTACATGCTAAGTCTGCCTGCAACAATCTTTACAAGTGGAGCATATTCCAATATTAACTTTTCCCTTAAGTCTGTAGCCTTACTACGGTAATAATCCGTCCAAAGCCTTTCTCTTGCCTGTTCGTCCATATTGTAACCCTTTAAAATAACCCCTTTATACTACTCTATGCTCTGTCCAGCTCCGGTCTGTTTCCCGCTTCAGAATTGGACCCTTCAGCATTCTTATTAATCTCGCTTTCGTCCTTTTCAACAACCTTTCCCTCTTCGGTTGTCTCTTCTGTTCCTTCTTCTGTCTGAGGCTTAGGCTTGTTTGCCTCCTCAAATTTGAAGATCAATTTTTGCAGAACAACTCCCATTATATAGAACAGAATCAATACTATAAGCAGAATGATTAGCGCACTCTTCATGCTGTAACCAATTCCAAATGTTATTATACTAGTTACTGCCCCCGCCAACAGCATAATAAAAGCCGGCAAAAGCTTAAGCTGATCACTCATATATGCTCCTATATTGATTTAATTTCTTTTCCAATAGCTTTAATAGTGTATTCACCTGTATCCGGATGAAATAGTACAGTTCTACCGTAGTTTTCACCTGTATCTTCAGCTACCAGTCTTATTCCAAGACGTTTAAGAGTCTTCTTAACCGCCTCAATATTGCGTTCCCCCACTCGCAATGAGGGAGAATTTGTATTAATGCTAAACATCTGTGCTCCACCGGCAATCTTCGCAACCACCCGCTCTTTTTTGGCGCCTTTTGCAATTATCTTCTGCAAAAGGTCCTCAATTCCAGTATCAGCAAACTTTGCTCTGTTGGAATTTTGAGTGATCTGTGTTGAATCCGGCAGCATTACATGCACCATACCGCAAACCTTTTTTTCAGGATCCCATAGAACTACTCCTATGCAGGATCCCAATCCCAGGGTAATAATAGTATCAGGTGGGGAGCAGACGTTCATATCGGCCATTCCAACCTTTATTTCCATCAAGACTCTCCTTATCAGCCTAATATACCAAGTGATTTAAGTATCTTCTCGTAGGATTCCATGTCAGGAACCATAATAAAAAAACCGTCTATATCTATCTCATCAGATATCTGAGACTGAATCAACAGAATATTATCTCCATATATACCAAATTCAACAGCAGGAACGCTTAGAATTGCTCCAGCCATATCTATAGTCAGATCTGGAACTGTTGGTGTAATCATCATTCCTGTCATTGAAGCAAGCGCATTGAGATATGCCCCCGTAATAATATTAGAAATCTCTTTAAATGCGGACTGTTCCATCTCTCCAAATTCTCCGGAACCCATGCCCATCATTACCTTGTTAGCAAGATGAGTGGCAACCTCACGTCTTACCAGAAAAAGAATACTTCCAGAAATATCTCCTCCTACACCCAGGTATACGCCTACCATCTCCTGTTCTTCGCCACCAAGTATAGCACCAACATCCTTAAACTCGAGCATTCTGACCTGAGGAACCCTCATGTCAACCTTACTCTGCAGCATGGAAGCCAATGCAGTGGTAGCATTGCCAGCACCAATATTACCAAGTTCTTTGAGGACATCAAAATAGTTCTCTGAGATGCTTTCAATAGAAAGATCTGACATTATGCCTCCTCCTTAGCCTGCTTTTCTGCTAATACTGCTCCAATATCGAGCAGAGAGATAAGTGTATCGTCAACCTTACCTACAGCATTTACAAAATGATTCTCATCATTATTGTCATATGGAAGCTTTTCAATCTGTCCATCATCCAGAGCAACTACTTCCTTTACTGCATCTACAATAAGTCCGATCTTTCCAACCAGCTCTGTCTTAATAATTATTATTCTTGTAGTTTTGGTGTACTCAATCTCATCAATTCCCATCTTAAGTCTAAGGTTCATGATTGGCACAATTTCACCACGAAGATTAATAACGCCTTTGATATACGATGCTACATTTGGAACTCTGGTAATGCGCTGCATACGAACAATATTGTCAACTATGCTGATATCAATACCATAGAATTCCTCTCCAACAGCTATCTTTATATACTGTACTGCCTCTGAAAAAGCTTTTACTTCATTCATTATTCTGTCCTCACTTTCAAATCAAAGCATTAGGGTCAACAATCAATGCAACTTCGCCATCGCCAAGGATTGTTGCACCGCTGATAATCTTGCTCTTATTAATATATTTACCTAAGGACTTAATAACGATTTCCTGCTGACCTGTAAGTTCATCAATTACAAGTCCGGCCTGAACATCGCCCTTCTTTACAACTACAATCACATAATCTTCATCTGGCTGTCTTGTAGACTCACAACCCAATACCTCATTAAGTCTGATAATAGGAATTACACTGCCACGAAGATTAATAACTTCCTTCAACTGAACTGTCTTAATTTCATCTGGTCTGATACTCTCAATTGTCTGAATATTGCCAAGTGGAATAGCATATTTCTCTCCACCAACAACAACCATAAGAGACTGAATAATAGCAAGTGTAAGTGGAAGACGAATAGTCCATGTACTTCCAACTCCATATGTAGACTTAACACTTACTTCACCACTAAGAGACTCGATTTTACTCTTAACAACATCAAGACCAACTCCACGACCAGAAATGTCGGATACTTTCTTCGCAGTTGAGAAGCTTGGAAGGAACAACAGGTTAGTAATCTCCTGATCAGTCATACTTGCTGCCTGTTCTTCTGTAATAGTACCTCTTTCAATAGCCTTTGCCTTAACAGCATTGACATCAATACCATTACCATCATCTCTTACTTCGATAACTACGTTATTACCATCCTGATATGCATCCAGCCAGATACTACCCTGTTCCGGCTTTCCTCTTTCTTTTCTTAACTTAACATCACCTTCAATACCATGATCAGCTGAGTTACGAAGAAGGTGCATAAGTGGGTCACCAATCTCATCAACCACGGTACGGTCAAGTTCTGTCTCCTCACCAGACATATAAAGTTCCATCTTCTTATCAAGTTTCTTCTGAAGATCACGAATCATACGTGGGAACTTATTTACAACGCTTTCGATTGGTACCATTCGAACCTTCATAACGGATTCATGAAGATTAGTAGTAACACTCTCAAGGTATTCAATCTGTTCATTAACATTATTAGTACTTGCACCCTTTGTAGTAGCAGCACTAACAAGTGAGTTCTTAGCAATAATAAGCTCACTTACAAGATTCATAAGGTCGTCAAGCTTCTCAATATCAACACGAACAGTTCTGTTAACAACTGGTTTCTTCTTATCTCCAGTCTTGGCAGCCTGTGTTGTCTGCTTAGCTTCTGCTTCTGCAGGCTTCTTATCATCAACCACAGCTGGTGCAGTTTCCTCAACCTTCTCTTCCTTATCCTCTTTTTCTTCTTCCTTAACAGCCTCAGTAGCAGGTGCAGGTGCAGCATCAACATCCACAATACCAGCAACAGCCTTCTCTATTTCAGAAACATTCATTGCTGCAGCAATAACCTTATCCACATCTGACTTTGTAAGAACTACAAGACTGAACTCAAGTTCAAACTTTTCATCCTCAATATCCTGCGCAGAAGGACTTGATACAATGATCTCACCTAATTCTTCAATTGCTTTATACACAAGGAACGCTCTTGCAGCCTTGAGAATACAACTTTCCTGAACTGTCACAGTCACTCCAACAGCCTTTAAGCCTTCCTTTGCAGCCTCTGCTATTACAGTCTTCTGTGTGTCAGAATATGTAATCTTCTTCCAGCTTTCCTCTGCTTCTGCTAGCTGTGGCTTCTCTTCAGCCTTAGCAGTGGCAGGCGCTTCTGCAGCTGCAGCTCCTGTATTACCAGCAAGGAAATCATTGAAGACCTTGATAAGATTCTCATTATCATTATCGCCTTCATCTCCTGTTGTCTGAATATTGCTTACATACTCATCCAAAGCGTCCAGACACTGGAACAATACATCCACTATAGATGCATTAACCTTTGCTGCTCCATTACGAACTTCTGAGAACACATTTTCCATATTATGAGTGAGATTCTGCATTCTCTTATATCCCATAGTACCTGCCATACCTTTAAGTGTATGAGCAGCACGGAATATCTCATTGATTGTGTCCATGTTGCCTGGTTCCTGTTCCAGGTCAAGAATCTGAGTATTAAGATTTTGTAAATGTTCCTTGGATTCATCTATAAAGATGTCCAAATACTGACTAACATCCATCTGATTTTACCCCCACGCGTAAAATAATTTCCTGTGCAATTTGTGTTAATGTGACTTCTTCATCTGAAAGTCCTGCCTTAACACAGGCCTTTGGCATACCATATACTACGCAGCTGTCACTGTCCTGAGTTATTACAAATGTTTTCTTTCCAGACTCCTTAAGTCTTTTAATTCCTTCTGTTCCGTCGGCCCCCATGCCTGTCATTACTACTGCCACAACCTCATCGTAAGAGAAATCCCTCAATGATTCGTACATATAGTTGGCGCATGGTCTGACGCCTTCTCTGTAGCTTTCCTGTGAATATCGAATCTGTGCTTTTTTACCATTCTTCGCAACATTAAGATGCTGACCCGCCTTGGCAATATATACACAGCCCTTCTCTAATTCCTCACCGTCTTTTGCCTCAACTACCCTGATTTCGCTCATGGTATTAAGCCTCTCTGCAAAGGACGCTGTAAATCCTTCAGGCATGTGCTGTACCAGTACAACTGGTGCATCTAAATTAGCTGGTAATAATGGAATAACGCTTTGAAGTGCTTTAGGGCCACCTGTGGAAACGGCAATAGCGACAATCTTTTCGCCTGTATACCTGCTACTATTCTTCTTAACAATCTCACGAATCTGAATAGTATTAAGCTTATCATTGCCCCTTGCAGCCTGTGAAAGTTTAGAATTACAAACCGCTTCCAGAGTATTAAGAATCTCTGTCTGAAAATTCTGATCCTTACATTTAAAAGACCAGTCCGGTTTGTGAATAAAATCAAGAGCTCCAAGTTCCAAAGCATCAAGTGTTACCTTGCTACCCTCCTGGGTCATGGTGCTGGCCATCAGAACTCTTGCCTGTATGTGTCTACTTTGTAGTTCTCTCAGTAATTGCAAGCCATCCATCTTAGGCATGTTTACATCAAGAACAACCCCATCGTAGTTTTTGGAACTTAGCAGTTCTAAAGCTTCAACCCCATTTGCAGCTTCATCTTCAACAGAAAACCTACTGTCTGAATTGATTATATCACACAGCACCCTTCTCATGAGTGCAGAGTCATCAACTAGCAGTATTTTTTTCATATTACTAACGTAACCCTCTTTCTTTTCTACGATTTTTTCTTTCTTCTTCGAAAATATACTGTATTATCTCTTCGCGTTCATCGCTGTCAAGATTAACAAACTGGACTCTGTGTTCATATTCCCCGTCGCGATTTGCTATCTCACGTGAATCCAGTACCTTGCAAATTATGTTGTAGGTTTTTACACCTCCATGAATAAAAAGATCATATTTACAATAGATCATGCTCTCCTTATCATACTGTGTTGCTTTTGACACAAACCTTAGTCCGCCACCGGAAATATCTACAATAACACCTTTTGTTGTAGGTAATCCAGGAGGTGCCTGATAGGCTTCACCCTTTCTAAGTGCAAATATTTCTTCAGGAGTAAGTGATCGTGTATCCAGGTCCAGAGCACAACTGTATCTGTAGAAATCTCTTCTCTGATACTTTCTAAGATTAGTCTGAAGTTCCACAAGAATAATATAGACATTATTACTCTTATATCTGTCTATAATTCTCACCGTACTCTCATATAAGCCATTCTCTGTATAAAAGAATACCTCGTATTCTCCATCCACCGGAAGAAGAATAAGCTTAGTCTGTTCCATAGGCATAATAATCTCTACAGTGTCATCATCAACGACATCATATATCTTCGTAGTGTATACCTTTTCCTTATTCTCTTCGCTTGAAAGCTTGGTCCTTTTTACAGCCTTTAAATCAACCTTCTGACCTGGTTTAATATAATTGTCTAGCATCTGCCCTAACCTTTAGCCCTGTCTTTTTCCTGTTACTATATGTGAGAAAAATGCTGCCATCCCTCTCTTCTTAACATCCTTACTGATGTCTATATTCATAAGCTTTGCTGCCATAAGTTCATATGCCTTGGAAGATCTCGCAGCCTCATTGGCAAGAGAAACCGGCAACTGCTGCATAACCGCCTCTGAGAGTTTGTCATCCTGAGGTACAGCTCCAAGATATTCAAGTGGAAGCTTCAGATATCTCTGGACAACCACATTAAGTTTATTAAACAATGCGAGACCATCCTCAGTCTGAGCCACCCTGTTGGCTATAACCTTAATCTGAGATGTCTCTGTAGAAAACCTCGGGTGTCTGTTCAGTGCCTTAAGTAAGGAATAGGAATCTGTTATAGAAGTTGGCTCTGGTGTGGTAACCAGCAGTATCTCTCCACTAGCCACAAGAAATTCCAATACTGCATCACTTATTCCGGCACCGGTATCTACAATTATTACATCGGCAATTGCATCCAATTGAGCAAGATTCTGAATAATATATCCAAGATATTCTCTGCTCAGATTAGACAGGCCCACAATTCCAGAACCTCCTGAAATAAATCCGACCTCTCCCGGGCCCCATGTAATAATATCCGTTATGCTTTTTCCCTGATAAAGCAAATCACACAGATTGTGTTTTGGTACTGTCCCAAACATAATCTCTATGTTAGCCAGTCCAAAATCTGCATCCAGGATAATGACTCTCTGCCCCATCCTCTTAAGCCAGATAGCAAGATTAATGGCAGTGTTAGACTTACCAACTCCACCCTTGCCGCTGGTCACCGTAATGACTCTGGCAACAGGACGTACAACTGTATTATTTGCCTTTATTATATTTCGTAACTGTTCTGCCTGATCCAAGGCTCTCACCTCTCCATTATACCATGATTAATGCATTTATGTAAACTATCATTCGTTGTCAGAACCGCCGCCCAGAATACGTTTTACAGTAGCCTGAGGATCAAATCGATCTATATCCTCAGGAACATTCTGACCATAGGTTACATAGGACAGTTCAGCCCCTGTATACAGCTTAAGATTAAGCATATTTCCAAATGATGTTGTCTCATCAAGCTTGGTGAATATAAGCTTAAAATTCGTCATTTCTTTATAGGTATCAGCTATACTGATAAGATCCTTATATTTGGTGGTAGCACTAAGCACAAGATATACCTCAGCCTGTGTCTTTCCATCCAGTGAATGAATCACAACATTGGTATTGTTCTTCTGTTCTTCATTGTGATGAGAATGACCCGCTGTATCAACAAATATAAAGTCATAGTCGATGTATTCCATATATGCTTCTTCAATCTCTGCAGGCGAGTAGATAATCTTGCATGGAATCTCAAGAATATTGGCATAGGTTCTAAGCTGTTCCGCCGCAGCTATTCTATAGGTATCCGAGGTAAGAAGGGCTACTTTTTTCTTCTCCTCAAGGCAGAATTTGCTGGCAATCTTTGCAATTGTCGTAGTCTTACCTACTCCTGTAGGTCCGACAAAATATACCACTTTAGGCCCTTTTTCTGCAGGAGTAATAACTGCTGGCTGACCAAACTTCAGTATCATTTTCTGATAGATATTGGTCAGGAAATAATCTACCGGCATATTAGGTTTATTGGTTTTTTCTGCCTCTTCGATAATCTGGTTAGCATATTTTTCATGAACCTCGTTATCAATCATCATATTGTAGAGAAGCTTAGTCAGCTTCATCTGATCGCTTTCTTCCTGTTTTTCTTCCTTCTTAACCTTCTCTTCCTGCTTGTTGTCCTCATTTTCAAGACGTCGCTTTATCAGAGTTTCGATAGAATCCAGTTTTTCTTCAAGTGCATTGTTCGACTTGTCAATGATGCTGATTTCATCATTCTTCTCATCTGCTTCACTGATAATATCAATCTTTCTTCCCTGCGAAGAAGCAGAGTTTACAACTGTAGCATTATTAGATGTAGTTGCCTTAGCAGTAGATGCAGTTGCTGTTCCTGCTAAATTGGAAGCCCTGACTGTAGTTGATGATGCTGCCCTTTGAGCATTTATCTCTTTTTGCTTCTGAGCCAGCTGTTCAAGAGCTGTCATGGTAGGTGCTTTCTGCTGAGGTCTCTCGCCCTCTTCTTCAAGTGCAACAGTCACTTCCACCTGAGGCGTAGAAAACAGGCCAAACAGACCTTTTTTCTTAAGCTGTCTGACATTCATCACTACGACGCCCTCACCCAGATCTTTTCTGGCTATTTCTATTGCATCAGATTCAGTTTTGCTTACATACTTTTTAATTATCATGCGGTTACCATCCCAACAGATTGTAATTCAACGTTTGATTCTACTTCATTATACGATACAACTATTACGTCTTTGTAGTAATCTTCTATGAGTCTCTTAAAATATATTCTGACAATAGGTGAAGTAATAATAATCGGTGATCTTCCAAGGTTTTCAAGCTTCTTGGTCTCTGCGTCAACCGACTTCATAATAGACTTTGTAAGTTCCGGGTCCAGATTCAGGTAGGTTCCATTTTCTGTCTGCTTAACACTGCTCATAATCTTCTGTTCCAGCGATGGATCAAGTGTTACAACACTACTGGTCTCATTGGCTGGGAAGAACTTGCTTGAAATGGCACGTTTCAATGCCTGTCTGACATATTCAGTCAGAATATCAGTATCCCTGCTTGTGGTTGCATAATCTGCCAGAGTTTCAAATATGGTAAGAAGATCTCGAATAGAGATACCTTCCTTAAGCAGATTCTGCAGTACCTTCTGTACCTCACCAAGTCCCAAAAGCTTTGGAACAAGTTCGTCCACAAGAGCTGGATGAGAATCCTTAAGATTGTTAACAAGATTCTGTACATCTTGTCTGGTAAGCAGTTCATCAATATGCTGTCTGATAATCTCTGTAAGATGAGTAGCTATAATACTTGGTGGATCTACTACTGTATAACCCATAGACTCAGCACGCTCTCTCTGGGACTCGGTTATCCAGATAGCCGGCAAATGAAAGGATGGCTCAAATGTAGGAATACCTGTAATCTCTTCCTCAACGTAGCCCGGGTTCATTGCCATATAGTGGTCAAAGAGAATCTCGCCTTCACTAATTTGAATACCTTTTATCTTAATAACATACTGGTTTGGATTAAGCTGAATATTATCACGCAGACGAATGATTGGAACTACCGTACCCAGTTCAAGCGCTATCTGACGTCTTATCATTACAACTCGGTCAAGCAAGTCTCCGCCCTGGTTAACATCCGCCAGCGGAATAATACCATAACCAAACTCAAGCTCGATTGGATCAACCTGCAAAAGCGAATTAACATTTTCAGGCTGCCTGATTTCTTCTGCCGCAGCCTCTTCTGTACTAACTTCGCCCTCTATCTTGGCAGTCTCAAGAGTTCCCTCTATCATACGGCCTGCCATAATAAATACAGCGCCCAATGCAACAAATATAATTGCACTAAGTGGTGTAACCACACCTAAAAATGAGATAACTCCACCAACCAGATAAAGCACCTTTGGAAGACCAAAAAGCTGCTTAACAAGGGTATTACCAAAGTCCGCATCCTTGGAGCCCTTGGTAACCAGAATACCTGTTGAAAGTGATATAAGAAGTGATGGTATCTGGCTGACAAGACCATCACCAATAGTCAGGATTGTATATTTACTGAGAGCAGCTGAAAAATCCAGGCCCTGACGGGTCATACCCATGGCAATACCACCGATAACATTAACCGCAGTGATAATAAGACCTGCTACAGCATCTCCCTTTACATACTTAACCGCACCATCCATGCTACCAAAGAAGCTGGATTCCTGCTGAATCTTATCTCTTCGTATCTTTGCCTCTGCATCTGTAATGGCACCTGTATTCAGATCGGCATCGATTGCCATCTGCTTACCAGGCATAGCATCCAGAGTGAATCTGGCTGTTACTTCAGCTACACGTTCAGAACCCTTGTTGATAACCATGAACTGAATAAGTATAAGAATAATGAATACAATGGTACCAATGATAAGGTCACCACCGCCTACATAATTACCAAAAGTCTGAACTACATTACCTGGATTACCAGTTCTTAAGATAAGCTTTGTAGAGCTTACGTTAAGCGCAATTCTGAATATGGTTGTGAACAGCAGAATCGTCGGGAAATATGATATATCCAGAACTTCCTTTATAAACATACAGGTAAATAGAATGGTAAATGCAATTGCTATATTTAATGCAAGCAATACATCCAGGAGAGTTGAAGGAATAGAAATGATAAACATTACAAATGCTGCTAATACATATAAAGCAATACCAAGATCTGCTTTTGGCATCTTAAAGTTCATAACTTCTCTCCTTTCCTGTCTATTTAACCTAAATATTCGGTCCTTTAAAATTATTAATACCTCGGATTATTCGCTAATAATCTACGGACTATTACTCCGTTCTTCCCTGTAAATGATATACATAGGCAAGAACTTCCGCCACAGCACTATAAAGCTCTGGTGGTATCTGATCATCCACATTGACATTGGCATAAAGCATTCTGGCAAGTGGTTTGTTCTCTACTATCTCAACATTATTCTCTCTGGCAACCTCTTTGATCTTCTGTGCCAGATAGTCCTGACCTTTGGCAACAACTATTGGCGCCTGAGCCAGATCCTTGTCATATTTGATTGCAACAGCATAATGAGTAGGGTTGGTAATAACTACATCCGCCTGTGGCAGAGCCTGCATCATTCGTCGCTGACTCGCTTCTCTCATCCTCTGTTTGATCTTTCCCTTAATCTCAGGATTACCTTCCTGATTCTTGAATTCTTCCTTGACTTCCTGCTTGGTCATTCGCATATCCTTGCTAAATTTAACCTTCTGATATGCAAAATCTGCAACCGCTATCAGCATGAATAAAAGAGATATTCTTATTCCCAGATTAATGACTGTCTCACCCACAAACTGAACCGCCTGCATCATGGGAAGATCATATAACAGCAGAAGCTGACTCTGTCTGTCCACCAGATAAGAATATGCAACATAGGCAATCAGCGTTATCTTTGCTATGGACTTAATCAGTTCTACTACTGTGTTAACCGAAAAAATGCGCTTGAATCCATTGATTGGATTGAGCTTACTAGGCTTGGGCATCAGTGGTTTAGCAGTCGGCTTCCATTGCACCTGTACATAATCACTCAGAAATGCAACCAGATATCCTACTATAAGAACCGGCGCCAGAATAATAATTATTCTTAGCGATGCATAGGTAAATATCTGCTTTACTGCTGTCTGAGGTGGATTGCCATTGGCGAGTTTTGTAGTCTCCGGGATTCGATTATAAATACTTGAGAATACCCCAAGAAACTGATTCCCCATATTCCCAATCCAGAATTTAAGAAGGAAGAACAACGCAATTAAGCCGAGTCCATTTGCTATTTCCTTGGACTTGGCTACCTGACCTTCCTTTCTGGCATCATCCAGTTTTTTCTGTGTTGCAGGTTCGGTCTTTTCTCCGCCCTGTCCGTCAGCAAAAAACTGAAGATTTAAATCCAGCGTTCTATGTAGGAGTTCCTGCTTCAAGATCTCCTCAATACTCATAGATTAATTCCTTTAAACTATAGACAATTTACATCATGGCATTTACAAATGTAGCCATCATCTTCTTTACTTCCCCAAATATCATATCGCTGGCAGTTGGTAACATACCTACGGTAATAAACAAAGTTACAAGCCCGGTAAGTACCTTAAGTTGCATACCAACCGAAAACATATTAAGCTGAGGAGCAACCTTTGTCATTATTCCCAAAACTGCATTTAGAAGTAACATCACAGCAAATACCGGAAGACATATTCTAAATCCAATTGATACATAATCATTTAAAAACATAACAATACTTTCAAGAAGCTTGTTACTGTCAAATACCGCACCACCAACTGGTATCAGCTCATAGGTCTGAGCCAGAGCCACAACCATATACTGATACATTCCCGATACAAGAAGCATAAGTGTAATAACATACTGATACAATACTCCGGATACAGATACACTGGTATTGGTAGTTGGATCCATGAGATTAACCATGGATAAACCCGTTTCCATATCTATAATCTGTCCTGCAAAAGTTACTACAGTAGTACACATATTGGCAGCAAATCCTATCAAAAGTCCTGCCAAAGCTTCCTTAATTACTAACACGGCATAGCCCCATACTGTACTGTATTCCAGAACTGGCCTGTCCTGAATCACTCCATACAGAAGAGCCGCCATAAAAAAGCTGAATCCAATCTTCACCTGGTTAGGTATGCCCTTCTGATTAAACAGAGGTGCTACCGCCACAAAGGTTGAGATTCTCATCATAATCAGCAGGAAATATTCCAAATCACTTGAATTAAAGGAATAATTAATCAACTCTCCTGCTCCTTACCTTATATATATTGAAAAATCCGCCCATAAGCGTTCCATATAGCCCACCATGTTATTAAGCATCCAGTGTCCAAGTATTATCAGGGTAACAAAAATCGATAATACCTTGGGAACAAAGGTAAGTGTCTGTTCCTGTATGGAAGTAATGGTCTGAAAAATACTTACTATAAGACCAACCACAAGGCTGACAAGTAAAACCGGAGCAGCTGTAATACAAATCGTATACAGAGCTTCCCTTGTGATGGTTACGACGTCATCTATATTCATGACAACCTCCCATGGCATTCTTAATCAATGCCACTGCCATTAGCACAAAAGCAGTTTTGGAGACTTCTAACTAGTAAAAAGTCTTTACAACATTACCAATTACAAGATTCCATCCATCTGCAAGAACAAAAAGAAGAATCTTAAAAGGCATACTAATAGTCGTTGGCGGCAGCATCATCATACCCATACTCATAAGGGCCGATGCCACTACCATGTCTATTACAATAAATGGTACATATATCAGAAAGCCAATAATGAATGCAGTTCTAAGCTCACTAATAATAAAGCTTGGAATAAGCACTGCGTTAGGAATATCATCTACTTCCCCAGTCCATTCAGTATGGCTAATCTCCATAAACATGCTTACATCTTTCATCTGAGTCTGGGGATACATAAACTCCCTGATTGGCTGCATAGCCTTCTGCAAAGCTTCAGCCTGTTCAATCTCACCCGCCTCGAAAGGAGCAATCGCTTCTGTTCTTATGGTGTCGATTGTAGGACTCATAATAAAGAAGGTCAGAAACAGCGCCAAACCAATGATAATCTGATTAGGCGGTGCTGTCTGTGTATTAAGCGCGTTACGGGTAAAATGAAGCACAATGACAATTCTTGTAAAACTGGTCATAAGAATTATCAGAATTGGTGCAATGGAAATCAGGGTTAGTGTAAGAAGAATTCTTAGTGATCCATTGAGTTCGCCATTTCCATTGTCATATGTAACCGTAACGGTATTAGCAATATTAAGTTCTTTTAAGTCATCTGCATCCTCTGATGAACCTGGATCATCTATATTGGTCCGCTCATCAGTTGTGTCCGTGAGCATACTGCCTACGCCTTCTCTTGTTATAGTAGAAGCCTGGGCAGACACTTTCGGATATATGCACAATATGCCCACCATAAACAGTAGGCATATTATCTCAAACAATCTTATATATTTTAATCTACTCATCATCTTTGCTCGATGTGTTTTCTTCATCACCTTTAACAGGTAATGACTTTTTGAACTGTTTCAGCACAGTAGCAAAATCCGCCGACTGTGTATTGGTCTGTTCCAGATCTATCTCATCTTCTTCAAGCTTTGTAAGTAAAGTAACCTGTTCCTTGCTTACTGCAATAGCCAGATACTGATTACCCACCTTGATAATCTGAACAAACTGATTAGGTGTAAGTCGCATAGTCTCAATGACCTGCATATTTGAACCATTCATCTGCTTCTTTTGAAAGCCAGCTATCCATCTGGTTACATAGAGCGTAATAAACAGAACCAGAACAAATATCACAAGCACTGTAATTAACTGAACGACTCCATCCAAGCTTCCATTACTGGCAAGAAGCATTAGCCAACTACCTTCTTAACAGCCTCTAATACTCTGTCTGCCTGGAAAGGCTTTACGATAAAGTCCTTAGCGCCTGCCTGGATAGACTCAATAACCATTGCCTGCTGACCCATAGCTGAACACATAATAACCTTCGCACCAGCATCTGCAGCCTTAATTGCCTTTAATGCTTCGATACCATCCATCTCTGGCATTGTGATATCCATAAGTACAAGATCTGGCTTGAGTTCGTTGTACTTCTCAACACCTTTTGCTCCATTTTCAGCCTCGCCAGCTACATTATATCCGTTCTTTGTAAGAATGTCCTTGATCATCATTCTCATGAATGCTGCATCATCACATATAAGAATATTCTTTGCCATAATTAATCTCCAATCTATTTAATAATTTCTGTTACTCGAATACCAAAACTTTCTTCGATTACTACAACTTCACCCTTGGCAACAAACTTGCCATTGACCAAAACATCTATTGGTTCTCCTGCCAGTCTGTCAAGTTCTATAATTGTTCCTGGTGCAAAATCCAGAATATCTGAAATATTCTTCCTTGTACGTCCAAGCTCAACCGTAACTTCAAGAGGTACATCCATAATCAGCCCGATATTCTCGTTACTTGGCATCGCTGCGACATTATTAGAAAACTGTTCGAACTGTGCCGGCTGATAATTCATTCCCATCTGAGGCATCTGTGGCATCTGATACATAGGTGGCATCTGATACATCTGTGCCATCTGTGTCGGGTCATATGCCGGCATGCCCATAGGTGGAATCTGTTGCATATTAGCTTGCATCGCAGGCTGAGGTGTCGGCTGTGGCGCTACCTGTGGTGCAGCTTCAGGAGCTGCTGCAGGCTCAACCTTTGGTGGCTCATAAGGAGTTGGATTTGGAGCAGGTGCTGCATCTCCTCCCAAGAAGGTTGCCACAATTGTTCTGGCAAACTGTACTGGATACAACTGAAGTATCGTACTGTCAACCAAATCCTCTATCTGCATTCTAAATGCAATCTTTACAAAAGTTCCTTTCAGGAATTCTCCTGTATCGCCTCCTGGTAATGCTCCATTATCCTGAAGTCTCTCCGCATATGGTGGAGAAATATCAATCATATTACCAAGCATCTGTGAAAGCGAGGTAGCTGAAGAACCCATCATCTGATTCATAGCCTCCGAAATAGCCGAAAGATGAATCTCTCCAAGTTCTCCGTCTGTATTGCTTCCGTCTCCGCCCATCATCAGATCAGTGATAATCTTTACATCTGTTTCCTTAAGAATAAGAATGTTGGAACCATCAAGACCTTTTGTATATCTAATCTGAATCAGCACCGAAGGATCCACACGTTCTGCGGACAGTTCAGACCAGTTACTGAGCGAAACAACCGGGGTTGTTATATTAACTTTACGATTAACAAGGGAATAGAGTGTTGTAGCGGATGTTCCCATGCTAATATTAGCAACTTCACCGATGGCGTCTTTTTCAACATCAGACAATTCAACTGTATCATCAACAGCAGGTGCATTGACCACCGTTGCATTCTGTGCACTGTCTTCTGTAGCTTCTGCAGACATACCACTCAGCAAAGCATTTATCTCTTCCTGAGAGAGAATACCATCCATGCTTCTACTCCTCCTCTC
The DNA here is from genome assembly GCA_002317175.1 of Lachnospiraceae bacterium UBA1712. Lineage (GTDB taxonomy): Bacteria > Bacillota > Clostridia > Lachnospirales > Lachnospiraceae > Colinaster. The sequence continues at coordinate 11,373 of DCJA01000042.1, read as the reverse complement.
TTATGACTGTTGTCACCCTGACGGCGTATTTATCACCGCTCTTACCAGGTGCAGCCAAAAATTTCTTTATGTTGCCGACATATACCGGCAATTCTTCTTCAGCTTTAACATCAAGTCTGATAATATCTCCACACTGAAGGTTAACAAAATCGCTTACGGTAATAACGCTCTTTCCAAGATGTGCAGTAACAGGAACATCTGCCCTCCTGATAAGCGACTCAACATAGCCCGAAAAGTCTTCTTCATTGTTATCCTTCATATTTGAGTACCAGAACTTTGTATTCAGCTTCTCGATTACCTCTTCAATTGTAAAATATGGTATACATATATTCATGAAACCATCTACATCGCCCAGTGATATATTCAGCGTAACAATAGCTATCATATCATTTGGAGCAATAATCTGCGCGAACTGAGGATTGGTCTCAATTCGTTCCAGCAGAGGATCAATCTCTACCACATTCTTCCAGGGATCTTTCATGAGCTGCATACACAGAACCATGATCTTCTCTATAATTCTTAGCTCTATATCCGAGAAATCTCTGCTCTTCTCAATCGGAACTCCCTGTCCACCCAGCATACGGTCAATGATAGCAAAACCGATATTAGGTGATATCTCAAGCATTATGGAACCCTTAAGTGGTTTAAAATCAATAATACCTAGAATAACCGGATTCGATAAAGCATTTGAAAACTCCGAAAACACTACTGTCTCTGAGCTTGCCACGGATACCGTAACATTTTTTCTCAGATAAAGCGGAAGGTTGGTAGAAAGCAATCTTCCATAGTGTTCAAATAATATTTCAAGTGTACGTAAGTGTTCTTTCGAAAACTTTGCCGGACGAGCGAAATCATAGTTACGAACCTGATTATCGTCTTTAGCTTTTATCTCATCTGCATCCAGCTCTCCGCTACTAAGTGCAGCCAACAGACTGTCTATCTCATTTTGAGATAATACTTCTCCCAACCAGGCTCACCTCCCGTCTTAATCCTTAGCAAGATGACCTAGCTAAAAATAATATCTCTAAATACTACGTTGTAGACAAATTTGGAACCATACATCTGCTGAATTGCTTCAAGTATCTCCTGTCTAAGACCATCCTGGTTGCTTTCAGCTTCTTCAATAGAATGTGAACCAACTACCTGGAAAATCTTATCCTTAATCATATCAACATTGTCGCCAAGTGTAGCATTATACTTCTCATAATCAGGAGCCTTGCTGTTAAGAGAAAGCGATACGCTCATCATACAGTAATGATTCTTTCCATCAGCGCCCTTGGCAAGACCAATTGTCATCTGGTCTGCAATCTGATATATCTTTATATCTTCCATGGCAACTTCCGCCGCAGCTTCCGATGAATCATCGGCAGGATTAGCAACCTCCAGTGAAAGTGCTGTTGAAATACCATCAATAAGCTTGCTTGTCTTCTTGGTAGTGCCCATCATAGTGAACATCATCACCGATGTAAGTACCACATTGACAATTAATAGTGCAAGGATAAGGATTGATAACATATTCTTTTTCATAATAATCTCCCTGGCACGTAATCGTGTTATCTAACTATGCTGTTAAGACTGTTATAAATCTTAATCTCAATTCTTCTATTCTTACTTCTACCCTCTGGAGTAGAATTATCAGCTATAGGAGCATATTCACCTCGTCCACTGTGTTTTACAGTGGCTGGATCAATATTGGTATTGTCCATCAGGTAATTGAACATAGCCAAAGCTCTGTAGCTACTCAGTACATCATTGTTCTCATACTTTCCACCATTAAATGGAACATTATCAGTATGACCTTCAATCTCTATACCATAGTCTCCATAGCGTTCAAGAACAACCGCAACCTGTGCAACTGTAGGAAGTGCCTCCTGCTTTATCTCGGCTTTACCAGAATCAAACAGGATTGATCCTCTAAGAGTAAGCGAAACATACTGTGAGGTAAATGACACATCCACAGAATTCTGTTTGCCAGACTCATTGAGAGATTCTTCAATCATCTCTGCCAGTCTTTCTGACTCCTCAAGACCTTCTGTCTCCATCTGCTGTGCAAGCTTCTGTTCGTCTGTGCCTTCTTCAAGAGTATTCTCAGTTGAAGCATCATCGCTTGCAGCACCTGTATTGGTTATATATTCATCCAGCTGATTAAGCTGGCTCATACCATTGCTTATAAGCATTCCATCCTCAAAGGAACTGCCGCCACCCGAAAAGATAGAAAACGTATTGGAAAATGAAGCTGCCAGCGCCTCAAACTTCTCAGCATCCATATTGGACATTGAAAAAAGTAAAACGAAAAAGCATAAGAGCAGGTTCATAAGATCCGCAAACGTTCCCTGCCAGGCCGGGCACCCCGCTGGTGGTGGATCTTCTTTTCTCTTAGCCATCCGAATCACCTCCAGCCTCAAGTCCCGCCTTATCAGCCGGGCTTAAGAAGGACTTAAGCTTTTCCTCTATAACTCTAGGGTTTTCACCTGCCTGTATAGAAAGCAAGCCCTCAATAACAATCTGTTTTGCCATCATTTCCTGTTCATTCTTTACTTTAAGTTTGTTGCTGGTAGGAGTACAAATCCAGTTAGCAAGCAAAGAACCATACAGAGTAGTAATAAGAGCAACCGCCATAGCAGGTCCGATAGCACCCGGATCATCCATAGCCTGAAGCATGTTAACAAGACCTACCAGCGTACCAATCATACCCCATGCAGGTCCCATCGCTCCAAGATCACTCCAGAAATTAATCTTCTTCTTATGTCGGTCATCAATAGAGATCATCTCTGTCTCCATAACGCCTCTTACAAGTTCAGGGTCAGTACCATCAACTACAAGCATAATGCCCTTCTTGAGAAACTGATCATCAAGATCACCCGCAGCCTCTTCCAAAGAAAGCAAGCCTTCCTTACGGGCTACATTGGACAAATCTATAATCTTCTTAATAACCTCAGGTGTATTAAGAGCCTGATCCTTAAAAATGAGCGCAATCGACTTAAGGCCACCCACAAAATCCTGCATTGTGTTAGAGGCCATTACACTACAAAGAGCCCCGCCAAAAGTTATCAGGGCTGAATTCAAGTCTAAGAAATTAACAATAACGCCAAAGCCATTACCGGCAACGATACCGAAAATAACCAGGCCTAAACATATTACTATACCTAGTAAAGATGCTAAATCCACGGTTCTACGCCTTTCCAAAAAATCTATTTCGATCTGTCAAAAAACGGCAAATCTGCATAAATTTCCTTTCTATACGATTTTACTAAATTATCTATGTCTTGTCTACTTTCTTTTGTAATTATTTTTCGCCCGGTGGTCAGTGTAATAACTGTATCCGGAGTACTTTCAACAAGCTCAATCAAATCCTGATTAATCAGTGTTTTGGTTCCATCAAATTTTGTAACCTCAATCATCTTCCATTCTCCTTCCCACAATATCTTGTATAGCATTAATCTCAATTCAGTCTATATTGGTGTCAAAAACAAGCCCATAAAACCAGCAAATGCATCCACTCCGAGGAGTGAATGCATCGCAAAACATATATCTAAAGCACAATTATTTATCTCTTAAGATTTACAAGTTCTTCAAGAAGTGTATCCGAAACGGTTATGATTCTTGAGTTAGCCTGGAAACCTCTCTGAGTAGTAATCATTTCTGTAAATTCTGCAGAAAGGTCTACGTTACTCATTTCAAGAACACCAGTTGTCATGTAGCCACCGCCTGACTTAACTTCAACACCAATACCATCGAAGTCACCTGAGTTCTGAGTTGCTTTGTAAAGGTTATCGCCTTCCTTGGCAAGACCAGATGCGTTAGCAAATTCTGCAACTGCTATCTGTCCAAGAAGCTTACTCATACCATTGTCATAAGATGCATAGATACGGCCATCATCCTGAATAGATACACCACTCATCTCACCAAGCTTTCTACCACAACCGATCTTGTTCTTATCACCACTTGCAGCAGCGATTGTAGATGTACCTGAGTTATTGTACATTGTAGTATCAGCAAAGCTGATTGCAATGTCGGAATATCTTCCAGCTGGTTCAACCTCTGAAAGCTTAAGTGTGATAGCATCTCTTCCACCAATACCTTCAAATGCACCAGTAGTAGTATTGTATGTAAGAAGTGTACTTCCTGAAGGAGTTATCTTATCAGCAGTAAGGCTCTTGGCATTGTATTTATCACTTAAATTTCCAGTCAGGGATCCTACTGTATATGCTCCGCCTGCAAGTACCTGATCAAGTGTATAACTGCCTTCTGTTGCAGGGTCTGTCGAAGTATCCTTAATAACGAACTTAAGTGTCTGAAGCTCTGTTGCATCATCATAACCATATGCTTCTGCAAGCTTGTTCCAGTCTGGAGTTCCTGTTGTCTTATCAAATGCGACAATAGTATTGTCCTTCTTATTTACAATGTTACCGCTCGCATCAACTTCCCACTCTTCAGAAAGAGCAAGTGCAGTCTGCTTATCAACCTCTGTTCCACCGCTGAGCTGCAAATCGCCTATTTCAACTGGTGTATTGTTCTGATCCACTATAGAATCAAGCTGTACTGTGTAGTTACCATCTGTATCAGTAGACTTAACAACCAGCTTTGCAGTGTAAGTATATCCAAGATTATCATAGAACATAAGGTTCATAGTCTTACCTGATGAAGATAATACATTTGAATCATTTTTATCAAGAATACCACTTACTGTAGCAAGAGTTGTTGCCTCTGGTGGATATGTCATATTCTCTGGGCTCATAATTCGAAGTGCAGAAACTGTATCCATCTTGATATCATTAGTCTCTGGATCAACCTGCCATCCCATTACATTGTAGCCATTGGATGTCATAGCAAGATTACCAACACCATCAACATAGAAAGAACCGTCTCTTGTAAAGAGATTATCCTGTCCATTGTTTACTATAAAAAATGAGCTTCCTGTAATTCTGATATCAAAAGGATTGTTTGTTGTCTGTGATGCACCCTGAGAACTGATAGCTGTATTAATAGCACCAGTCTTAACGCCAAGACCTATCTGACGAGCATTGATACCTGCTGTACCTGTTACAGCATTTGCTCCAGAAGCAGCCTGTGTTGTCTGATACATAAGCTCTGAAAATGTTACTGACTGTGACTTATAGGCTACAGTATTAACATTGGCAATGTTATTACCTATAACGTCCATCTTTGTCTGATGTGTTTTTAATCCGGCTACACCGGAATACATTGATCTCATCATAATGAGTGCCCTCCTAGGTTTGTAGTATTTCCAGTCTGGGCGGTTGTTCATCCCTTCTGTCATTCGGGGATGTAAGCCTCCTTGTGAGGTCCAGCTTAAACGATTACCGCGCCATCAATATTTGTAAATATGTTTTCTTTACTTTCCGTCTGATCCATTGCTGTTATAACTGTATTGCTTGGAACATTTACTATAAATGCCAGCTGGTCCATGATCACCAATGAATCCTTAATTCCTTTTTCGCCTGCCCTCTGCATTCCATCCTCAAGTCTCGCTACCATGGAACCATCAAGTTCTATCTGTCTGGAAGCCAGTCTGTTTGTGGCATGCTTGGAAAATCTGATCTCACTTCCCTGTGAAACCCCTCCGCTCTTCTGGTTAAGAATGTCTCCAAAAGACTGAGTGTTATTGGAAGAAGCCTGTGTTGCTTTTCCCGGACTCTTCAGGTACTGTTCCTGAAGTTGCTCTATGGAAAGGAATTGATTCTGAATTCTATTCATGTCTTTTCCTCCATATCATTTAACTTATTCTGTATCAGTTTCCTCTTTTGCAACCTGATTAGCTACATAAGCACTGTCGTATACTTTAGAAAGATCATCAAAGTTATAAAGCGTTTCATTGATAGAAAGATATGTCTTTCCGCCCTGATATACTACGCTGTCAACCAAACCGCCGATTTCCTTTGTATTTCCAGTTGAATCTGTTGTTTCCATAAGAACATACCGTCCAACTAACATTGATGCTCTCTGCATATCTGTGTTGCTAACAAGATTCTGCATATTCTCAAGTTCTGAGAATGTAGCAAGCTGTGATACATATTCTGTATTGTCTGTTGGTTCCAATGGATCCTGATATTTCATCTGAGTTACAAGTAACTGTAAAAATGCATCCTTATCAAGTGATCCGCCTGATTCCTTACTTGCTGCATCAACCGCCTTGCTTATGCTGCTTGAGCTTGCTGCTGTCGAATTATTAACCAATTCTCCATTAACTACGCTTGCTATTGAGCTCATATCATTTCTCCTTATGCCATGTAATCAACGGTTGTACCGTTATGCATCATCATCTCTCGTGCAATCTTAATTTCATCTTCGACAATATCTATATCGTCATTTTCATCGATTTCATTAAGGTTTATGCTACGTCTTTTTCTTTTTGTTTCTGCTTCGCTACCATTTGATCTTTCACCCTCTTTGCTAAGGTTCTCTTCAAATGCGTGAGCTGCAACATTTACTTCGATTGCTTCCACCTTGATGCCCTGCTCATTCATGCTTTCCTTAAGCTGAACAATCTGTGTCTCGATAGCTGCTTTAACCTGTTCATTCTGTGTAGTGAAGTTGGCTGTAATCATACCATCCTTCGCAGCTACCTGAATTCTAACATTGCCAAGGCTTGCTGGGTGAAGATTAATCTCCATCTCGGTAACATCTTTTGTGAGATTGAGTTTCAGGCTTTCAATAACCTGCTCATATATCTGTTCCATATCTGTCTGATATACAGTTTCTGTTTCAGATATACTGCCTGCCGCCTCTTTGATGTTATCTACAACGCTCTCTGTCCAGTTCATCTGCGACTGTGCACCCGCTTCGTCTGATGCAGTCTCATTATCAGCATCATTCTTGGCATCAACCGCTGGCATCTGTGTCTTAACAGCTTCCTCATCAATCTGAACAGCTTCCTGATTAGCTGCAAAACGCTGAATTGTATCTTTGATATCCTCCTGTGGAATATCCAGTTCCTCTTGAAGTTCTCCTACTATCTCACCAACTGCTTCAGTTACTGCTTTCACATCAGTGTAGAGCTGTTCGTTGGTCATAAGCTCAACCGGATTATCCACTCCCTCGATTTCAAGAGCAATATCCTGAATTTTACTTTCATCAAGGATTGAAATATCCGTTAATCCAAGACTATCCAATGCTTCATCAACTACAGCTACATCGACATTAAGGATATCTGCCACTGCCTGAATAGCTGTTGCAACCGTTTCCATCACTTCTTCTGGAATCTCGTCTTCTTCTGTTTTAGCTGTATCCTCTACAACTTTTGAACTATCGTCTGTCTTCTTAATATCTTCGCCAGTCTTTGTCTCTTCCTTACTGTTAGCTGTATCAGCATCAAGCTTTTTCTGAGATTTGTCACTCTCTTTCGAAGCACCGATCTGTGTAGTATTCACGCTGTTTTGCTTTTCAGAGCTAGCTTTAAGTGCTTCAGAGAAATCAGCAGAAGCATCATTGCTTACCTTAGTGTTCACTATATTGGTAAGACCCGCAAGAGAAGCCGACTGTGAAATAATTCCTGTGGTCATATAATAACCTCCTTTCTCCATATGTGTTTGACACATTAGTTATCGGAAGAAAAAGGTCATAACTTAATCTGGTTCCATAATTTTTGTAAGTTTTGCTGCCACGTCCTCTTTCATGACTCCCAAAATAGCGCCACGCTTATCAGGCTCCATCTGCCAAAGAATCTTAGCAACAAGTTCAAGATCGTCTGTCATACTTTCGAATATCGCTGCAGCATCCTTAGCCTTCATCTCTGAATATGCCTGAGCATAATTTGTCACCAGTTTATCTTCCTGTTCCTGGCTTACGACCTGCTTATAGAGCATCTCCGCTGTAGCAGGGTCCATCTGCTCATAGTACTTAACATATTCATCTACTCCTGGGCCATTGTCTGCATATACGACTTCGTTATAGAACTCTGTTTTAATTCGTTCAAATTCTACCTGGCTCTGCTCAAAGGTCTTTAGTCTGTTTATCTCTTCTGACTGAACAGCGATCTGTTCATCTTTTCTATTGTTATCTTCACTGAGTCTGGCATTTTCAGCCTCAAGCTCTTCAATCTTTCTAACCGCTTCCTTGAGAGAACTGTAGCCTGATACATCTACCTCGTCATCATAGCCAGCCTCATCTGCATCAGGAAGAATCTTATTGACTACAGGTACATTCTTCAGGATCGGAGCCAATACTCCAGATCCAAATCCACCCACATCCAGCTTGATAAGCGAGCAGAGTATAGCTATCCACACCAGAATAATAATCACAGTAGTAATAAATACAGGAATACCACTGCCCTCATCATCCATGATTCTTGCTTCTTCATCCGCAAGTTCTTTAGCTCTCTTCTTTGCTTCCTTTTTTCTGGCCTTTTGGTCTTTTTTATCTTTTTTCTGTTCTTCTTTGAACTTTTTTTGTTCTTCCTTTAGTTTTGCAACCTCTGGATCAACTGGTGCTTTTGCCATAATAA